>CAYNNY010000041.1:4999-19215 GCA_964398555.1 uncultured Verrucomicrobiales bacterium
TTGCTGGATTCTCGCCATAGTATGCCGATGAAAGATTTTCAGCGATTCTGTTTTAAAAAAGGCTACGTATTTTCAAAAAAAGAGACTCCCTAATGATGAGACTACGGCTCAGTTCGTGGATGAACTTCTCAAGGATGATTATTCGATGACTATGACTCGCGATGAGCGCAGCAGGTTGTGGGCTGATATGTTGATCACTTTAAATCAGGAGGGCGAGGGCGCTTTACTTCAGGAACTCCGGACGAGTATTGCTAAGAGCTACAAAAAAGTGAAAGCGCTGCCTGCTACGCACAGTAATTCTATGTTGATTGATAGCTGTGAAGAATTGGCCGAGTCGGACCCAGCTCTCAAAGAGCTGATGGAGGGATAGGTCTAGACTTCCTGTGGAGTATTATTTTTGGACAATGGCCGGGTTGATCAGGGATAGGCAGTCGGAGACTGGAAGTCTCCACTCCATATTGAGGTTTATCCAAACATGCCTCTGAATGTTTGTCCGCCTGCGACCAAGCGGACGAGGACTGCCTTTTGCACGTGCAAGCGGTTTTCGGCCTGTTGGAAAATGGTATCGGCGTGGCCTTCGAGCACGGATTCGGTGATTTCTTTGCCTCGGTAGGCGGGCAGGCAGTGGAGAACAATGTGGGATGAACACGCGTGTTTGAGCAGCGCGGAGTTCACTTGGTAGTCGCCGAAGAGGGCTTCTTTTTCTTTTTGTCCCTCTTCGCCCATGGAGAGCCAGACATCGGTGTTGATGACGTGGGCGTCTTTGACCGCTTCCGTGGGGTCGGTGGTGATGCTGATGTTGGGTGCGTTGAGGCGGGCGAGGTATTGTTCGGTGGGGAGGCATCCCTGAGGGGCGGCGATGGAGAGCTCGAAGCCTAGCTCTTTGGCTGCCCACATCCAGGAGCGTGACATGTTATTAAAGCCATCTCCGACGAAGGCGATTTTTTTACCTTCCCAGCCACCGAGACGTTCTTTGATGGTGAGTAGGTCGGCGAGGATTTGGCACGGGTGGGCATCGTCGGTCAGGGCATTGATGGTGGGGATGCCGGAGTAGTTGGCAAAATCGATAACGTCCTGTTGGGCGAATGTGCGGATGATGGCACCGTGTACCATTCTGCCTAGCACGCGGGCGGTGTCTTTAATGGGTTCGCCGCGTCCGAGCTGGATATCATTGGACGAGAGAAACATGACTGAGCCGCCAAGTTCGCGCACGCCCACTTCGAAGGAGACTCGGGTGCGGGTGGATGATTTGGTGAAAATCATCGCCCATGTTTGTCCGGCGAGCGGTTTTTGTTTGAGCCCTCCGTTTTTGCGTTCGGCCTTGAGGATGATGGCGGCATCAATCAAGCGTGTGATACGTGCGCCGGAGAGTTCTTCGATCGAGAGAAAGTGAGTCATAGGTTGAAGATGTTTGTGTTGAGGTGTTGAGTATTCATTTTTACGCCAAAGAATCGAGAGTGTTTTTAAGGATCTTCAGCGCTTCATCGATTTCGGCATCGGTGACGTTAAGAGGTGGTAGCCAGCGCAGAGTGCTGGGGCCGGCTGGGACGGTGAGGAGTTTGTTGTCCATCAGGGCTTTGCAAAGAGCTGGAGCTTCGATTGTTTCAGGGGTGAGAGCAAAGCCAAGAAGCAGTCCTTTTCCACGAATCGACTGAATGAGCGGAGAGTTCCAGCTCTCCACGGCTTTACGAATGCGTTGTTCTTGGCGATTGACGTTTCCGATGAGGCTGGAGGATTGAATCTCGGTGAGCACGGCCAGGGCTGCGGAGCAGGCGAGGGGGTTGCCGCCGTAGGTGGAGCCATGTGAGCCTGCGTCCATGAGTGAGGAGAGTTGGGTTCCGTCGGTGTCGATCGCGCGGTCGCTGACGTAGAAGGCACCGATGGGGAAGCCTCCGCCTAGTCCTTTGGCAAACGAGATGGTGTCGGGCTTAAGATCAGGGCAAATGGATTTCCACCCCATCAGGTCGCCGGTCCGGCCGATGCCACATTGAATTTCATCAAGCATCAGGAGAATGTCGTTTTCCTGGCAGAAATCGGCTACGCCTTGAAGGAATTCGGGTGTGGCACTATTGACTCCACCTTCCCCCTGAATGGGTTCGAGGAGGATGCCTGCCGTGGTTTCATTGATTGCAGCTTTTAAGGCCTCGGGGTCGTTGAATGGCACATAGCGGAAGCCGGGGAGCAGGGGGGCAAATCCGACATGGATTTTTTCCTGCGCTGTGGCAGCCATCGAGCCGAGCGTCCGGCCGTGGAATGAGCTATTGAAGGTGATCACCTCGTAGCGGGCCTTTCCGTCTTTATCGGGCCGTGCGTGGCCGAAGCGACGGGCTGTTTTGATCATTCCATCATTGGCTTCCGCTCCCGAGTTACCAAAGAATATCTTACCGGGGGATTGGACAAACTCAGTGACGAGTTTTTCTGCAAGCTGTTGTTGTTGGGGGATTTGGTAGAGGTTGGAGCAATGGATGAGAGTTTTGGCCTGAGTGGTGATAGCTTCCGTGAGGGCTGGGTGGCAGTGGCCTAGGCTGCAGGTGGCAATGCCGGCGCAAAAGTCGAGGTATTCGTTTCCCTCATCATCCCACAGGCGGGCGCCTTCTCCCCGGAGAGCGGTGAGTGGAAAATTGGCGTAGGTAGGAAGAATGTAGGACATGCCCCAAGAAGTAAGAGGTGAGAAGTAAGAGTCAAGCGTATGATGGAATGGCTTTTTTGGTATTTGGAGTTTGAACTTTAAAATTTTGGAGCGTAGGTTCTCCCCGCCGCTCCCCGGACGGTCGCGGTCTGATCAGGCAACTGGTGAGGTCGAGGAAAGTCCGGACGCCAAAGGGCAGCGCGCCTTGTGAAAACGAGGGACGGTTGGGTCAAGCCAACCGGACGGAAAGTGCAGCAGAAACCAAACCGCCTCATGTCTTTCGGGATGAGAGGTAAGGGTGAAAAGGTGGGGTAAGAGCCCACCGCTCCAAGGGTAACTGAGGAGGCACAGTAAACCCCGCGCGGCGCAAGACACAACAGGAGAAGGGTCGCCCGCCCGATTAGAATCTCCGGGTATTAGTCGCACCATCCCGCAAGGGAGGTTTCCCAGTTACTTTCGGGTAGCTGAGTTAAGATAAATGATCGTACAGCCTTAGTGATAAGGTGGACAGAATCCGGCTTACAGGGGAGCGGCAATTTTTTCATTGGAATATCAAGAGTGTTGCTTGATGCTGATTGTTCAAGTGAGCGCATCATCCTATCAGAAAGAAGACCTGCCGGATCGTTTTGGAGCGATGACGGTGAAGGAGCTGCGGCAGGGATTGAGGCGGGGAATGTTTATTGTTCCCTTTATTTTGATTCAGCTCTTGGCGGTGCTGGCGATGGCGGCAGAGTTTAACATGGGGGATGTGGAGGCGTTTTCTGATAAGACAGGGGTTTTTAATGTGGGGTTGTTTTTTTCATCGGGGCCTTTTTGGATGGTGGCGGGGTTGATTTGTGTTTTGGTCATGCCCTTAGGTGGCTTGGTGCTGATGGGGCAAGAGCTTGAGGATGGGAACCACGAGCTGCTGCTGATGACTCCCTTGTCTCGGTGGCGGGTGGTGCGGGGGAAGTTTTTAGCGATGTGGGGGCTGTGTCTGGTGACTTTTGTTTCGTTGTTGCCCTACTTGATTGTGCGTTATTTCATAGGAGGAATCGATACTTGGCGCAATGTGGTGCTGGCTCTCTCTGTGGTGCTAGGCTCGGGCTTGTTTTGTGCCGGAACGATTGGGGCGTCGGCCTTTCGTAGCTTGGCTGGTAAGATCGCTGTGCTGGTTTTGTTTTTTGGATCGATGGCTACATCTGGAGCCATCGCTTTGGTTGTTTGTGCCTTCCGGACCGATGGTTGCGGGATCATTTACCATATCAATGCGCTGAGCTTGTTGCTCTGTTATGGCATCTTTGGTCTGGCGATGGCCCGATCCCGTATCCGCCTCGTGGTTCATCATTACGAAGTGAAGCCGAGCTGGATGGTGATGGGGTTGTTAATTTTCACGCCGCTGGTGGTGGGGATGGCGACGGCGATGACGACTGGTTACGGAGGTTTTGTCGGATTGATGGGCATGGCATTGGTGGCTTGGTTTGCCGATGTCACCCCTCAGGCTCCGAAGTGGATGGGAGCACCACAGTCGAACGTTGGCCCCACCGTTTCAGCGGTGCCTGCCAATCCAATCGAGATATCTCATTCATCTGAGGGTTTCATGCGGTATCCTGAGGTGAAATAAACCCCCTCATCTAGAAAGAAAGGCTGGATTTTAGACGTAGAAAGGTCGATACTCCTCGCGAGTTCAAATTTTTAATATCATGAAAAACAGCCTAATTTCTCTTATTTCTGTGTCGGTGCTTCTGCCGACTTCCGTTTTTTCCTCCTCGGCCGATCATATTCTCCGCTTTGATGAACCCGCGAAAAATTGGGAAGAAGGTGGGTTGCCGATTGGTAACGGCGCACTGGGCGGTGTTGTTTTTGGCGGTGTTGATCATGCGGTCATTCAATTTAACGTAGACTCACTCTGGACCGGCAATGAAAACGCTAAGGGAAAATACAATAAGACGGGCAAGGGCGATGTGTTTGGGGCATATCAGAATTTTGGTAACCTGGTGTTTGATCAGACGTATCGGGAGAAGTCGAACTCAGATGGATACCATCGCCAGCTTGATATTTCCAAAGCTCTGCATACCACTCACTGGAAGAGTGGAGGCGTGACCTATACACGCGAAGCTATCGCATCGCACCCCGATCAGGTTTTGCTGTGGAGAATCTCAGCCGACAAACCTGGGCAAATTGGCGGCACGGTCAAATTTAAAGGTGCTCATCAAGGGATGGAAAAAGTGAGCGCTAAGTCGAATGTGATTCAGTTGCGTGGCCAACTTCCGAATAAACTTCAATACGAAGCCCGTGCGCGTGTGATCGCCAAAGGCGGTAAGACCATCACGGATGCTGATGGTGTGAAAATCACAGGGGCGGATGAAGTTTTGATCATCCTTGTCGCCGATACCAACTACGTGATGGATCGTGCCCAAGGGTGGATGACGGGTGACCCTGCTGATAAAATTGCGCCTCGCTTAAAAAAGGCATCGGCAAAGTCATGGTCGGAGATGCTGAAGGCTCATCAGGCGGACTACAGCGCTCTTTATGATCGAGTCAAACTTGATTTGGGAAAGACGGAGACCACTCTCGCTGCCAAGCCGATCAACGAACGCATTCAAAACTACCGCAGCCATGCCAAAAATCTTCCCCGTCCGTGTCTCGACCCCGAGCTGGAGGCAATGCTTTTTAATTACGGTCGGTATCTTCTGATTTCAAGTTCCCGCCAAGGCACTCTGCCCGCTAACCTGCAGGGGATCTGGTGTAATAAAAACAACCCGGCGTGGTGCAGTGATTTTCATACCAACATCAACTTGCAGATGAACTACTGGTTGTCTGAAACCACCAACCTCCCCGAGCTTTCCAAGCCATTGTTTGATCTGCTGAGTGCTGGAGTTCCCGTTTACCAGGAGCATACAAAAAAGGAATACGGCAAAGACTCGAAAGGCTTTGTCACCCGCATGAGCTTGAACCCTTATGGCGGAGGTGGCTGGAGCTGGAATATTGAAGGCACCGCGTGGCTTTCCCAGCATTTCTGGGAAAACTATCAGTTTTCTCTCGATAAGGGGTTTCTTAAAAAGACCGCATGGCCATGGATGCGTGATGTGAGTGAGTTCTGGTTGCCTCGGCTGAAAGAGCTTCCCGATGGTAGTCTGGTGGTGCCCAATGCATGGTCGCACGAGCATGGTCCTCACGAAGATGGCACGGCGCACGCCCAGCAGTTGATGTTTGATCTCTTCACCAGCACGCTTAAGGCAGCAGAAGTTCTCAATACGGATCCTGATTTGCAGAAACGGCTCAAAACAACACTTTCCAAACTTTACGGGCCAAAGGTCGGAAGTTGGGGACAGTTGATGGAATGGATGGGTGAGAAAGACCTTGAAAAAAGCAATCATCGCCACACCAGTCACCTATTTGGTGTCCATCCGGGAAATCAAATCACGGCGGCCCAAACACCAGATCTTCTTAAAGGCGCGATTGTTTCACTCACCAAGCGTGGTGAGGTGGGCGATAGTCGACGGTCCTGGACCTGGGCGTGGCGCACCGCACTCTGGTCACGAATGGGTGATGCCGAGCGGGCTCATGGCTGTGTGGCTGGCCTGCTTGCCTACAATATTCTCGATAACCTTTGGACGACTCATCCACCGTTCCAAATCGATGGCAACTTGGGAATCCCCGCCGGAATGGCTGAGATGTTTGTTCAGAGTCATGCTGGGGAAATATCTCTGCTGCCGGCTCTGCCTAAAGTTTACCCAACAGGGTCGGTCAAGGGTCTTCGCGCCCGTGGTGATGTCATTGTTGATATTACATGGAAAGATGGGAAGCTAACTTCAGCCACCTTGCTCAGTGCCCATCCTCATAGCGTGAAAGTCCGAGTTTCAGGTGAAAAGTCAACCCGCGAAATCAAGCTCGAGGCTGGCAAGTCTGTGACCATTTCCCTAACGAATTAATCCAATGAGATAGCCATTGGTCTCCATCGTTAGCCTGGGCCTGATGGCCAGTGCTTTACTTCATGCAGCCACTCCCGGTGCTCCGATTGTGCGTGGGATGCTCTGGGAATTTCCCGATGGTTCAAAGACTTTCAATCATCAAATCGGCGCCTTCATCGCATTTCACCATCTGTTTGAAATAAAACACGGCAAATACTAGTGCGATGATAGCGGAGGCGGGGGCGATCCCAAAAAGTTGTTCGTTCATCATTTAAAAAATAAGTTGTGTAAGTAAATAAGGGAGATGTGGTTGTAGGGAAGCTCACCAATGCACCCGGCCTCAGGGGCGTTTGCAAAATTTCAACTTTTCACTTTCCAGCAGCTTCAGCACTCTTCATCTTCCCCGCATGCAGATGCGTGAGGCGGCCGAGAAGATTTTGTTTGCGCAATCTCTCGATGGAAAACTAGAGCTTGCGCCTGAGGTGGTAAGTGATGACGAGCCAGGAAAGGCGATTCTTGTACCCGATGCGCCGGGACGGCCAGATGAGTTGCGCATGAACCCGAAGGGAGTGAAGGCGAGCTTTCCGGGAGTGAATCGGATGGACGATGATCGGGAGCGGGGGAAGATGATGCATTTTCTGGCCAATCACGAGCTGTTGGCGGCTGAGTTGATGGCTCTGGTTTTGTTGAAGTTTCCAGAGGCTCCGAAGGAATATCGTGCCGGGGTTTATGAGGCGATGCGTGAGGAGCAGATGCACACGCTGATGTACATGCGCCGGATGCGCGATTGTGGGATTTATTTTGGAGAGCTTCCGGTAAATGATTATTTCTGGAAATTGATCGCGCCGATGGAGACTCCGATGGATTTTGTGACTCGGCTGAATCTGACATTTGAGCAGTCGAATCTTGATTTTTCCAAGCACTACGCCGGGCTTTTCCGTGAGGCGGGGGATACGGGGACGGCGGCTGTGTTAGAGAAGATTTATCTGGATGAAATTGGCCACGTCGGTCACGGGGTGAAGTGGTTTAGAAAATGGAAAGATCAGGGGCAGACCGATTGGCAGGCGTTTAAGACTTCGCTGACCTTTCCTCTGGCTCCGGCGAAGGCGAAGGGCATAGCTCCGTTTAATGCCGAGGGGCGCCGACTGGCCGGGTTCGATGAGGATTTCATCAGTCATCTTGAAGTTTGTGAGCAATCGCGGGGGCGGACGCCTGTGGTGCATTGGTTTAACCCAAATGCCGAGTCTCAGATGTTAGCGCAGGTCAGTGGAAAGAATTACACCGCGAACAAAATCGAGTCGGCGATGGAACATGATCTTGAAATGCTGATGCTGGCGTGGTGTCGGCGTGACGATCTGGCGCTGATGCGGAAAGTTCCTAGCAACGAACATCTGGCCCGGCTTAAAGCGGCGGGGTTTGATCTGCCCGAAATCGTGGACAGGAACGATCCTGGTGATGCTTTAGATCATCGTAAACTTGGAGGGTTGCGGCCGTGGGCCTGGTCACCAGATGCTTCAGATCAGTTGCAATCGATCGCAGAGGATGTTTCTTCCGGAGTGCCTTGGCAGTGGCGTGCAGAGGTTCCGGCATGGTGGTTGAGTAAGCAGAGCGGGGTGTGGCTGAATGAGCGTCTGGGGCTGAGTGATGGTGTCGGCTCTTATTGTTCGGATCTCGATGCCGCTAGTTCGTTGATTCAGCACTATCAGGCAGAGGGTGACGTGTTACTCAAAGCCGCCTACGCCTGTGCTGGACGCGGACACAAGAGGGTGAAACCATGCTCGGCTGACGATGAGGTTCAGAATTGGCTGAAAAAAAAGCTGTCGTCACATGGTGGCGTTGTCGTTGAGCCGTGGCTCGACCGTGTGCTCGATTTTTCATGTCTGTATGAGATGCATGCTGACGGCGAGGTCAAATACATCGGAATGACTGAGATCGAGAACGATGCCTCCGGTAGGTTTCTTGGCACCAAGGTGTTTCCCAAGTGGGGCACGGGGATTGACCCTGAGGTGGCTGAGTTTTTGTTTCGTGAGGCTGGGGTGATGTCTTGGTATCGAACGAAGATTCCAGCGGCTCTGAGCGAATTATTAACGGGTTACATTGGCCCGGTTGGGGTGGATGCCATGGTCTACCGGCGTGCCGATGGGTCATTGGCCTTGCGTCATGTGGTTGAACTTAATGTGCGTATGACCATGGGACGTGTTGCTCTGGAGTTGCAGAAAAAATCAAAACCCGGTCGTGCGGGTCGACTCCGCATTTTAAGAAAAAGACAATGGGCTGATGGAATGAAAGAAGAGGGAGTCATTCTGAATGATCCTGAAGCGGCTCGCGAGTTTCTGGCTCAGTGGCAAGTCTTCTAAAGTTCGGGGATCTTGACTCGGTGGTCGGATTGGTTATGTTGCTTGGCATCGTGCGTGGCTATTCTGTATTACGGTATCTTTTTCTTATTCCATTGCCGCTCCATGCCGCGGCGGTTCCGGAGTATGTCAAGGTGGAGCATCCGGGGGATGTAAATCTGAAGGGCTTGCATACCGCGACGGAATCGATAGGGGGAATTCCGGAAAGTTTGGTGAATCAGTATGAGATGGTGCCATTTCTGCCTGAGTATGAGCTTCCCAAGTGGCTGAAAGTATGTCAGAGGTGGCAGGTGTGAGTGGGGTCGATCGGGGCGTGTCTGTGGTTTCGTTGCGCTATGATTTTAGCGAGGATAATTTCATCGGCCTGACGAATCAATACGGGTGGGATATGATGAATACATTTTATGTGGAAAGTGAGCATTTGTCCGAAATTTCGGACCGATGGACGGCTCGGATAGGTGCGCAGTTCATCGATCAACGCAGTGTGGGGCGTGATTTGCTGGGTGAGTTTGAAACCCAGTCCGTGGGCGCGAAGGCCTCGATTCAATATTGTAATCTGGTAGCGTCTCTCTCTTACACATGGACGGCGAGCGGGGCTGGGATTTTTAAACCATGGGGAGGCACGCCGGCTTATAACTCATCTATCATTGAAGATTTTGATCGTGCCGGTGAGCAATCGTTTCGCATTGGCGCTACGTATGATTTCTCCGCGCATGGTCTCGATGGGGTATCGATGGATGCCGGGTGGATTACTGGTGATACTCCTGACAGCGGCAGCCATGCCTCGCCCGATCAAACGGAGTTCGACTGCACGATCAATTACCAGCCCCCGGCTGCGATTTTTGAGGGTATGTTGTTCAGGATGCGCTACGCCAACAGTAGGATGGATGACGATTCAAGAATCGAAGATTTCCGCATGGATCTCAACTATTCCTACACGTTTTAAGCGTCACTCTAATAAAACGGCCAGAGGATGGGGATGACGAAGCTGGCGACGATCCAGAGGATGACGGCGAGAGGGGCTCCGACTTTGAAGAAGTCGCCAAACTTGTAGCCGCCGGCACCGTAAACGAAGGTGTTCGTTTGGTAACCAATCGGGGTGGAGAAGCTGGCGGACGAGCCAAACATGATGGCGATGATAAATGGGAGGGGACTGGCTCCCAGGGTGTGGGCGACAACGATGACTAAAGGTGTAAGCAGGACGGCGACTGCGTTGTTGGAGATGATTTCCGTCATCACGGCAGCGAGTAGATACATCAGGGCAAGCATGATGTAGGGGCTTTCAATTCCGAGGCCCTCGGTTAGGCCGTTGGCGATGAGCTGGGCGAGGCCGGATTTTTCAATCGCCATGCCAAATCCTAACATGCCAAAAATCATAAAGACGACTTTCCAATCGACGGAGCGGTAGGCTTCTTGGGGTTCGACGCAGCGGGTGAGGAGGACGATCAGCGCGGAGGTGAAGGCTAGCTGGACAATGGGAATGGTGGGAATGCCAAATCGACCATTGATGGCTCCGAGAATCATGAAAATCAAGAGTGCTCCTATGGCGATGGGAGCTTTGTTTCGTCTGACCTGGGCATGTTTGCGTTCACTGAGGTTGATGAAGTCGCGCTGCTCGAAGAGCTGGTTCATTTTTTCGGCCGGGCCCTGCACGAGGAGGGTGTCGCCAAAGGCGAGCTTTTCGTCTTCAAATCGCTCGCGCAAATTGCGGCCACGGCGGTGCACGGCGAGGATGAGAACGCCGAAGCGCTGGCGGAAGTTGAGTTCCTTGAGGCTGCGGCCGGTCATGCTGGATTCTGGGCCGATAATGCCCTCCATGAGCAGCGCACTTTCGGTGCGGATGCCTTCGAGTCCACGGCGTTCATTTCCCCGGACATCGATTCCTTCGGTTTTGGAGATACCCATGACACCTTCCAGTACACCTTTAAAAACAATTTCATCACCTGCTTTGAAGATGATTTTGTTGAGCGGGGTTTGGAGTCGGACGCCATCGCGGAGGACTTCAAGCACCCGCGCTTTTTTCATTTTGGCGATCGGGCTATCGGGGAAGGCTTTGTCATCGAGAGTGCTCCCTTCTTTGACAAAGGCGTGGGTGATGAACTCTCGCGAGCTATGGGGGTCGATCAGGGTGGCGAGGGTAGCGCGGTCAGGGAGGAGTTTTTTCCCCAGAGTGAGCATGTAGACAAAAGTGATGGCGACAAAGATGAGTCCCAGCGGAGTGATGGAAAACATGCTGAGGCCTTCGATGCCTTCTTTTTCCGCAATACCTAGCGCAATGAGATTGGTGGAGGTGCCGATGATGGTCACGGTGCCGCCGACGATGGCCGCGTAGGAAAGAGGGATGAGGAACTTGGACGCCATGAAGTCGCGCTTCCGGCAGATGGCGAGCACGATGGGTAGGAAGATGACGACGACGGGTGTGTTGTTGGCAAAGCTGGAGAGAAAGGCGACGAGCGCCATCATGACGACGAGCATTCGCATCGGTGAGGTCCCTGCAATTTTTTCAAACCAAATGCCAAGAATTTCGATGACTCCAGTGCGTTCCAAGGCGGCACTGATGACAAACATACAGGCGACGGTGATGGGGGCGGGGTGGGAGAATACCTTGAGTGCGTTATAGGGGTCGCCTTGATCAACGCTGAGGATGCCCGTCATCACGCAGGCCAGCAGGGCGGTGAGCGCGACGAGTTCAGCGGAAATCCACTCTTTAACAAAAGAGAGGAAGACCACAACAATGAGTCCGGCGAGGAACGCTTGTTGCCATGTTTCAAAGAAGAGCATCGATGAGAGTTTGAAGTTTCAGGGGAGAAGTTTCAAGAGTTAAGTGGTAGGATAAAAAAATCCCCCAGATCCAAAATAGATCAGGGGGATGGAAAAGTGATGATGTGTTGATCAGCCCAGTCGGAAAACGATACGTGCTTTGGTGGTATCGTAAGGGGACATTTCCATTTTCACCCTGTCGCCAACGACGAGTCGGATGAATCGCTTGCGCATTTTTCCGGAAATGTGGGCGAGAACTTCGTGTCCGCTAGGCAGAGCCACTTTGAACATGGTTCCGGCTAGAACGGATGTGATGACGCCTTCGATCTCGACAACTTTGTCTTCACGACCGTCGTCTTTTTTCTTACGTAGGCCATATTGATGGCGATTGCGACGGCGTCCTCCGCCACCGCGTCCTGGTCTTTTTGGTCTTCCTGCGATAATATACTCCTTTGTTGATTGTTACCTGAAGTTTGGGATAAACCTCGTGGCGGGCACATCATCATTATTTATAGTCACTTCGCAACCTTAAAGTCCGAAATTGTATGGGTTTTACCATTTTTTAGGATATTCTTCTGCCAATTCATCCTGATCGGCTTGGATTTTGTTCCGGAGTTGGGTTAATCCAACAGCTCAGGGTAGTGGAGCTTGGCCATGTTTTCAGAGAGTGTCGAAATGGCTGGGCTTGAAGATGCGCTGAGGATCTCTTTCATCATCTCCGCGCATTCTTGCTGAGATAGGGATCGGATGGCTTTTTTGATGCTGGGCAGCTTGTGGGATCCTACGGAAAGTTCATCGATGCCGAGCCCTACGAGTAAGGGGGTTAGCAGCAGGTCGCCGGCCATTTCGCCGCAAACGCCTGTCCAGATACCATGTTCCTTGGCTGCTTTAACGGTGATATCCATCAGTCGAATGACAGCGGGGTGGGTGGGTTTATAGAGATCCGCGACGTAGTGGTTAATGCGGTCGACGGCGACTGTGTATTGGATCAGGTCGTTGGTGCCGATGGAGAAGAAGTCTACTTCGCGAGCAATCTCGTTTGCCATTAATGCGGCGGAGGGGATCTCGATCATGACTCCAACTTGGATTTTTTCATCGAAGGGGATGTTTTCCTGATGCAGCTCGTCCATGCATTCTTTGAGCAGGTCTTTGGCGGATATTACTTCGCGAAGTCCCGAGATCATCGGGAACATGATGGCGAGTTTTCCTTGGGTGCTGGCCTTGAGCACCGCACGGAGCTGCTCTTTGAACATGGCGGTGCGGGTGAGCGATACGCGAATGCCGCGCCAGCCGAGAAATGGGTTGGGCTCGGGGTGGGAGAGGGGTTCAACCGGGATTTTATCGCCACCGGCATCGAGGGTGCGAATGATCGTCTGGTGTGGGCGTGTGGCTTGGGCAACTTCTCCGTAGACTTCAGCCTGTTCGAGTTCGCCGGGCATTTCTCCGCCTTCCAGCAGGTAGAACTCAGTGCGGAACAGGCCAATGCCTTCTGCGCCGGATTGTTTCACCATCGGCAGTTCATTGGTGAACTCTATATTGGCGGAGAGTGTGATGCGGTGGTCGTCTGTGGTGGTGGTTTTTTTCTCCCGAAGTTCTTCCAACTTTTTGATCGCGCGTTGTTTGCGCTCGGCTTTGGCTTGGTAAAAGCGGGTGGTTTCTTCCGTGGGGGCAAGGATTAGCTTACCCGTGTATCCGTCCAGAATGGCGTCGGTGAGTGTCTGTGTGTTGATGATGACATTGTCCAGACCCACGATGGCGGGGATGCCGAGAGATCGGGCCAGAATGGCGGTGTGTGAATTGACGCTGCCTTGTTCCGTGGCGAAGCCCTGCACGGTGGTGCGGTCGATCATGGCGGTGTCGCTGGGTGAGAGATCGTAGGCGATTAAAATATGCTGGTGGTCGGGGCGGTCGACAGGTGAGTGGGGTGTCTCAAGCTGGAAATTGCGGAGAACTCGCTGGCAAACATCGTCGAGATCGGAGGCTCGTTCTTTGAAGTAGCTGTCATTGAGTCGGCGCATCGACTCGAGGAAATTCTGGACGACGGCGTAAAACGCGTATTCGGCGTTCTGTTGGCGTTCAGTGATCGCTTGATTAGCCTTGGAAAGGAGGGTCGGGTCTTCAAGCACCATGACGTGGGCTTCGAAGATTTGCTCGGATCCGTCTCCCGAGAGGCTTTCGATATGCTGGCGTAGCTCATCGAGCTGTTTTTTTGTCACATCAAGCGCTATCTGGAGCCTTGCTTGCTCGCTCTCGATACGAGATTCAGGGATGTGATAAACGTCTGGGGCCGTGAAGCCACGCGCGACGACATGCACAGGTCCAAAAGCAATACCCGGGGAGCCAGGGGTGCCTTGGATGATTTTTTCTTGTTTCTTAACCTGCATGTGCAGTTAGTTTGCACGGTAGAGAAAGAAGAGTCAAGAGGGGAGAATGATGAGCGGATCAACCACATCAACCTTAGCGTCTTTGCTTGAAACTTTGGAATCCATTAGCTCACTTTCATTCACCTCAGCACATCCTTCCTAAGCTGGCGCAGGGTGTAGAGTCGGGATTTTTTCTCCTTCCACCCCACTTCACGCA
>CAYNNY010000042.1:0-11084 GCA_964398555.1 uncultured Verrucomicrobiales bacterium
GGCGAGGCGTCCACCAAGACGCGGATAGAGGCGCATGCGGAAGGTATCGGTAGTGAGACTTTCAACGGCACCTAAGTCTAGTCCATCACCAGCCTCGAAGTGGAGTTCCTTGTCTGCCTGGGTGGTGGTAAGATCAAAATACATCAGGGCATTCTGGAGGGTAGCGGTGTCATCTGGTAGGGCGGCATGGCGGGCAGTGACGGTGATTTCGCGGGTGCGGTTGATATTTCCGTGGCGCAGGTCGACACGAACAATGTGGGAGCCAGAGGTATCAAAGGTGTGGATAACGGGGTTCGCTGCCTTGAAGTTGGTGGAGATAACTGCGCCATCAATGGTGAGGGTGACTTTAATGCTGTTCGGGTTGAAGGGTTTGTCAGGCATCAGGCCAGTGAAGCGGAGACTGTCTCCTTCACGGATGATGAGGTCATTTTGTGTCATTACATCCGTAGCGGCCCAAAGGACGGCACCTTCCTTGTGGCTACCATTGGCAAAATCCACAGAATAAGGCGTGTAGGTATCTGGCACGAGTGGGATGTTTGTGTACCAGCGTGTGCCGTTACTTCCGCTAAGCACTGGTCGATCCAGATAAGGGAAAGGATTTTCAAACTGCCAGTCCTCGACATTTCCATCCAAGCTGGAGAGGGTGAGCGTGTTGCGCAGGCGGGCGTTTCCTTCTAGGCAGAAGGGTGAGGTGAGCGAGGTGCCGCCGTGGGGTAGGATGTAGTCGGTTTTGGCCATCTGAGCTTCTAACCAATCGGGAAGGCCGCTGCCATCAGCGTCAATCCCAGTAGGCTTCCGCAGGGTGACGGCGTTGATTTGCACCGTGCGGCGACCTAAGAGATTGTCAATCATCAGGGTAAGAGTGTGGGGACCGGCGGCGAGATCCGGGCTGATGCTGCGTAGAATGGCTTTATGATCCAAGCCATAGCGCAGGGTGTGGCGACCGACAAACGCACCATCAATGGAGACATCCACGTCGATGCTTTCGCTCCGGCGGAGAGTGCCGCGAAGGAGGGTATCTACCTGAATGACCCAGGTGCCTGAGGTGGGGACGGAGAAGTTCCAAGTAAGTGCACCCCGGAAGGTGTCAGAAAGGAGAGAGCCGTTGATAAGTGTCCAATTAAAATCAGCATCAATGAAGGTGCCAAGATCGAGGGTGGAAGCGATGGTTTCAGCTGGGGCGTCCGAGGTGAGAGGATCGGTGCCTGTGGCGCGGAGTTCATCGGCATCGTTAAGTCCATCACCATCCGTATCAGCATTCGTGGGATCAGTGCCGGCGAGGTATTCGGCAAGGTTATTAAGGCCGTCAGAATCATAGTCGCCACGTTCTCCTTCTCGGGAGCGGTCGGTGAGGCCGTTATCGGCGGGGTTCAAGCCATATTGAGTTTCCCAGGCGTCAGGGAGATAATCGTCATCGGCATCTGTGAGTTCATGGGCGTAGGAGGAGAGACGATCAGTATCCAGAAGCTCACGCTCCTGACCGGGACGGGCCCAAGCGAGACCAACACTGCCAGAGTCCCATGGCTGAGAGAGAAGCTCAATAAAGTAGCGCTGTCCAGCCTCGAGGTGGACAGTTTTACTCATCTGGGAGGCAAAGACATCCCATGGGAAAGGGTGAGTGGATAGATTGATACCATTTCTGCCTGTGCCATGCTCTGCACCCATGGTGGCGATCCGCTGTTTCCGGTATTTTGAGTCATCTGTGGAGAGCCAAAGCTCTGCGGCACCTCGGCAGACCATCCAAAAACGGTAATCACCCGTTTCTGGGGCGGTGATGTAGGAGCGGGCACGCTGCCCCTTATACCTAGGCATAGATAAACGCCAAGACGACTGATGAGTCTTGGTGTGAGCGGGTTTATAAAATTTATCACTTGCGAGAAAATCAGAGAGATCAAGACTGGAACCTATTTGGCTCCACTGCTCGACGAGCCAATGGCCGGGTTTGCTACTGGGCACCATGGGATCGGTGCCGAGCTGGGATTCTTCGAGATTGGAAATCAAATCACCATCGGGATCACCAAATTCACTTTGCTCAAAAAGGGTGCCGGTGATGGGGAATGCTGTTTCCCAGGCATCGGGGAGACCATTATCGTTCGCATCCAGAGGGTCGGCAGCGAAGGAGGTGAGGTGAGCAGCGGGGATGACCTCATCGGCAGTCAGGGCGGAAAAAGTGAGTCCTTCGAAGGATGCCTGGATAGACGCGCCGTCCATACCACCAGCAGCAACGAGGCCAATCTGAAGAGATTCTGAGAGGTTTTTCATCCTGACATAATTGGATTGGCTCCACTGCTGGCCATCGCTGGAATACCAGACGTTGAGATGTTCACCTTTGCGCCAGATTTTAAACCATTTGGCAGGTATAGCGGGATTACTCATTTTATTATAAGTTTTACCTCCAAGAGAAGTGCGGCGCTGAGAAATACCATTCCCTGCTGCAGTTCGAGCAACCATGACATGCCGAGCTCCAGGCTCAGCGCTCTCACGCAGCATCAGCCCAACGACCCCCTTCTCTCCCCCGCCTTGAATGGTGGGAACACGCACGATGAACTCGCCGTCACCCGTCCACGATCTAAAATTCCCGGAAAAAGCATCACTCCTCCCGCCGATAACGCCACCAGTAGCACTGACGGAATACGTACCTGCCATTTCTGACCAAGAGGCTGTGACTGGGCTACCGATATCCGTTTGCTGAAGTGATGGAGTTGGATCAAATGACCAACCAACGGAAAGGTGATCGGTGCCTTTAGCCTCCTTCATTAAAGCCTCCATGTGACACTTTTGCCCAGCCACCAAAGTAAAGGCGCGGCTACGCTGCAAGGGCGAGCGAACCCAGTTCATAAGACTGGTACCACTATCATTTACAGCAATGCGTTTTTTATCCATCCCAGAGGGAGTCATTGAAAACCAGAGCTCTGAGGCATCATTCGACACAACGTAAAAGGTGTAGGTGCCATTCTGGGGGGCTGTAAAAGTCCCGCGCAAACGCACGCCGTAGTTATTAGCGACACTGCGGGGTATGGATGCGCTCGTTAGTAAAATGGTGCTATCCGCTGGACGCTGGGAAATACCTAATTCTTTAAGTCTTGATACCGAAGATCCTGCAATACCATCCCAGCGATCTAAGGTCAAGCTCCCAGCCGTTTGCGCTTCAGAATTCACCAACAAACAAGAAAAAATACAAACCGATAGAGGGATAACAGTTAAGGGCAGAGTTAGCCGTCGGTTGGTATTGGACGTTATCAGTTGATAGATTTTCATTACAAAAAAGAGAATTACCTTCAATCCGCGTTAGGGCGAGAACTTTCTTGATAAAAAGTTATCTAACCCCCAAAAACGAAAATAACCACCCTAACACATTCTGTGAATTTAAATATTCACCTATCAAACCAGCAATAAATTTAATTTCCATAAAAAACACCCGCCTATAAATCGTTGTTTTCTGGGCGTGGCTTGGGCAAATCCTTCTGCTCAATGCCTTTTGAAAAAAGGTAGTCAGCATGATATAAGGTTCATGACATGTTGGGCGGGGTCTTACAGCTGTTGTCCACGCAAACGAGGAACGACGAAGTATCCGCAATCGACATCGGGCAAGGTCGACATGTCACCCCAGATTTTTTCAAACTGGGTCACGGGGAAAACACCCTCCTGACCATGCCCCCATCGTTTTTTGACCTCTTTGAGAGTGAGATAGGTTGGTAGACGCGAGGCCAAACCACGAACAGCTTCGGCAACCAGGTCTTCCCTATTTTCAAGAATATCTTCTCGGGTAAGACCAAGGACGCACAGCAACCTATCAATATCGATCCATGTGGTCAGAGTGTTGCACTCGCATTTCAGAACTACTTCAAGGCGAGGAAGGCTCTGGAAGATCAAAAATCTCAAGATTACCAAGAGGTCGATATCAACTCGATCAAGCAAATCAACCCAAGAACCGTGGGGGTTGAGCACGTATCACTCGAAGCACTTAAAGAATTAGGCGTCCCGAAAATCCTTGAGGATGCAGGGTTCAGCGGCCCCCAACGAGCCGCCGCGCTCGGCAATATTATTGGCCGCATGTGCGTCCCACGCAGTGAACGCGCCACTGCCCAATGGCTGAAAGAACGAAGCGCACTCGGTGAGCTTATCAACTATGATTTTAACTCAATGCCCCTGATGCAACTCTACAGAGCTTCGGATAAACTTCTCAAACACCTACATGGAGGGAGACGCCTCAACAAACCACGTTGCACCAAAAAGCGAAATACCATTAATGAACGAATCGGAAGGCTTAAGGAAAAATGTAAACGAGTCTCCGCCCATTACCGCATAGAAATGACCGTAGATGAGAGCAAAGATCACGTCACCTCGCTCAGTTGGTATTACGAACCCATCCCCAGCAGTAAACAAACTGACCCCGGAGTTTATAAGCTACGAACGACCCTCACGGATTGGGACAATGAAAGCTGGGAAAGTTTAAGAGCAATCCTCGGCACCCAAATCAGAATCACAGCCACCTTCGATCAACGGGATGGAAAAACTCTCCACGTTCGACAAGCCTCACAAGCGGAAGAAAGTCTCAAAAACATATACAAAAAACTAAGAATATCCCCCGATCCAGGAGGGGTTAAAAAGTTGATTATTTAACAGAATACACGAAATGTAGTGCCAGACGAAAAAGCGAGGCGACGTAAGTCCCTCGTAATAAGACTGTTAATTTTCAAGCTGTTAAACATGGGCTAACAGACGACGTCTGCCTGTAAGCACTCGCTCCGATAACAGCACTTCAGGTTGTAGCAGGTTGTGGCAAGGACTTCAGCGCTTCATCAAGGCTTCCAAATAATGAGGAATCTCCGTTTTAAAAGTCATCTCTTCTTTTGAGAAAGGATGCGTGATGGTCATTGAGCACGAATGCAACGCTAGTCGGATCGCACCTTTTTCGCCTTCTCCGTATTTTTTGTCACCGACCACTGGGCAGCCGATATCCGCTAAATGCACCCGGATCTGGTGTTTGCGGCCCGTGATTAGATCGAGCTCCAGCAAGCTGTGCGTTGCTGTTTCCTTGATCACCCGATAGACAGTTTCTGAGAGCTTCCCTTTTGTGGTGTCCTTAGTGGAATAGACTTTATGCACCCCGGCTTCTGCTAGGTATGAGGTGATCACGCCCTCACTTTTCGGCATCTTGCCGTGCACGACGGCGTAGTAGGTCTTGGTGAAGTTCCCCCACTCTTGTTGGAGGTAGCTTTTAGCATCCACATCTTTGGCAAAAACAATGATGCCAGAAGTTTCCCGATCGAGCCGATGCACGATGAATACACGGTTTTTCGACTTGGCGACACCCTTGCGCACGTAGTGATTCATGTAGGCGTAAGCGGTGCGCTCCCGTTCGCGGTCGCTGCCCATGGTCAGCAGGCCATGCATCTTATCGACGACGATGATATCGCGATCCTCGTGAAGAATCGTCAGACTTTTCGGCTGATGCTTTTTCGGCGTCTTCTTAAATTTTTTCGGTCGTTTGCTCATATTGGAGAGAGTTAAGACGCAAGATCGAAGAAGTAAGATTGGGTTGTGGCAGCTGGGGTTGATCAGCGGCAGGAAGTTGACCGATTGAAAATCGGTCCTACTTTACAGGCTCTAGAGTTTTGGGGTCAACTAGGATATTGGGGTCGAGTTCAGCACCTTCGAGATCGCGCTTGAAATCGGCATCCAGTTCAGCGGCCGTCATGGCTCCGCCGTTGCGTTTCTTGCTGATATCCAGAGCATTCTGCGCCATTTCCATGGTGATGAGTTTTTCGCTCTTGTTACCAAAGCTGGTGCGGATGTAGTTGAGGATCCCCGCCAGCTCCTTGGGGCCTAGTCCGGCTCCTTGAGTGGGCATGGTGCCACTGTATGTTTTGCCGGCCACCGTAATAGGACCTTCACAGCCGTTGAGAATAATCATGGCAGGACGTAGGCTAGGGCCTGTGACCCACTCGGAGTTCGCCAAGGGCGGGTAGACATCCGTGCCAGCACCACTGGGACCGTGACAACCGGCACAGGCGACAAAAAACTTACCACCCACCTTGCTGTAGGCTATCATGGCAGGCTTTGGCTTGGGTCCGGAGTTTTCAGCGCCGGGTTCAGAACCGCGCACGTAGTCGGGCTTCACTGTGCTGGTGTAATTGAAGAGGTTACCGCCACCGAAGAGGACGCCACCACCAATGAGCACAACAAGGGCACTGCCGAGAATCACCCAGAGGGAAAGAGGCTCGGCGCCTTCAGTAAACATGTGGTTCTCACGGTTTGCCGCAGCGGCATCCGCAGTCACATTGGATTTGTCGTCCAGGTCCGGCTGAGTGGATGGTTGATTAGACATGAAAAAGTTTTTTAGTAGATTAATTAGCAGTTTTTAGATTCTGAAATGCAAAATCTTTACTCTTCCTCCTCTTGAGGTCCGTGGTTGAGGCTGGCAGGAAGGGCATCATCACGTTTGAGGGAAAGGAGGTAGCTGGCGAGAACGCGAGCTTCTTCCTTCGGGACAAAGGCATCGCTATCATCTTGCAGCACAACAAATGTGCCCACTTGACCATTGCTCGAAGCGGGCTCGAACATGGCACGCTGTGATGGGCAGACAGACCAGTTCATTTCCAACTTCTCACCACCGTCACCGCGGCGAATATCGTTATTGCGGGGATTAAAGAGGTGTTCAAAAATCCACTGCTCTGGAGTCAGATTAACTTGGGAAGCGTAAGTTTCGGCACGGTAGGCGAAGTTACTCAAATCCGGACCAATACGCATGATTCCGATATTCGCGTATTTTTCTCCATCATAATCGTGGATGTCCGTTTCACGGCGACTATCGCCATCGTCATTGACGATACCCGCGGCTCCTTTACGCCAGATCTGCTGACCGGCATAGGTCGGGCGGATCAGCTGAGTGTGACAGGTGTAACATCCATTGGATTGATAAATTTCTGCTCCATTGAGAATGCGCCCAGACACGCCGTGCTGGTAGAGAGGGGCGTCATCGTCATCGTTCATTTTTACAGGAGCGAGATTGCCCATGCTTGCCACCGGGATGGCAATGATACAGATCCAAGCCAAAGCAAAGCTGGCGAACATTCCGATGAGAAAGGTTTTAAGGGTCATGATGGTTAGTTTAAAAGGGTAAGAAGTAAGAAAGAGGACGGACTAGGCACTGGCACCACCTAATTTATCGATATCACCTTCAGGTCCGTGAGGACTGGCGTGACCGTGATCGCGGCGCAGGAGAGTGGGATGAGCGCTACGGCGACCGAGCCGGAGCCACATCAGGGTGAGGTGAACGAAGAAGAAGAGATTAGACACCAGAATGAAACACCAAGCAACCGTCGTTCCCACAGCAAAGGGGTAGACTGAGCTCACCACTTGCTGCCATGGCTGATCCACATTCGCCTGCGCAGCGCCGTGCTGGAATGCACCAAGCAGTGTGCAGAAGATCACAATGAAGAGGATGCCGTAGATCGACCACCAGAAGTGAATGCGAATCATGCTGGCAGAGAGCCACTCACGGCGCGTGATCCGAGGGACGATAAAGTAAATGGCCCCGAACATGCACATGCTGAAAAATCCATAAAGGGCGAGCAGGTCATAGCCGTATCCAGCGATGCTGAACTGGGTAAATTTAATGGCAGCCGGGACACCCTGAAGCACACTTAATCCAGCGAGGAGCAGCATGCCAATGGTGCCAGCGATGGTGAATCTGAGTGATGGACTGTAAGCTACGGCATCTTGCTGGCCTGAAACGGTTTTAAGAACATTCACACCAGTAAAGATCAATGGCACTGCGATCAGGATCGTAGCGGCAGCTCCGGCATACTGAAGGAACACAGGAATGGGAGCACCCATCAGAGTCTGCATTCCCGCCCATGGAGCGATGACGGCCAAGGCCCAGAATCCAGCCATCGAGTAGGCTGAGTTGTAGATCGGGCGCGCTGTGACTTTCGCCACGATGTAATAAATCGACGCAATAGCGATAGGGGTAAAGAAAAGGAAGATCAGAGCAAAGCGGAACCAGGCATTGATCGCAGCCGCCATGAGCGGGTGAATATCGAAGACATTGACGTAAAGGTTGGCTGTGAGATAAACCCAAGGGAACCACATAGCGGCACCGAGCAAATACCACTGCGAAACGTAAGTGTGCTCACCACGGCGAACGCGGAAGGTGATCATCACCCAGATGGCGATGGCGGCGTAGGCAAGAAGGAGAACTGGCCAGACAAATGTAGGAAACTGCATCCAGTTTTTCCCTGAGCCGAATCCAAAGAGAATACCAATGGTGCCAAGAGTGACGCCGAGGTTCCAAATATGGCCAGCAACAAGAAGCGTGCCGGCATTTTTACTAGGCTGCCGGGAAAGGCGGGCCATTAACCAGACAAGCACACCAAATCCAGCCTGAGCACCCCATCCGTAGATCAGTGCGTTCATATGGGCAGGGAAGGTGCGGCCAAACTGCAGGGCCGAGCACTCACCGAGAAATGCGGGAGCATAGAGCTTAGCTGATGAAATGATACCAAGCACCAAGGCAACCGCGAGCCATGCGGCTCCGCTGGTGAAGAAGAACATCACGGGATGACGTAGCGAACGGTCAATTTGCGTGCGCAACTCGGTATCCTCGATCGTTGAGATGTGGCTTCTGGTGGACATGATTATTAGATTTGCTTGAAATGGGCTTGGGTTGAGAGCTGAGGTTGTGGCCTGCGGCGCTTGACAGAATTTACAGAATTGACAGAATTTTTCAGGATTTACCTAGTTTGATGGCGAGAGTTGAATGCTCTAGCTGCTAACTACTCGCTACTTTTCTCCTTCTCAGCCGGTGTGCTAAGCCATTCGCTGATGGCTTTGATTTCGTCGTCAGTGACGGCAGCCATAATCCCCTTCATCACAGCGGTCATCCCATTGTTTCGGGCTCCGGACTTGATGTCCTTCATCTGATTGGCTAAGTAGTCTTTGTTTTGTCCGAGAAGGTTCGGGTAGAGTGGCATCAGTGGCGTCTTGGCATCGGCGCCGTGACAGGCGATACATCCTTTGGCCATGAATGCCGCTGCACCCTGATGATCTTCTGCAGGTGTTTGTTCGATTTTCTGTTCAGAGATCCAAGTGGCGAGCGTCTGCATTTCTTCATCGCTCAAGGTGTCCATTATAGGCTTCATCACAATGGATTGACCATTGGTGCGTTTGCCATCTCGGAAGTCTTTCATCTGGGCGAGAACGTATTCAGCCGATTGGCCACCGAGCTTCGGGTAGAGCGGGGAGATTGGGCGATTGGCATCCATGCCGTGACATGTGGTGCAGGCTTTGGCTTTGAAGAGCTCGAAGCCAGGTCCGCCCTTGGCACTCATCGCGGCCATTTGCTTGTTAAAAGCATCTGAGCCGGGAACAAAAATTTCGGTCTTGGTCGGGGCGGCTTCGATCTCGCCACCCAGCTTTGCAAATACAGCCGCTGGTGGAACTTGCTTGGTTTTACCTACCTCGATCTCTTTTTCCGTGAGCAGGGCAGATTGCGCGGCATCCACCTCCTTTTTAACAATCTTTCGGTCAATGGCACGCAAGGACTCAACATCTCCGTCATTTCCTGAGGTGCTTAGATAAGCAACGGTTGAGATGACGCCAAAAGAGCCAAAGACGGCCAAGCCCCAGCAAAATGTGCTGAATCGGCGAAGCGGGGTGTCGCGATGATTTGAATACTGTGTGGACATGTCCTGAGAGATAATAACTTAGTTAAACAAGTTGGCTGATTCGAGAATGCGCGGGTCGCGGTGCGGGTAAAGGCTGGTTTTAGTCAGCGCGCGCAGGAAGAAGAAGAGGAAGAAGGCACCGACGGTGACGAAGGCGAGAAGGTCGAGCCAGATCACGCTACCAGTGGGATAGAGGCTGGCACCGGCGGGGCTATTGAGCGTCAGTGATGGGCCGCGCTCAGGCATGATCAGAATGTAGTGATCGAGAGCATGAAGCGCAAAAAGGTAAAGCGTGATCGGAATCATCAAACCTGGCTTTTTCTTCACATCGGCACGGAGAAGAATGAGGAATGGCAGGGCGAAGTGGCCAAAGACCAAGATGATATTTGCGGTGTTCCAGTTGCCGGTATTGCGGAGTAGGAAGAAGCTAGTTTCCTCTGTAATATTGGCATACCAGATTAGGAAGAACTGGGAGAACGTGATGTAGGCCCAGAAAACCACGAAGGCAAAAGTGAGTTTACCCATGACGTGATGGTGCTCAGGACTCATCACCGTCTGCAAGTAACCGGCTTTGCGCAACATTATCGAGGCGAGGATAAGGAAAGCCATCCCGTTGAGAATACAGCCAGCAAAGAAATAAACACCAAACATGGTAGAGAACCATTTGAAATCCAAGGCCATCGCAAGGTCCAAGGCGAGGAAGGTAGCGGTAAGTCCGAAGATCGGCATCACAGCGCAGGAGAGCTTACGTGAAAAAAGAAGGCGTTTGGTATCCGGCTCTGGATCGTGATCTTGGGCAACGGAAAGCCTCTTCATCCAGATAATGCTACCACCGAGAGCGACAAAATAGAAAACCATGCGTCCCACCCAAAATGGCAGGCTCATGTAAAACATCTTGGCAACGAGAAGTGCCTGATGATTGGCAAACAATGTCTCTTTCACCTCAGCGCTAGCTCCACCATACATCCCAGTGCCTGCGATACGATACTCGTTCATCCACTCATAAAGGTGCTTCTGCACAGCGGGGAAGAAAAAGGGAATAGCAAGAATGGCAAACCATGGGAAGACGCTCGCTAGGTGCTCCATCAATCGGCGCACAGCCACGCCCCAACCAGAGTTAGACAGGTGATGCAGGATCATCCAGAATGTTCCACCCAAGGTGATGCTCACAAAAAACAGGAAAGCATAAAGCCACGAGTAAGCGAAGCGCCCTTGCACAGTGTCGGCAGGCACATTGGCTGCGGTGCTCTCACCGCCAAATAGCAAATAAGCACTGACAATCATGCCAAGCACGGCAACCACGCCGCAAACCATGATAGGCAGGGCAAGTCTGCCCTTTTCGATATGCTCCCCGTCTGCGGGGATGTCTTTGGATGTGATGAAGTGACCCATTGGAAATGAAAATTGAAAATT
>CAYNNY010000042.1:11184-19181 GCA_964398555.1 uncultured Verrucomicrobiales bacterium
GAATAATCAGAATGTGAAATTTGGTATTTGGAGTTTCAAACTTGGAGTTTATTTTTCAACTGGCACGCTGCGGGCGGCTTGGAGGGCGCGGACGTAGGCGATAATCGCCCAGCGATCGTTGACGGGGATGTTGTAACCGTAGCTGCCCATCCGACCCTTGCCTATGGTGATGGTTTCGAAAATTTTACCGTCAGGGTAAGTGGACTTGGGAAATCCGGTGAGATCCGTGGCTGGAATATTACCCCTCACGGCAGCAACGCCTTTGCCATTACCGGACTCACCGTGGCAGGGCATGCAGGAAATGTTGAATCGCTCTTCACCATGGCGAAGGAACCCAGCGGTGTTCTCATCGTTCAGCCCGAGTTCCTCAGGCATCCCGTCACCATAGGCGTCGCCCATTTTTCCGGTGTGCAGGTAGCTTGTGCTATTGCCGAAGTTAGGTCCTGAGCCATCGGGCTCAAATCCACGAGGCACGGTGCCAGTCACTGGCTTGCGGGCGCCCATGCCATCGGCAAAAAACGAAGTGACGCTTTGGGTTTTAATTTTATCCTGATCGTCCATATCAGGGAACATCCGCAACGGTGTGCTGCTGAAGTGCTGACCCCGGAAACCGAAAAAGCTAATGACCATCACAATGATCAGGGCGTATGCTAGGAAGAAATAGCGCATGAAAACTTAAAATTTAGAATTTAGAATTTAGGATTTAGAATTTTAACTCTCGGGCTCTTCGATGAGCTCGATGTTGGTGCCGCCGGCATCTTCGAGGAGGGTTTTGGTTTCTTCGGATGAAAAGCGGGGGTCGCGGGCTTCAATGGCGAGGAAAAATCCATCGTCGGTGACGCGGGCGAACTGGCGGCTTTCGAAAAGCGGGTGGTTCAGACGGGGCAAGCCCATCAGAGCGAGCAGTCCAAATAACGTGGTGAATCCGGAAAGCAGCACCGTCAGCTCAAACATGATCGGGAAAAAGGCCGAAATGGTGAAGATGTTGGCGGGTTTTGCCTGCACCACTGTTGGGTAAAGCACCACCTGTGTGGTATACGCCAAGGTGATCGCCGTGATGAATCCTAAGGTTCCACCAAAGAAGACGAGCCATGGAAGAATGGATTTTTTCATACCCATCGCCTTATCCAGTCCGTGGATGGGATAAGGTGAGTAGCAGTCCCACTTCTTGTGGCCTGCATCGCGCACCTTCTCAGCCGCCTTATAAAGGGCGGAGGCACTTTCGAACTCGGCGAGATAGCCGTAAACACGTTTAGCTGTCATGGAAACTTGGTATTTGAATTTAAAACTTGGGGTTTAGTTTTGCATTTCGTGCTGATAAGGAGTGGCTGACTCAGTTCCCTTATCATCAATGGCCTCTTTATCGTCGAAGTGAGGGTCACTCTTGAGCAGTGTCCATTTCACTTCGGCAATGTTGATGCATGGAAGGAATCTCAGGAAGAGGAGGAAGAGTGTCAGGAAGAGGCCGATGGTGCCGATGTAGGTCATAATATCAACCCAGCTCGGGCTGTAATATTTCCAGTCACCAGGGAGCCACATCCTCGGCAAGGTGGTCACAATGATCACGAAGCGCTCAAACCACATACCTGCGTTCACACACATACAGACGGCCATCACGACCCAGAGGTTTTCACGGCAATACTTGAACCAGAAAAGCTGAGGCGAAAGCACGTTGAACGACATCATCGCTAGATAGGCCCACCAGTATGGTCCGGCGAGTCGATAGAAGAAGGCGGCACCCTCATACTTTGATCCGGAGTAGAATGCGACGAATAGCTCCATCAGGTAGGCGTATCCGACGATGGTTCCGGTCAGGAGAATAATCTTCGTCATGTTCTCGATGTGCTTCATCGTGATCATATCCTGAAGTCCGTAAACGAAACGGGCAGGGATCATGATCGTCAGCACCATCGCAAATCCACCAAACACGGCACCCGCCACAAAGTAGGGTGGAAAAATCGTCGTGTGCCAGCCCGGCACCACGGAGGTAGCAAAGTCAAAACTCACGATCGAGTGCACGGAGAGCACCAGCGGAGTGGAAAGAGCGGCGAGCAGGAGGTAGGCTACCTCGTAGTGGCTCCATTGGCGGTTACCGCCACGCCATCCGAGTGAGAAGATTCCGTAAAGAAGCTTGCGGATACCTGGCTTGCAACGGTCACGGATCGTTGCCAAATCGGGAACCATACCGAGATACCAGAAGATCAGTGAGATGGTGAAGTAAGTCGAAACCGCAAACACGTCCCATAGAAGGGGCGATTTGAAGTTCTGCCAAATGGCATTGGCATTGGGAATGGGTGCAAGGAACCACACCATCCAGAGACGACCGACGTGAAACATCGGGTAAATACCGGCGCAGCACACGGCGAAAATAGTCATCGCTTCGGCCGCTCGGTTAATCGACGTCCGCCAGTTTTGTCGGGTCAGGAAAAGCACCGCTGAAATCAGCGTTCCCGCGTGACCAATACCAATCCAGAACACGAAGTTCACAATCGGCCAACCCCACATTGTGCGGTTGTTGTTTCCCCACACACCCACACCGGTGGAAACGAGGTAGAAGAGTCCACCTCCCAGACCGATCATGGCAATGAGCACACTCGGAATGAAAAGCATCCACCAGACAGCAGGTTGCTTTTTCTCGATAATACCGACAATGCGCTCGGTAATCCAGTTGTAGGAACGGTCGTTGAGAATCAACTGCTCGCGCTCCATCACTGGAATCACTGGCTTGTTCGGATCTTTTTCTATCGTTGTGTCGTGCGACATGAGGAATTAGGAATTGAGAATTAAAAATGAAGAATTTTAAGATCAGTGCATGCTGATCGTTGCGCGGCCGATCGCGTTCGCTCCGGGCATCAGCGGATTCGGGTTTTTGACCCGTGCGAGGTAAGTGGTGCGGGGAAGTGTGCCCACGTAGTGTAGCAGCTCGTAGTTCCGTGCTGAGTTACGCGAGCGCATCACGGTGGCTTTGTCACCATCCATCATGTTACCAAAGGTAATGGCATTCGCGGGGCAGGCGTCTTGGCAAGCCACGCGAACGGAGTCGAGCTTCGGACGCAGCTCTTTGTCGTCGATCTTGACGTTGGCGGACAATCCACCAGCGGCGAGAGCTTTCTTCTTGAGCACTTCCTTCACCTTGCCTTTGGCCGATTGGATACGCTGCACGCAGTAGGTGCATTTCTCCATCACACCACGCATACGCACAGTGACGTTCGGGTTGTTTTGAAGGTGCGGAGCTTCACCGACGGCTTTTTTACCAAGCGGTCCTTTGTAGAGGTTTTTGTCGATCAGCGGGTTGCGCTTGTTGTAATCGAAGAAGTTGAATCGGCGGACTTTGTAAGGGCAGTTGTTCGCGCAGTAGCGGGTGCCGATGCAGCGGTTGTAGGCCATCGTGTTCAGGCCGTCTTCGGAGTGCACCGTTGCGTTCACCGGGCAGACCGTCTCACAAGGAGCGGCCTCGCACTGCATACATGCCACGGGCTGGGGAATCATCTCGGGGTTATCTTCATCACCATCGACGGCAGCGAAATAACGGTCCATGCGGATCCAGTGCATTTCCCGGCCTTTGGCGACCTGATCTTTTCCGACCACGGGGATGTTGTTTTCCGCCTGGCAAGCAACGAGACAAGCGTTACAGCCGATGCAGTTACTGAGATCGATCGTCATCGCCCACTGTTGGCGCTCATCGAAAAGGTGCTTGTTCGCCTTCGCATCATCGTGCCAAGTCGAGGAGCCTTGCGGCTTGTAGAGTGAGATGTTCTCAGGAGCGTGGGCGTCCATGCCCTGCTTTTTCACCGTGTTGAGCTGCGCATCAAAATCTTTCCCGAGAGCGCCGTGGACACCCTCGGTAGGGATGGTGGAAATTTCACGAGCCAAGGCACGTCCATACATCGCATGGTGCTCTTGGGTCATTGCGGTGAGGTAACGCTTTCCAAGGTCCGCGATCGCTCCACCGGCAGCGAGGTAAGGCGTTTCCGCTGTGCGCAGGCTGTAGGCGTTGAATCCACGGTTAACAGAAACGAGACTGACGTCCGCTTCGTTCTGAGGCCCGCGATTCAGTTCATCGTGTTGGTCAAACCCTTGACCGTAACCGAGGGAAAGAGAAATGACGTTATCGGCATGGCCGAAGCCAATCATGATGGCAACATCGAGTTCCCGACCGTTGACCGTCAGTTTGACCATCGGGTTCGAGTGATCTTCACCCTCACCATCTGGACCAACACCGGCATTTTCTTTGACGTCAATGAAGCCATAAATTTTCCCGTCTGGCTGAAGCTTGAGGATCTTTCCGTAGAGTCCCATGTCCTTAGCGGTCTTCGGAGAAACCATGGCGACGTTGTCCCAGGTCAGCTTACTAATCGGGTCCGGAGCCTCTTGCAGCCATGCGTTGTTGATGTAGCGGCCATCATAGATCGAGCCGTCGGTGGTGAAAATAACTTCATATTTCCCAGCGCTAGGAGCGGCGGGCACCGTCACGGAAACAGCTCCCCCACCCTTCGGCGTGGCCGCGGCGTAGGTGGACTTTTTCCAGAATCCATCACGGAGAAGGGTCATCCAACTCTTGTCGGAATCGTCAGCGAGTGCGGCGAATGTCTTGCGCACTGCGGCATAGGCAGGAGATGTAGCTTCCCCGTCTTTGGAGGAATCATGTAACTTGCCAGTCAGCAAGGCATCGATGAGATCGAGCTCGGAGACTCCATTGTAAAGAGGAAGAATCAGTGGCTGAACGATCGAGTATGCACCAAGCGCGGTGCGGGTGTCGCCCCAGCTTTCCAGGTAATGCGCAGCTGGCACATGCCAGTCAGCGGCATTGGCCGTGGCGTGAGTGCGGCATCCGAGGTGGATGATCTGTGCCTTCGCAGCGGCCTTGGCAAATCCAGCGGCATCGTAAAATGGGTTCGCTGGAGTCAGGAGAAAAACGGTATCGAGCTCTTTGTTGTTAAGCGACTCGGTCAAGGCGGTGATATCTCCGTAGCCTGCACGCTCAGTGGTGACGGGCTTGAGAGTTTTACCATAGTTACCGAGAGCGGTGTTGATGGCGATGCAGACTTTGTGCAGATCTTTGCTCTGGCGGCTGCCCGCGAGCACCACGCTCTTGCCGGCATTTTTCTTGAGGTCGTTGGCACACTCAAGCGCCCACTTTTTCTGATGCGCATCGAGCTTGCCACCGGAAACGCTGACAGATGCGCCAAGATGATTGGCGATCTCAGCGGCAATGGCTACCACCTGGCTCGGCGCGATGCGGAGACGGTGATCAGCGATTCCACCTGTGAGGGTGAAGCTGCCTTCCACCACATAAAGGCGGTTGAGGTCAGAAGCATTGGCTTTCTTTTTGTAGTCGGCACCTTCGACAAATCGGTTTTTGTAAAATCCGCTGACCGGACCTTGCTGGTCGAGCTCAAGAAAGTCGCTGTCGAGGGAAAGGACAATCTTGGCATCGGAAAAGTCAGCCACCACATCGGCACCTGCGCCGAATGCCTCGGCATTCGCTTGCTTGCGCTCTTCGCCAGTCAATGGCTCGTAGCTGAAAAATTTGGCTCCGGAGAACTTCGACTGCAGCTCTTTGACCAGTCGACTGCGGGTCGGTGATTCATCTTCACCGAAAACAAATCCGATCTTGGCGTCCGGCTTGATCTCAGCGAGTGCCTTTTCGAAATCGATGCGAGTGGCTGTTTTTCCTTTTTGAAGAAATTCACGCGAGCGGGCAGGATCATACATGTCCAACACAGACGCCTGCGTCATGGAATCCGTTCCGGCCAAGGAGTCGAAGCGTTTGTTGGGCTCCAGCTTGGTCGGGCGGTTTTCGTGAGTGGTCACCACCAGAGGCACCGCACCATTGGCGCGTGGCATCGATGACGCATAATACACGGGTTTGCCCGGGATACTCCACTCGGGAGACTCGGCAAAAGGAACAATCAAACTCTCAGGACGACGGCATGCGGCCAAGCCCATTCCCATGATGGCAGAGGAGGCCCCCATGACTTTCATGAAAGAACGACGCGAAACATCGCGCTCATCTTGAGTTACCATCTGGGCTGCGCCATCGACAAATTCATTTTCCAGAACGCTCTGGAATCGAGGAGTTTGCTCGAGTTCGCCAAGGCTACGCCAAATCTTTGAACCGCCCTCGTTGACGGGAGTTTCAGTCGGGCTGGGAGGAGTGGTCTTCCGGTTGCTCATGTGCTTGATAGGAAAGTGGGGAAAATAAATAAGTAATTAAAACCGATTAAAAAACTATCGGTGACAGGTCGAACAAGTCTCCTTGGGCTGGATGCTCCAGTTCTTCTTCAGCAAATTGCCAAATTCTTCTTGAGTTGTCGGGTGCACACCTTTGTCATCTTTGATTTCTGGGTGGGCTGCGAGATATTCCTCAGCATCGTAATCAAGATTGTAAACCTCCTCGAGCGGACGCAGATGGTTTTCAGGTGCACGGTGACAGGTCAGGCAGAAATCCATGCTCAGGCTCTCGGCATGATACACCTTCTTCATCTTGTTAATCGGCCCGTGACAGCTTTTACAGGAAACCCCCCGGTTCACGTGGGCGGAGTGATCGAAATAGGCGTAATCAGGCGTCTTGTGAATCCGCACCCATTTGATGGGCTCTTTCACAGCACCTTCAATCGGCATGTGATTCTTATCCACTCCCATGGCAGCGCGCAGCGGAGCCAGCTTGGGACTTCCTTTTTGCACGTGCTGGTGACAGTTCCAGCATGTATTGGCGGTTGGGATACCAGCGCTGGGAGATTTATCCACAGAGCTATGGCAATAACGGCAATCAATACCTAGCTGGTTGGCATGCAGATCATGATCATACGCAATCGGCTGATCAGGCTGGTAGCCTACACGTTGCGCCTTCGGCGTAGCATAATATGCAAAGGCCGATGCGAGACCTAATACTACACAAACCACACATACCGCTATCTTTAGCGGTAGTAAATTGGACCATCTTGGGAAAAAATTAGCCATGTCGTCTCGCGGCTTCTAGTCGCTATCCGAAAAATCTCAAGTAAATTGTAGAGATTCCCTATTATTTCAATTATTCCGCATATTTTGATTTCCAAATCCATCCTGAATCTGTTACGGCATGATTCATATCACCCGTCATTCTTATGCTCAAATTCTCTCTCTTACTCGTCGTCCTCAATGTGCGCATGCCTGAAAAAACTCCTCAAGGAACTTGAAGCTCTGCTCAAGAAAAACGGAGTAGACCAATAAAAGATCAGCCGCAGCACGAGCCTCCCGTAAAACAACCATGAAGAAGCTGCCAGCCCACCGTTACCTCCATCGCATCCCGCCCACACCACTAGTGCCGGTTAGACTGAATGAGGAATTTTCTCTAATCTGGTGCAAACTGGAATACTTAAACCCCTCTGGGTCCACCAAGGACAGAATCGCACGCCATATCCTCGAGAAGGCTTGGCGACAAGGAAAAGTCTCTCCTGGCGACCTCGTGGTGGAGGCTTCATCCGGATCCACCTCGATTGCGCTCGCCTTATGTTGCGCCCAGATGGGGCTCCGGTTTCTCGCCTTCATCCCAGACACAGCCACCAATGAACGCTATTTTTCCCACAAGGTCTTCGACGACCTCCGTGAATAATGCAGAGTCCACTGACTGGCTAAAAATACCCGTCATGGGGGGCGATCTAGCCCTACCTCATCTCGAGCTTGGTCTTCGCCCACATCCATTTAACAATGACGCCATTCTCGATCAGGGCAATGGCATCATGCTCTTGCGTGCCAAGAATGGTTTCGGCTTTGAATTTCACCAATCCCGTCTGATACGTTTTCCCGTCGAACTCCATCGCTTTGCCCGCTTGCCAGGAGACCACCTGCTCAGCACTAAACTCAGTTACTTTGCCATCGGCGACACCGGCTTTCATCAGCGTCACGATGGTGGCATTATCCAGCTCGCCGCTGTTGGCTTGAGGGGTCGGCTCAGGAGCTGGCTCGTCTTCAGGCTCTGGCTCCACCTTAGGCTCAGGTGTAGGTTCAGGTGTAGG
>CAYNNY010000043.1:0-18862 GCA_964398555.1 uncultured Verrucomicrobiales bacterium
AAGAGTTTCATCATCCACTTTCCTTATTGTCACCCCGCACATTACCCTTTACCCCTATTCCTCACCTAGCCACACCATATTCCTCAGCATGCTTAAATTTTTCACTCCTCTCTTTTTCATCGGCTTACTCTCCGGCCTTCTCAGCTCCTGCGCAATACCTACCGAGGAAGAAGAGCCTACCGAGCCCGTCAAAGCGCCCGTGGTAGAAAACCCCCTTCCCCAACCCTCTGCCAATCCAGCCGACGACTGGCGAATACTCGCAGACGACACAAAACTCCCGACCGAAGCCCAACTCGCCGATGGCGCCGAATCTTCACTCGGCAGCGCAAATCCGGCCGGAGAGGCAGACAACCGACCCAGCACCTCGGTCAAACCCCCACCCAGCGAGCCAGAGGATCAACTCGCACCCAGCGAGTAAAACTCCAGCATGGAAACGGTCCAAGCCATCGCCATCTCAGTCGCCTTCATTCTTGGTCTAGGAGCCAAGGCGTTGAAGCTACCTCCCCTGCTTGGATTTCTCGCAGCAGGATTTCTGCTGGGTGCCCATGGATATGAAGCTGGCGAATTCATCAGCATCACCGCCGATCTCGGGGTGACGCTGCTCTTGTTCAGCATCGGTCTCAAGCTGCGGGTCAAAGACCTCCTCGCCCCTGAGGTCTGGGCCAGCGCATCGGCGCACATGTTATTCACCGTCGGCATTATCACCGTCGGGATCAACCTCCTCGCCTTTACCGGCCTGACCATGCTAGCTGGCATGGATACCACATCGGCCTTACTGATTGCTTTTGCCCTGAGTTTTTCCAGCACCGTCTTTGCCATTAAAGTGCTGGAGGAACAAGGCGAGAGCTCCTCGCTCCACGCCCGTATCGCGATCGGCATGCTCATCATCCAAGACATTGTTGCGGTGCTTTTCATGGCATGGTCAAAAGGCGAACCGCCATCACCATGGGCCCTTTTACTTTTTCTTCTTTTCCCCGCTCGGCGCATTCTGAACCGACTCGCCATTCGCTGCGGTCATGGAGAATTACTCATCCTTTACGGCATGATGTTAGCCTTCCTCGGGGCCTATCTTTTTGAATCGCTCGGAGTGAAGGGAGACTTCGGAGCATTGGCCCTGGGTATGCTTCTCGCGCCCTTTGCCAAGGCAAAGGAAATGTCCAAAATCCTCATGAACTTTAAAGACCTCATGCTGGTGAGTTTTTTCCTCAGCATTGGTTTAGCGGGTTCACCCAATGCAGATCACTTCATCATGGCCGCATTACTGCTCCTGTTTATCCCGGTGAAAACTCTAGGGTATTTCTGGCTCCTGATCGCATTTAAGCTCAGAGTGCGCACCGCCCTACTCGCCTCTCTCGCACTCGCCAACTACAGTGAGTTCGGCCTCATCATCGCTGGCGTTGCCACCAAAGCCGGCTGGCTCACCAACGACTGGCTCATCATCATCGCCTTAAGCATGTCGATGTCATTCATCATCGCAGCCCCTATCAATGCTAGAGGAAAAGCGATCTATCGCCGCTGGCATGAGAAACTGATGCGTTATCAGAGAAAACAACGTATCCCCGGCGACGAAATTCTCAACCCCGGCGATGCCGAAATCCTCATTTTCGGCATGGGAAAAATAGGAGCCAAAGCCTACCAAGCCATGGCCGAGCGCTACGGCGAAAACAAAGTCTTCGGTGTCGATAACGACCACGACGTCGTCAAAAAATACTCCGACCAAGGCTGGAACATCATCTTAGGCGACCCCACCGATGTCGATTTCTGGGAGCGGAAATCCACGGATCATAAAATCCAAGTCATCATGCTAACCACAAGGAACCAGCACGAAAACAAACAAGCCGCAAAACTGATCCGATCCATCGGATATCAAGGTTGCCTCTCCGCCACCGCCAGCCACGAAGATGAGATCCAAGAACTTCACGATCTCGGTGTCGATACCGCCTACAACATCTACGGCAATGCCGGTGAAGCCTTCGCCAATTTCGTCTGCAAGTATGAGTCAAAAGAGTCAGAGGTTGAAGATTCTGTCACTTGACCTTTGCTACAGCTCGTGATAGTTCCACATTCATGAAACTAAACGAGGCCGTTGTCGCCCTTTCCGCGTTAGCGCAACCATCGCGCCTTGAAGTATTCCGCCTGCTGGCCCACTATGGCACAGATGGCCTCTGCGCCGGAGATATCTCCAAACAGCTCGGCATTCCCAAGCCAACACTCTCGTTTCACCTCAAAGAGCTGAGCCAAGCCGGACTCATCGACTCTGAACGAAGCGGCCGCTCCATCACCTACAGCCTCCACATCGACAGCATGCGCAACCTTCTCACCTTTCTTAGCAACGACTGCTGCCACGGCCGCCCCGAGCTTTGCACTCCCACCCCCATCAAAACTCTCGCCATAAAAACACTGAGCACCAAAGTATGTGATTGAGTGATTTTGTCATTCAGTAATTCCAGCCACCCCTCTTCAAAAAACCAAACTCAAAAAGCATCTGCGAAAATCTGCGGCATCTGTGGTTAAAAAAATCACTCAGTCCAAGGAATAATCAACTTCGCGTAGATTCGCGTTCATTCGCGGTAAAAATGAATGAACAACCAACCACTCACTCACTATGAACATCGCCATCAATGGATTCGGACGCATGGGCCGACTAGGATTCCGCGCAGGCTGGGAGAACCCCGCCTACACCATCACCCACATCAACGAGCTTCACGCCACGCCTGAAATAGCCGCTCATCTTCTGGAATACGACACTGTGCACGGCCGCTGGGATCACGACATCAGCTACGATGATGAGAGCCTCTACATCGATGGCACACGGGTCCAATACAGCCGCATCCCCAGCCCCGCTGAAATGGACTTCTCAGATATCAATGTCGATATCGTGATTGATGCCACCGGAGCCTTTCGCACACCCGAATTACTCAACCCCTATCTGAAAGCTGGCGTTCAAAAAGTCATCGTCGCCGCCCCAGTCAAGGACGGCGCTCTGAACATCGTCATGGGGTGCAATGATCACCTCTACGATCCCGCAAAACACCACATCGTTACCGCCGCCTCCTGCACTACTAACTGCATTGCGCCCGTGGTGAAAGTCATCAATGAGCAGCTCGGCATCGAACACGGCATGATCACCACCCTGCACAATGTGACCAATACCCAAGTCGTCGTCGATGCGCCCCACAAAGACCCACGCCGCGCCCGATCCTGCCTGAATTCCCTCATCCCCACCTCCACCGGATCAGCCACGGCCATCACCATGATCTACCCCGAGCTCAAAGGTAAACTCGATGGCCTAGCCGTGCGTATCCCTCTCCTCAACGCCTCACTAACCGATTGTGTCTTTGAGCTTGTGCGCCCGTCCACCGTCGAGGAAGTCAACCAACTACTCAAAGAAGCCTCCGAAGGTGAGCTGCAAGGAATTCTCGGATACTCCGAAAAACCGCTGGTCTCCACCGATTACACCAATGACACCCGCTCGGGCATTGTCGATGCCCTCTCCACGATGGTAACCGATGGCACCCAGCTCAAACTCATGGTCTGGTATGATAACGAAACCGGCTACGCCCACCGCATGATGGAACTCACCGCAAAAGTGGCTAACTCTTTATAAAAAAAATCGCATCTTCAAGACCTCTAGATAGACTTCTAGACTTCAAAAATGAACATCCGCTCATACAGCATCGTCACTGCATCCTACTGGGGCTTCACCCTGACGGATGGAGCCTTGCGTATGTTAGTGCTCTTGCACTTCCATGCCCTGGGATATTCGCCCGTGCAACTGGCCTTCCTGTTTTTACTCTATGAGTTCTGTGGCGTTCTGACCAATCTGCTAGGAGGATGGCTCGGCTCCCGTGTCGGGCTCAAGGCCACGCTCTTCGCAGGGCTAGCACTCCAAGTCGTGGCCTTGCTCATGCTCTCGTGGGTCAATCTGGCCTGGACAACTACCCTTTCCGTCAGTTACGTGATGGCCTCGCAAGCACTCTCTGGCATCGCCAAGGACCTCACCAAGATGAGCTCAAAAAGTGCAGTCAAACTTCTAGTGTCCGATGATCGTGGAGAGCTCTTTAAATGGGTGTCCATTTTAACGGGCTCTAAAAACACACTCAAAGGCATCGGTTTTTTTCTCGGCGGCGTTCTCCTCACCTGGCTAGGATTTATGCACGCGCTCTGGCTGATGGCCGGAGCTCTTGCGATCGTGCTCCTCGTCGCCCTCCTTTTCCTCAAAGAAGATATGGGGAAGAGCAAACGGAAGGTGAAATTCACCCAGCTCTTCTCCAAAAGCCGGGAAATCAACTGGCTGTCCTCAGCCCGATTTTTCCTCTTTGCCTCGCGCGACGTCTGGTTTGTTGTTGCCCTGCCTGTATTCCTAACGGACATTTTCGACTGGTCGGCCAACGAAGTCGGCAGCTTCATGGCCGCCTGGGTCATTGGTTACGGAGTGGTGCAAGCCAGCGCTCCCAAGCTCATCCGTAATCGAGACCCACGTCACGCTGCCGTGCAATGGGGAATATTTCTCGCGTTAGCCACTATCGCTCTCGCCGCCACCATCCACTCCGGTTTCTACCCGATGGCCTCCATCATTCTGGGCCTCGGCATCTTTGGCATCATCTTTGCGGTGAACTCAGCCATTCACTCCTATCTCATCCTCGCCTTCACCGATGACGATCAGGTAGCTCTCAACGTCGGCTTCTACTACATGGCCAACGCCTGGGGGAGACTGATAGGCACTCTACTCTCGGGTTTAATGTATCTTTTTGGCGGACTCAGCGCCTGCCTCTGGACCAGCGCAGCGATGATCACCGCTGCGGTTGTGCTCACTCTGCCCCTTCGACACGTGCGTAAAAAGTAAATAACCCATTGCCATCAGGGGTTTTCTTCGCTATCACATAAGCGTTAGTAAGCCTTATCCGCCACATTATCATGCCCAGAGTCACCATCTCCGAACCCGGAAAAACCCCGCAGCCCTATCGCTTCAAACTCGAACGATCAACCATTAACATCGGCCGAGGCTGCGATAATGACATCATCATCGAGTGTGGCTCTTGCTCCACCGAGCACTGCGTCATGCAACGTGTCGAGGGTGGCTACATCCTCAAAGACACCCAGTCCACCAATGGCATCAAACACGATGACGTCTTGATGGATATCATCGATCTGTTCGACGGCATGGAAGTCCTCGTAGGTGACGTTCCGCTCAAGTTCATACTCTCCGATGAAGAACTGGACACTCTGGGCGAAGAGGAATTCAGCAGCCATGAGAGAAAGAAACTACCACCGATGAACGAAGAGGCCATTGAGGAAGAGGAACCCCAGCACAGCACATCCTCACCACGCCACTCACAAGACTCCTCAAAAAAAGGGAACGACGCACTTAAATCACTGATTGTGCTTCTCCTGATAATCGTGGCGATTGCCATCGGTATGACACTGCGTCACTTCAAAGAAACTGGCGACCTTTTACCCGCCAAATTCATCCAGTCCGAGTAGACAACCCAAGGTAGATTTGTCCTTGTTATCAAGCCCAGACTACCACAAGCTCCCGCGCATGAACATCACTCAAATCCTTCTCGGAGCCACGGCCGCTGTGCTGCTCGCCGCCCTGGGTCTTTCCTACATGTCCATGCGCAGTGGTAAACAAGGAGACAGTCGCAAACAACAAGCGGTCGAACTTCTCCAGGAAAATGCCAGTTACGAAGCCGAACTCAAACGCCTCAAGAGCGGCCAACCACTCACCTCTCCGGTGCTCCCGATTGAGGCCCCAGCCACCATCAGCGCCGATAAACTCAAGGAGATCGAAATCCAAAACACCCTCCTGCGCGAGCAAGTGCTCCGCTCTGAGAAAAAAGTCCAACAAGCCGAAGAAGAAACTCTGGCCATGAACCAGCGTCAGGTGCAAAAGCACGACAAAACGGCGCGCAGAGCCCGCCTCATCAGCCAAGCCATGCTCATGGCTCAGGTCCAAGAAGTCGCTGAGCAAGAAGGTATTTTTGTGATCGTCCTCAACGTCAAAATGCCCAATGCCGTGCGCATGAACACAGAGCTTGCCATCCGCCGAGGCACCGGCATCATTGGACGCATTATCGTTTCCAACATCGCCGACGGCGCCACCTTTGCCGACCCCCTTCCCGGCACATTCCCTGGTGGCTCCGTGGATGTCAAAGTAGGTGACGAACTCATCATCCCGCCACTTTAGTCTACCGCGCTGAGACTCCAGCCCGTCAGGAAAAATTGACGGGTAATTAAGCATTTGAAAGAGATCTGAACGAGCGTAGTATAAATGCTCTGTCATGAAATTCACTCAAATACTTTTTACATCGCTCGCTGCCAGCTCACTCTGTCTTGCCGCAGAAAAGCCGAACGTCGTCATCATCTACGGTGATGACGTTGGATTCGGTGATCTCGGCGCTTATGGCGCCAAGTTGATCCCGACCCCTAACCTCGATCAACTCGCCAAGGAAAGCCTCCGGTTTACCGACGGCCACTGCTCTGCCGCGACTTGCACTCCCTCCCGCTTCTCCATGCTCACCGGCATCCACGGCTTCCGCCACGGTGTGCGGGTGCTTCCTCCGAATGCCCCGATGAAGATCAAGCCCGAGATGCTCACCCTCCCTCAGATGTTCAAAAAAGCGGGCTATGCTACCGCTGTGATCGGCAAATGGCACCTCGGTATCGGCGATGGCAAAGCTCCCGTCGACTGGAATGGCGCAGTCAAACCCGGACCTCTCGAGATCGGCTTTGATTACTCCTTTCTCCTCCCCTCCACCAACGACCGTGTCCCCTGCGTCTACCTCGTCGATCACCACGTTCTCAACCTCGATCCCAAAGATCCCCTTTACGTGCAACGAACAAAACCGAGAGGGTTCAAAGGCACCGTTTACCCTGATGGAAAAAAAGACCGCTCTGCCATGACCTACTACCAAAGCAGCCATGGCCACAACAACTCTGTCATCAACGGCATCGGACGTATCGGTTACATGTGGGGCGGTAAAGCCGCTCTCTGGAACGATGAAACCATGGCCGATGTCTTTGTCGAACAAGCCAAGAAATACCTAGCCCAGTATAAAGGAGGAAAAAACAAACAACCCTTCTTCCTCTACTTCGCCTCTCAGGACATCCACGTGCCACGTGCCCCCCATCCTCGCTTCAAAGGAAAAAGTAAACTCTCCTACCGCGGTGACGCCATGGTCGCCTTCGACTGGGCCTCCGGCGAGATCATCAAAGCTCTCGAAGAAAATGGCCTGACCGACAATACCATCGTTATTTTCTCCAGCGACAACGGCCCCGTTTACGACGACGGCTATGAAGACGGCACCACCGTCCGAACATCGACTAAGGAAAGCGACCGAGGCCACGATGGCTCAGGCCCTCACCGTGGAGGTAAATATCAGATCTACGAAGGAGGCACCCGCGTCCCCTTCATGATCAAATGGCCCGCAAAAATCAAGCCTGGCACCTCGAAGGCACTGGTTAGCCAGATCGACTTCATCGCCTCGTTCGCCTCACTTGTCGGAGTGGAGCTCAAGGACGACCAAGGAATCGACAGCCGCAACATGATGGCAGCCTTCCTCGGCAAAGACGAAAAAGGCCTTCCCTACATGGTCGAAGAAGCCGGCATCCTCGCCCTCCGCCAAGGCCCATGGAAATACATCCAAGGGCGCAGCAAAAAGGGTAAAAAAGGCAAAAAGGCAAAACACAGCTCCGGCCGGCTCTACAACCTCGACTCTGATGTCGGCGAGCAAAACAACATCATCAGCGAGCAGCCAGAACGTGCCAAACTGATGAAAGAGCAGCTTGAGAAAGTCAAACAGACCAAAGAAGGCATCCGCAGCCTCTAAGCGAAAGTTTCACCTCCACAAACTTCACCCCTGCTGCCATCCTCGGCATCAGGGGTATTTACTTTTCAGAGGGCAGGTTCAGCGATAGGCAGTCGTGGACAAGAGTGTCCCCACTCAAAAAAAAATCCGCAACTCCCGAATGAACGGCAGCTGCGGATAACAAACAAACAGAAAAATTGAATGAAGCGGAGGGGCTGAATTAGAACGTAACGTTCACTTCGGCGGAAGCGCGCACCACATCAAACATGTCACTGGCTCCATCATTACCTCGTCCATCAAGGTAGGCACCTTTAAAGATGAGTTTGGTGTATTCTCCGATCTTGCGGGCAGCCACATAGTCGACCTCCCATCCCAGACTCTCACTGTCGTGCTGAGTCAAGAAATAGTGGTAGCTCAAGGTGTGGTTGAATCCCAAAAGCTTAGCCCCAACCCATCCATAGTAATCTTGCAGACCATTGACGGGAGTGGTCAGGAACTTGTCCGCAAATCCATTAAAGGCATGGTTGGTGCCTAGCGGGAATTGGAAGCGGCCACCCTTGCCATCGCTCGTCATCACTTCGGCACCGGCACCATAATTGTAAAGATCGTTTTTGACCCCCACTTTACCGCGCATGTAATACTCTGTGTAATCTTGCTGGTTATTCCCCGCATCATTCTGCACCGCAGCTGTGGCGAGATAGTTCAGCTTACAAGCACCAAGAGCATCTGTATCACCTTGAACTTCTAATCCATAAGTATCGGTGGAAGCCAGATCTCCCATCACCGGGATATTATCAAAATCCAAAAGGTAAGCGAATCCACGCAGGGTAAGATCATCACAGGCTTTGTATTCAAGATTGATGAGATGACTACTGCTCTCCCAGTATTCCATGGGTTCTGTAGGAGCGTCCGAGCCAAAAATACGGTTCACTTGGTCGACATAAGCGTAGGTGAACGTCAGGTTTTCAATCGACTTGTTTTCCAGCACAGCCGCATCGAACGTCTGGTCATTTTGACGCCAACCGACAGCACCAATAAAGCGCTGGTCCGCAAAGTTGAGATACTGACGACCAACGGTCACCACCGTATCGATGGCTTTTGCATTGTAAGAAAGCTGCAAGCGATTGAGCAAAAAACTATCAGGATCGGCGATGATCGCCCGACCATTGGCATTGGCCGCACCAGGAAACGGATTGTAACGATCCTTATCAGACAAAATCCCTGTGGCCTCCCCCTCAACGAGGAATTTAAACCCATAGATTTCATCGGTTTTCACCCCAAGGCGAGCGCGCAGTGAAAGCACGTTGGCGTAATCGACACCGGGCCTGTTGAAATCGGCATACTCGTAACGAAGACGAGCTGTTCCGAAGAGGTGAATGCTATCGAGAATCGAGCTTGAGGCTTCAGGCTCAACGGGTGGAGTAACGGCGGCAGGACCAGCGGTCGCTGCGGCGGTCATCAGGGACAGCGCGGTGGCTGTGGCCAGTGTGGTTGTGGTTTTCATGCGGGTTAAATACAATTAGATTCGGGTTAGTTCTTATTCAGTTAAGGAAAAGAGAAGTCGCTAAAAACGCCCTCTCTTTGTTAAGGCCATTGATACCACCCCACATCCAAAAACAAAAGAATAAATAATTTTTTTTCTCGTATTTAAACCTTGTCAATGCTTCTTAAAGAAGCGTTTCATCCTGCTTCTTCTTCACGAAGAGCAGCCACCCCTTCAACACCATCCAGAAAATTTATTCATGCAAGTAGGAAAAACAGCCCAGAATGCCATAGCCGTGATGAGCTATCTGGCGGAATGCTATCGTGATCAAACTGGACTGGTGAGTTCCCAGAATGTCGCGGATGCACGCATCCTCTCCAAACCTCTAGCCGCCAAAATCCTCACCACCCTGTCGCAGGCCGGATACGTCAAAGGCTCCACAGGCCCAGGCGGCGGCTATGCCATTGCCGGGGATCCTAAAAAAATCAGACTCATTGATGTGGTCAACTGCTTTGAGGTCAAAAACAAAATCATGCAATGCCCCTTTGGCGAAGGCTGGTGTGGGAACCATGACCCCTGCCCCATGCACGATAAAATCATCAAAATGACCGAAGAAATGGAGCATTTTCTCGAAGCCAGTAACTTCGGCACCTTTGCCCAACCAGGTCACTCGTCAAAGCGACCATGATGATTTTAAAAAAAATCATCATTTTTGTGACCCATTCATCGTATATATGGAATATATAGGCGGAGCGGTGTAAGCTCTCAGGAACACAACCTCCGTCTACCCATGCCCCCCTCCAGTCCATCGACTCCGAACACCCTCCTCAGGCTGATGATCTCATCACCCTGCTGACCGGACATCAGGATATTTTGCTCACCTTCAGGAAGTGAACCTCGTACTTTGAAAAAAATCCGCCCAAGTTTCATAAGGGCACGCATTTTAAGGCATGGGCATTCAAAATCGCAAAATTTCAGATTCTAGGAAACTATCGCGACAGCCAACGCAGCCGACTCATCTTTGATGAACTACCCACTGGCCAAGCACGGATCGAGAGCTCGCGCCTCAAGATCAGCCAGAGACCCGTAGATCTAACCTTTCCATCCGGTGTAAAATCCCTCGTCATGGCACCGGCGGATATCACTCTGAAAAAGTTAGAAATGTTTATTGTTCCTGTTTTGCCCCTTGCCGGAGGTTCCCATAAGAAAAACAAAAAGAAGGTGCGGTCAAGAAAACGAGAAACCTTAGTTTTCTTAAGCATTGCATCAAAATATCACGCTTAACGACATCGAAGAACTTTTCGAGATCCACGCCCACGAGCCAACGTTTACCCTCATGCTCGTAGCTTTGGCACCCATCAATCATAGGGCATTCGCCCCGACTCATAAAAAGATTTCAGAATATTAAAAAAAATTGCTTGCCCGTTGTCCCGTATTGTGGTGAGTTCCGCTCCCCGCGCGGTGCACTAGGTGTGTTTTCGGCGGACACAAGTAATTTCCCAAGGAGAACAATCCCATGGCCTACGCAGTTTTTAAAACAGGCGGTAAACAATACCGCGTTCAAGAAGGTGACACACTCGACGTTGAGAAGATCGACGCTGAAGTGGGTTCCGAAGCAAAGTTTGATAACGTCCTACTCGTCAACGACGGCAGTGCAACCACCGTTGGCACGCCCATGATCGAAGGTGCAAGCGTCACCGCTAAGGTTGTGGATCAGTTCCGCGGCAAAAAAGGTGTTGCGTTCAAATTCAAGCGCCGCCAAGGTTACCACAAGACCAAAGGCTACCGCCGCAGTCTCACTAAGCTGGAAATCACCAGCATCAGCTAATCTCAGCTTCATTTTAATCTTAACTACTTAGAACAATGGCTCATAAGAAAGGACAAGGATCCGTTAAAAACGGTCGCGATTCTCGCAGCAAGCGCCTCGGCGTAAAGAAGTTCGGTGGCGAAGTTGTCATTCCTGGCAACATCATCATCCGCCAGCGTGGCACCAAGTGGCACCCAGGCGTTAACGTCTACATGGGCAAAGATCACACGATCCACGCTCGCGTTGCAGGTAACGTTTACTTCGACAAAAACGGCGGACGCGTCAACGTCAAGCTCGCCGAAGAGGCCGTCGCTGTTTAATTCAGCACATATCTCAATATTTCAAAAAGCCCCACGGTTTCGCCGTGGGGCTTTTTTGCGCCCTCTCTCCTTTGCGCCCCAGCACGTGATCCCTGTGCATACCGCTATGAATGGGCGAAACTGGATCCATCCTTTTCAGCGGGAGAGATCCTCGATGCATTGATGCAGGCGTTTGGCAACGGTATTCCAGCCGGCGCGGTTGTCGGGGCAGTCCTCGAAAGTGACCGGCTTTCCGATCCGGATACTCAGACGGGTCGGCTTGATGAAATGGCTTCCGGGTGGATAGGCGCGGAAACAACCTTCGAGGCGGCAGGGCGTCGAGGTGGCTGGTGTGGCAGGCGGAGAGCGTGGTTTTTTTCTAAAAGGCAGAGGACAACCTAATCTGGTCACTTCAAATTCGGCGTGGTGAGACCTTGAGCCGATCCACCCCGAAGACGAAACAAGCATTCCAGATTTTCATCCGCGGCACACGAGGCAGGTCACATACTCCCCGCCGGACCGCCCGGAGGTCGGTCCCTGCCAACAGTTTATGGCGGTGGGGCGGGAGCAACGCGCATCACTTCCAGGCCGATGCCAGAAACTCTTTTAATCGGCTCTCCTCAGTGGCACTCGTTTTGCAGAGGAATCCGCTGTTATGGGCAAAGTGCACATCGTGCTCTTCCTCCACGCGGGTGAAGTCCAGATTTGGATGATCATTAAACCGTGCCAGACCAAATCCAGCACCTCGGCTGTCGGGATAGATAATTGCAGCGATCTCTTTATCCAGCTCATTGACGAGAATATAGCGGGCAAGGCCGCTGGATGCCTCATCGATGGAATCATCAGCACGCGGCAGAAAGAGGGCGCTAAAGGTAGTCTCTCCCGAGCTAATCTCCCAACGCTGCACCCTCTGCCCCACGTAGTCCAGACGATCACGCACCCCCTTGAGATACGACAGTAGATCCTCACCAATCATCCGCATCAGTTCATAGACTGGCTCGCCAGCCTGGTGCTTTGTTTCAGAGGCAAATCGACGCAGCATCGTGATATCGATCGGGGAGTTCATTTTTGAAATAATATCCCGCTCCACGCCCAGCCACTCGGCTGTTTTTTTCGGCCCACGGGTATCAAACCACTCGGCAGGCTCCAGCCAGTCACAGAACATTCGTGCGTCTTCATACACACCGAGGTGCTGGAGCACGAGCGTGAGCGCACAAGTAGGCACATAATCACGCGGGAACTGGTGGTGGTCAAAATTATTGTTTTCCGGCTCGTGCAGCTCTCCCACATCGATCACGCAGATGCTGGCGTCCTCAAGGTCAGCGTCTGTAGGCTCCTGCCTAAGAACAGGTGCCCCGTGCAGAGAAATCATCAGGCTACAGGCAAGAAAATCATCTTTATGTGCCCCGCCGGGGTGAGTGATAATGGTATCAATGGTCATGTCGGCGGCAGACTGCACAGACAGCGGCCAGAGGTCAAGAGGCGTCCGGCACCCCAGAATTACCCCGTGGTTCTCAAGCCAGAAGAAATCGCCGTGATCGATAGGAGAATTTCAGGGAAAAGCTCTTCAGCCTCCACCTCTTTTCCTCCGGCCCGTAAATCACGCCATTGCCGGATCAGGGCAACCTGCTGCTGGTGCAACACACGCAGTGGCTCCTCGCGGATACCGAGCGTCTTCACCATCCGCGGACGGCGGTGCTCCATATCACTTTGGAAAACATCCACCAGCCGCCGACGCGTTAGCTCGAACTCCGCCACGATCACACTCATCAAACGCTCACGTAGCGCCGCATCCTCAACCAAATCCCCATACGCCTGCATCAACTCAAGGTTGGCACTGGCAAGATTGGTTTCGACATTGGTGAGGACATAGCGCAGGAAAGGCGAATGAGGCAAGGCATCGCGAAGCTGCTGCAAGTGCTCCGGGTTCTCTCGCTGAAGCTTATCCAGCGCGGACCCCACTCCAAACCACCCAGGCAGATAAAACCGAGCCTGAGTCCAGGAGAACACCCAGGGGATGGCGCGAAGATCATCGATGGTAAACCCCTTGGTGCCAGTCCGGCGCGGCGGCCGCGAACCGATCTGGGAATTTTCCAAGGCATCGATCGGTGTAGCCTGACGATAGAACTCAATGAAACCAGACATACCGAGCAGCTCCTGATAAGCTAACTGGCTCTCTTTAGAAAGCGCATCCATCAAAGGCATACATGGATCATCCACCTTTTTCCCATAACGATGCTTCGCCAATGTCTCAGCCGCGGATGCCACTAACAACTCTGAGTGATAGGTGGCATTAGTCAGGTTAGCGTATTTTTGCGCAATCGTCTCCCCTTGTTCAGTCATGCGGAAGGTTCCCGAAAAGGACGAATGAGGCAGGGCATCCATAAAGGCATTGGTAGGACCGGCACCACGGGAGATGGTGCCGCCACGACCATGAAAGTAATGCAGGAGAATGCCATGTTTCTCAGCCACCCCGGTCATGGCATGCTGAGCGCGGAAGAGTGCCCACTGCGCGGAAAGAATACCGCAGTCTTTGTTGGAGTCCGAATACCCTAACATGACTTGTTGAGTGAACCTCTCGTTATCGGAATGACGCAGCTTCAGGCTCCGCTGGGTAGCGGGATGGGCGAGAAAGGCATCGAGCAATCGAGGCGAAGCATCCAGATCTTCCATCGTTTCGAAAAGAGGCACAATTTCGAGAGGACAGGCAAGGCCTTGCGGAGTAGCCGTCATCAGCCCCGCTTCACGAGCCAGCACATAGACGCAGAGCAGATCAGATAGAGAACGCGTCATCGAAATAATCAGCGCCCCGATCCCAGCTCCGCCAGTCTCTTCCCGGTGGCGTGCCAGCACGCGGTAGGTGTGCAAAACAGAATCTGTCTCAGGCCCCACAGAAAGATCTCCATGGATAAATGGCCGAGTGGACAGCAACTCCTCTGTTAAAAACTCACAGCGCCGATCTTCGCTCCAGTGAGCAAAATTCTCACCATCGGCAATGCCCGCTGCGCTGAGTAGTTGAGAAAGCGCCTTATCATGATAATCCGAGTTCTGGCGGATATCCAAATCCGCCAAATGAAAACCAAACACCCCCAGCTTCTGACGCAATGGGCGGATGTGCTGATCAATGAGCATGGTGCAATCCGCTTCTTGTAAACTCTCCTCGATCAAGGCGAGGTCCGCATCCAGCTCAATAGGCCGACTGTATCCTGCGCTGCCGCCATGGAGGTTTTCGTAGATTTTTCCTCGGATCAAATAAATCAAATGGCGCCATGGCTCCTCACGGTTGCGGTGCTTGATCATCGCCACCCATTCACGATTGGCAATTTCTCCCGAGACCGTTTCCAGCCGCGCAGTCAGTGCCGCTGTAGGTTCGTGAAAGTGCCGTGAAAGTGAAAGGTGGAACGCAAGCTCCTTGAGCTCTTTGCGCAGTAACACAAATGCGTGATGCCGCAGCTGCTGTAAGTGGCGCTCGGTCACCTCAGGTGTCACCAGCGGATGGCCATCGCGATCACCACCAATCCAGGTGGCAAACGTCAGCCGTGGCAGCTGGGTGGTATTGCGGAGTTTTTGCGGATCAAATCCCACATTCTCCCAGGCTTCCACCAGATGCACATTGAGACGGGGCACCACATTGGGAAATATCTCGCGCAAGTAGTAGAGCGCGGTGCGGAGCTCCTGCTCAAGATCAGGACGGGTCAGATGAATCTCACCCGTTCGCCAGAGCGCCTCCAGCGCCGTCGTGATCCGACCATTGATCCGCTTTCTCTCGCGGGGTGTAAACTTAAGGTGCTCACTGTGCACCAGCTCCTCGTAAATCGCCCGGTGACGCTCCCTCACCGTCGAGCGTTTTGCCTCGGTCGGGTGCGCCGTCAGCACGGGCTCCACTCGCACATCAGCGAGTAGCTGTAAAACTTCATCTTCCTTTAATCCCAGCGCCTTCATCTCCGTCAGCGACCTTTCCCAAAGACCTCGAATCGAGGCGGCTCCGAGCTCCTCTTCACGGTCCCTACGAATCGTTGCGGACACCCGCTCCTCCACCATGTTCAACAACTCAAACCCGATCGAATACAACTGCTGCAAGTTCTCCGGAAGATCGGAGGTATCCACAGGCGTCTCGCCATTCCACGGTAGATGAGGTAATAGATCGTCCTCCTTGAGGCCATCCAAGGCATCGCCAAGACAGCCGACCAGTGTGGAAAGATTTTTATCAAGAAGATCAAAACCCGCATCACGCAGACGGGCTCGGGTTGGGTTGTTATCGGTCATAGTCAGGTTCGTTCACTTTCCCAGCATGGGGAAACCGAAACCTACTCAGAAAACCGCCAGCATCTCAAGAAATTCAAGGCAGCATCCGTGACATGCGCCAGCCAAACCATTCATCCCTCCGCACTCAAAAAAACCCGGCAGGGGAAAAACCTGCCGGGTTATTTAAAATGGAATCAAAGACGTTAGACGCCTTCTCTTACGACCTATCGCTCGCTCATCGGCAGCACAGGAACGGTCTCGGATGGGCCCATATACTTGGTAAGTGGACGGTAGAGACGGTTGTCCTGAAGCTGCTCCAGAATCTGGGCGGCCCATCCAGAGGAACGGGCAATGGCAAAGATCGGAGTGAAGAGGTCGGTCGGGATACCGAGTGAGTAATACACTGTGGCGGAGTAGAAATCGACGTTGGCGTTGAGGCCTTTGCGCTCAAGCATGATTTCCGCGATGCGGTTGGACATGTTGATCCACTTCGGCTCACCAAGATCATTGGTAAGCTCAATCGCCATTTTCTGAAGGTGCGGAGCACGTGGATCAAGCACCTTGTAAACGCGGTGGCCAATTCCCATGATCTTCTTCTTCTTCTCAAGACAGTCTTCGACGAAAGCGTCCACTTTGTCTTCGCTGCCGATCTTCTCAAGCATGTGAATCACACCCTCGTTAGCACCACCGTGCAGCGGTCCCTTCAGGGTGCCAATCGCAGAGGTCATGGCGGAGTAGATATCACTGAGCGTGCCACAAGTCACACGGGCAGAGAAAGTAGAAGCATTCATCCCGTGATCGGCGTGAATGATGTAAGCAATATCAAGTGTCTTGACTGCCGCTGCCGTAGGCTCTTCTCCATTAATAAGATACAGAAAGTGAGCGGCCCCACAGAGGTCCGTGCGGATCGGAGGAAGACTCAGACCCATGCGGCAGCGGTGGAAGTAAGCCACGATCACAGGGATACGAGCCATAATCGACATCGCAGACTCGTAAAGCGCATCATGATCAGGCTCGCCGATTTTAGCACGTTTATCATACATCCCCAACATGGAAACTCCTGTGCGGAGAACATCCATCGGATTGGCGTCATGAGGGGCAGACTTAATAAAGTCCATCACCTGAGGTGGAAGATCGCGTCCCTGACGAAGCTTCTGCTGGAAATTTTTCAACTCACGAGCATTGGGAAGTCGACCATTGACAAGCAAGTAGTTCACTTCACCGAAACAACAGTTCTCGACAAGATCATCGATGTCATAACCGAGATAAGATAATTTTCCTTCAGCACCCTTGACATCACTCAGGGCAGATTCGTTAGCGATGACTCCTTCGAGTCCTTTAGCGTAGTCACTCATGATAATAGTTGCACCTCATTGAATATAAGAATGCGGCAGCAACTAAACCCAAACCCTCCAATGATGCAAGAATGAATATTCCTTGAATTCTAAAATACTGTCACCACTCTTGCGTTTTCATTTTTTCTCCACTCGGTCATTGGTATTTTGCCGCAATCCACTACAAGTCACACTCATGAGTGCGGTGCTTGCCATTGAGACCAGCGTGCCACAAGCCAGCGTGGTTTTGTGGATCGATGCCGAAATCGTTTTTGTGGACGAGTTCACGACGGATCGGAGCCACAACTCGATGATTTTTGAACCGCTATCCCAAGCCCTGAAGCTGCTCGGCGAACGCAAACTCTCCCTCATCATCGCCGGAACCGGCCCCGGCAGCTACAGCGGCACACGTGTTGGCATCGCAGCGGCGCAAGGGATAGCCATCGCACACGGCTGCCCAGCCGTCGGCATCGGCTCACTCGCCGCCACCCCGGAAGCCCGCGCCGCCTTCTCGACAACAGACCCAACAACATGTGTGGCCATGGCAATCGGAGATGCCCGCCGTGGACTCTATTACATTTCTGAAATCAACTCCCACGGTGAAGCCGAAAACGCCGAACTGATGGCAGCCAAACCTTTCCTCGAAAGGCTGGCCGCCGCCCCGGACACCAGGTTATTCACCCTCGATGACCCCGCGCAGCTCGGACTCAGTGAGGATTTGAAAAATCGAGTCACCCGCAGCAGGCCCGAGGCAAAATGGCTGATGGAAATTTGGCTCGGACTGTCTGAGTCCAGACGTAGCGCGATCAAACAAAAACCGCTCGCTCCCGCCTACCTGCGCCCACCCTTCACCTCAAAGGCGAAAGCGGGGCATCCACTACTGCGGTAAGCTGATTTTTTCCATCGAATTAAAAAACACTTTCAAGGTCATTGCTAACCAGCATCTCACCAGCGAAACGGGTTCCAGGTTCCATGAACGACCTTCCGCGAGATAAGGGAAGAAGCTATTGAGACCAGCTTGAACAGCTCACCTTGCTCTGGATCATCGTCCTTGATGCATCGGCCAGACCCAAGAAGCTCTCTCTTCGCTTCAGGGTGAAAGGCTTGGCAAAGATCAGGCTCAGCGGCTCGACATTCATTTCGCCGTAAATAAGAGTGAATAGATAGGGTCGATGCCTCGTCGTAGGAGGTGCAGACACAGCCCACTCGACAGACTCCAAATCTTCCATTGCCATGAAAAAACCACTCATACTCACGTTCGCAGCCATCATCGTAGCCACCCTTCTCAGCTCCTGCGATCCCGCATTCTACGATAGCTACTACGGCGACAGCTACTCAAGCGGCTACGCCAGCACAGGCTATTCATCTTCATATTATAGCGGCGGCTACACCCCCTACTATGAAAACTCCTACGCGAATACCTGCTACACCCCCACCTACTACACAGGAGGCAGCTACAACCATTACCGCCCACACTACAAAAAACACCATTACTCCAAACACCATTACTCCAAACATCACTCCTCCAAATATAAAAACCAGCACTACTCCACCCCCAAACACCAACGCCCGGCAGCCAATCCTCACCGCTCCCGCTCATCCACGCCCTCTCACCAATACGTCTCCCACTCCAACAACAAAAACCATTACTCCAAAACCCACACCAAAAAGACATCCCTTTCCAAAGCCTCTCGCTCCAAAGCATCCCAACCCAAGAGGAGTCACCCATCTGCCAAACCGCGCAACACTTACTCCCGCAGAAGCCCTCGTCCCAGCCAACGCAGCCACAGTAAAAACACAGCGCGCTATAAAATGAGGTGATCCACTCTAAGAAAAAGAAAAATGAAAGCCCCCTCCCCTCATAACAATCCGAAAACAAGCCC
>CAYNNY010000044.1:0-18816 GCA_964398555.1 uncultured Verrucomicrobiales bacterium
TTCGGATAAATAAATCTAAGGATCGATTAGCCTTAAAAGATACATTCAATAAATAAGCTTAATCGGGTAGGCGGGAGATTCTAACTCCGGCCCCCCACACCACCGGTCATACGGGTTTGCCTTCGGCTATGCGGAGGTGACTTCGTTTAAGAGATCGTGCGTTGTAGCACGGCGGTTCCTAGTTGCCACCTGTTATCCGTCCGGTCTTTTCGGACCGTTTGGATAACGAATGAGGCTCCACTGTTTTTCTATACTTGGGAGGCCTTGGCTAGGGGCTCCCGCTAGCGGATTGCCTGCACGTGACGTTCGGCAAAAAATCATGACAATGAAAAAACTACTAATAATCCCACTCATCATCACCTTTTTAGGGGCATGCAAACAAGAGGCTTACCATCAACAATCGTATTCAGTCTGTGATATAGATGATCTTCCTGAGAAAGATTATTCTGATTGGGTTCCGCTCACAGATATGCAGAGTAGTTTTAACAGCCGACCAAAAGGGACATATTGGGTACACATGGAAGGACGTAATAACAATGGATTGAGCCAATTCAGATGGGTTCAACGTGAATGGGATAAAAACATCTATAGCACTTGGATGCATCGGAGCAACATGTCAGAAGCTGAGTTTTACAAGGTGGGGATGTCTCTTCGAGGTAAAGGCTACGAGAGGGTTAGCCTGCAAGTTTTTATAGATGGATCAGGGGTCGCCAAACATCAAGTTTTATGGGTTAAGTCAGCACCCAAAAACGGAAATAAAGAAGAATCTACAAAGGAAACAGAAAAGCGCGCGATCTTCGACCTAACGCCGGGAATCTACCTCCCTTCTTCTACATTTCAACAACTGCATAAACCGAAAAAATCTGTCGAACAAGGTGCAATTGATGAATCTAGCACATTCAAGGTGAATGGTATCTCACTAACCCTTAATGGGCTATGGGAGCACGTAGATAAGTCATCCTTTGGCTACGTCGTAAGGCCAAAAGATGGGGGCTTCAAGAAGGTGCGGATTCACTCTATACGGTTTAAAGGTGTCTCTCTCAAAGATGCTTTAAATAGCACCAGTGACCGAACTAAGAAAAATGATGACATTACCCTTGCGGTAACCAAAGTTAAGACGAATAGCGGTATTGAGGTTATGAAGGCTTCCGTCGCAAAGACTGGCGGTAAAATCTATTTGGAGAGGTATTTTTGCCTGAAGCCCGAGGGTGAGATTATTTGTATATGTGTTTACAGCTTCGGTGATCAGGCTTTCTCGAAATCTGTGGAGAAGGCGTTATCACATTCACTTGATCTAACCAAATAAAGTGGCTGAACAATAAAGGTTCAACACAGCCGGATCATGTCTTTGATGAACTGGAGCCAGAGGAAAAAGAGGCCGCGTAGGGTGTAGCGGAAATGGCCGTCGCCGGTGAGGCGGATGATGCCTCGGGTTAAGTTGTGATCGATCTGGAGGCGAAGCTCGTTTTCGATTTCTTCTTCAATGTGATCGGGGTCGGGGATGCTGAGGTCGTCATCGATGAATCCTTGTTCGGAAAGGAAGTATTCGTGGTCGATGATGAGTTTTTGGGCGCATTCGTCAATGCAGCTTACTTGATTCCAGTGCACCCGTGGGGCGGTCTTGAGGGTGGGGGAAAAGGGGAAGTTGGTGGTGCGCCAGATGCCATCGGTGATGTCGCGCGAGGTGATGGTGAGGTAGGTGAAGGTGACTTGCGATTGTTCACAGAGGCAAAGTGAGGCGACGGATCTGGTTTCGGCATTCCAGAAGAGTTGATAGAGCTGCTCCATGCCGCCGAGGTTCCAGCCGCAATTGCGGATGTGTTCATAGCCGGCATTTTCCAGAGTGGAAACGTGTTGGGCGGCATGCGGGAAAATATCGTGGTTGATGGAAAATGATTGTTCGAGCTGGTTTTCGAGTGGCATGCGCATTTTGCGGATGCGGGTGAGTAGCTCGACCCAGGGGAGGAAAAACCAAGCCGCCGCTGCGGCAATGCCTGCCAAAATGCTGCCGGTCACGTAGTAAAAACAAAGGCCTGAGGCAAAAAGCATGACCAAGGCTCCGACTTTGCGCAGGATGATGGTGCGGCATGAACGAAGGGCAAAGCCAAAGACCACGATAGCGACGACGATGAAAAATTGCTGCATATATAAAGAGGATGAAAACTGGATGGTGGAGCGTGAGGGGAATATGCACTGACTTCGCCATATTGCAACTTGTGAAAAGAGTAGTGTCCGATATATTTCAGGCATGGCGATTGAGACATTTGACGGGATTAGTCCACAGATTCATGACAGCGCGTTTGTTGCCGGCAGCTCTGATATTATCGGGCGGGTGACCATTGGCGAGGAGGCGAGTATTTGGTATCAAACCACCCTGAGGGGTGACATCAATGAGATCGTGATTGGTCCTCGAAGCAATGTGCAGGATAATACTTGTGTGCATTTGGCTGACGATTTTGGGGTTTATGTGGGTGAGTTGGTGACGATTGGGCACAGCGCGATCATTCATGCTTGCACGATTAAGGATGAGGTTTTGATTGGCATGGGGGCCTGTATCATGGATGGCGCTGTGATCGGAGAACGGTCCATCATCGGTGCTGGGACTTTGATTACTGGTGGCACGGTGATTCCTCCCGGCTCATTGGTGATTGGTCGTCCGGGGAAGGTGGTGAGGACGTTGGATAAAAAGGATCAGGCGAACGTGAAGTCTTTGGCTTTGAAATATGTGGGCGTCTCTCGTCAATTCATCAACCGCTCGAATGGCGGGAGGGTTTAAAGAGGTTCGTTTCCTTTATGATTAATTTACCTGTCTATGCGCTTAAAGACCCGTTGCTCGGTGCCATTCGGGGCACTGGGCGATTGCTTCTTCGCGCGCCTACGGGGTCGGGGAAGTCGACCTGTGTGCCCCCGATGCTGCTGGACGGTGGGGTGGTGGATGGTTTGATTGTTGTGGTGCAGCCGAGGCGGATTGCCGCGCGAATGCTAGCGCGACGGGTCGCGCAGGTCCGTGGATCGAGGCCGGGTGGTGAAATCGGTCACGTGGTGCGGTTTGAGAACTGCATGGGGAAAGAGACCCGCATTGTGTATGTGACGGATGGGGTGTTGCAGCGGTGGTTGGAGGATGATCCTGAGCTTTCTCACGTCGGTGCGGTTGTTTTTGATGAGTTTCATGAACGGCGCATCGCCAGTGATGTGGCATTGGCGCGGTGTTTGAATTTACAAGATGGAGCCGATGCCAAGAGGCCGGAGCTGAAAATTGTGGTGATGTCTGCAACTCTGGAGGTTGCGGGCTTGAAAGATTATCTGGATCCCTGCGAGGTGCTGGAGGCTGAGGGGCGGGCGTTTTCTGTAGATGTGGTGTATCGGGGCAGCGGGACTCCGGCTCAATCAGCTTCGAGAGGGCGACCGGAAATCAAGGTGTGGGATCGAATTGCGGATGCCGTTCGCGATGCAGCTGGGCATGAGGATGCGGGGCATATTCTGGTGTTTCTTCCTGGTGTGCATGAGATCCGGCGAAGTATTGAGCTGATTGAACGGGCTGCGTGGTCGCGGGGGTGGGATGTTTGTCCTCTCTACAGTGGTCTTTCTCCAAAGCTTCAGGATGAAGCGGTGGCTCCGGGCGGGCGACGCAGGATTATTGTTGCGACCAATGTTGCGGAAACTTCCTTGACGATCGATGGCGTGCGTACGGTGATTGATGCCGGATTGGCTCGGGTGGCGCGATACGATGCCGTTCGCGGGCTCGATACGCTGATGATCGAAAAGATCTCACGCGCATCCGCTGATCAGCGTGCAGGACGTGCCGGGCGGACGGCTCCGGGGCGGTGTATTCGTTTGTGGAGTGAGGCGGATCACGGCCGGCGGGTGGCATTTGATTTGCCTGAGATTCGGCGGGTTGATCTCGCGGAGGTGGTTCTTTCTTTGAAGTCGGCTGGGGTGGGTGAAGTGGCTGGGTTTCGCTGGTTGGATGCGCCTGAGGCTCATCCTCTGGAGGTGGCTGAGAAGTTGTTGCGTCAGTTAGGGGCGCTTGATGTTGAGGGTGGGATTACGGATGAGGGTGTAATGATGTCGGCGTTTGCTCTGCACCCTCGTTATGCGCGATTGATGCTGGCGGGGCAAGAGGAAGGGTGCGTGGCTGAGGCTGGGTTTATTGCGGCGGCGGTGCAGGGTGAGGGCGTGTTTACGCGTGGGCGTGGCGCTGGAGGGGGTGGTGGAAGGGAGGAGTTTACTGAGCCCTCGGATGGATCGGATTTTGTGGCGGAGTGGCGGGCATTTCAGGTGGCGCGCGATATGCGTTATGACCCCCGGAGGTGTGGGCAGAGCGGTATTCTGGCTCGCGGTGCGCGCGAGGTCGGGAAGTCGCTTGAGCAATTAGAGCGGGCGGCAACTCGGCGTGGATTGCGCTGGGGGCAGGTGGATTTTGAGCGGAATCGCGCGGCGGTGAGTCGGGTGATGTTAGCGGCGTTTAGTGATCGGCTGGCGGTGCGTCTGGGGGTGGCGACTCTGGCGTGTAGGGTGGTGGATGGTCGGCGAGGGAAGCTGGACTCTCATAGTGCGGTGAAAGAGGCTCAGGCATTTGTGGCCACCGAGATGACGGAGGTGGAGGGTAAGGAGGTGGTGGTTTACCTGAACCGCTGCGCTGAAATTTCGCTGGACGATTTGCGGTCGCTTTTTCCCGATGACTTTCATGAGCACGATGGGGCGGTTTATGATGCCTCTGCGCGCCGGGTGGTGAGGAAACGAGTGCTTCGTTTTCGCGATTTGATTTTAGAGTCGAAAGAAGGTGGTGAGCCGCCGCTGGCCGATGCTGCCCAGCTTCTCGCCGAGCGTGTGGCCAGCGGTGAGCTAAAGATGAAATGCTGGGATCAAAGTGTTGAGCGCTGGATTGCCCGATTGGTGAGTCTTTCCCAATGGTTGCCTGAAATGGAGTTGCCGGGATTTGACGAGGACGATAAACTCATGGTGCTCGAAGATGTTTGCCAAGGGGCGAAGTCGTATAAAGACATCAAAAACCGAGAGGTGATGCCGGTTTTATCGAAATGGCTATCGGCAGGGCAGAAGCAGGTGCTGGAGGCTTATGCACCATTGGAAGTGACTCTGAGTAATGGCCGGAATGCGAAAGTGCGATACTCTCTGGATGGCGCACCGTGGATTGCTTTGAAAATGCAGTTGCTTTATGATGTGGAGGTTCTGCCGGAAATTGCCATGGGGAAAACCAAGCTGCTTGTTCATCTCTTGGCTCCCAATCAACGGCCGTGGCAAGTGACCGATGACCTGAAAGGCTTCTGGGAACGTGGCTATCCGCAGATGAAAAAGGACCTCGCTGGGAGGTATCCTCGGCATGAATGGCGGTGATTTAGTGTTTGAGGCTTGAGTTTTCCTCCGATCTCTGTGCATTCCTTGCCGCGCCATGGAAAAATGGATTCTTTTTGCCGCTTTGATGTTGGCCGTGATTGCGGCTCTGCAGGGGGCGAACTACGTTCATCGTGGTGTGAGGTCCCGTTGGACATCGCTCTGGTTGTTATTTTCTTTTGTGGCGCAGTTCGGAGTGCTGGCGGTGCGTGGGCAAATGCGGGGCAGTTGTCCTCTGGGTGATACCGGCGAGGTGCTGGTCTTTTCCGCTTGGTCGCTAACGATGTGTTATCTGGCGGTGGGCACGGTTTATCGATTGTCATTGCTGGGGGTGTTTACCGCGCCTTTGGTGTCGTTTTTATTGGGTTTGGCGTTGATTCCCGGGATGATGGATGTTTCTCCCGAACACGCTAAGAGCACGGATGCTTGGCGGGCATTTCATGCGGGGTTTTCTGTTTTGGCCTACGGCGCATTGGGGCTTTCTTCGGTGGCTGCGGTGATGTTTTTGGTGCTGAATCGGCAGCTCAAGGATGCGCATTTGAGCACGGGGTTGTTTAAAAATTTACCACCGGCTCGGGATTTGATTGGGGTGGTGCGTCGGTTGTTGGTGTTGGGTGTGATTATTTTGACGCTCGGTGTGATTTGTGGAGTGATGATGAAGGCGGCTCCGGTGGATGGGAGCGCGGGCTCTGAGGGGCCGAGTCGGCATTTGTTGATGGCAGCGGGTTTATGGCTGGCTTACGCCGCTTTGTTGGTGGTGACGTGGTGGCGTGGTTTGCCTCCCCGCAAATTGGCGTTGGCCACGGTGGTGTTATTCGTTTTGTCTTTGTTGATTTTTCTCGTGTTATAGATGGAGCTTATTTGCATAGGATTGAATCATGAGACTGCACCTGTCGAGGTGCGGGAGCATTTTGCTGTGCCTGCCGAGCAGCTCGGAGATCGCGCTTGTGAAATTGCGGCGTTAAGTTGTCTCGGGGAAAGTGTGGTGCTTTCCACCTGCAACCGAATGGAGATCTACGTGGTGGCTGAGGATGCTGAAGAGGGCACCGTCGCCTTGTGGGATCATCTTTCTCAAGGCCGTGATGAGGAGGCGATGAAGCATCTTTATCAGAAATCGGGTAACGAGGCACGGAGGCATCTTTTTCGACTCGTTTGCGGGCTTGATTCCATGGTGCTGGGGGAGACTGAGATTTTTGGACAGGTCAAACAGGCTTACAAGCAGGCTCTGGAATCTGGAGCGACTAAGGGGATTCTTAATCAATTGTTTCAGAAGTCGTTTTCTGTAGGGAAGCGTATCCGCACCCATACGAGTATTCAGATCGGGCCGACATCGGTGGGCAGCGTCGCCGTGGATTTGGCGGAGAAAATTTTCGGGAAACTCAAGGGCTGCCATGTGATGATTATTGGAGCGGGTGAAACAAGCCGCAAGGTGGCGATGAGTATGCTGTCTCGCGGTGCGAGTAATCTGACGGTGACGAACCGGTCTGAGCAACGCGCCAAAGATCTCGCCGCCGAACTCGGTGGGAAGTCGGTTCCTTTCACCGATTGGGAAAAAACGCTGATCGAGGCGGATGTGGTGGTGTCGTCCACTGGGTCGTCCGAACCGGTGCTTCGCGCTGCCCAGATCGAGGCGGTGCGGGGGAAGCGAAAATACCGTTCGCTGTTTTTAATTGATATTGCCGTGCCACGTGACATCGAGTCTGCGGCAGGTGAGATCGAAGAAGTTTACCTTTACGATATGGACATGCTGCAGAAGCTGGCGGGGGATGCCCGGGCGTCACGCCAGTTGCAGGTGGATATTTGTGAGCAAATGATCGAAGAAGAGTTATAATAGCAGAGATGAAACCATTAGTGATAGGAACGCGAGGCAGTGCGCTGGCATTGGTCCAGGCAGAAATGACGGAAGCTGCGTTAGCGCAGGCTTTTCCCGATTTGGAAGTGGTGCGCAATGTGATCACTTCGACGGGTGACCGCCGCACAGATGTGCCATTATCCCAAGTGGCGAAGGTCGAGGGGATTATCGATAAAGGCGTTTTTATCAAAGAGCTCGAGATCGCTCTGGAGGCGGGTGAGGTAGATATTGCCGTGCACAGCCTGAAGGATGTGCCGACGGTGCTGGAAGATCAGTTTGAAATGGTAGGCGTGCTGGAGCGTGCTCCGGTGAGTGATGTTTTGATTTCATGTCATCCAGGTGGCTTGGACGGCTTGCCTCAGGGGGCGACTGTTGCGACCAGTAGCGTGCGTCGGCAGCGACAGCTCAAGTGGCTGCGGCCAGACCTGAATATGGTGGATATTCGAGGCAACGTGCAGACCCGATTGAGTAAGCTCGCTGAGAATGATGACATCGATGCCACGATGCTGGCTGAGGCTGGTTTGGTGCGTTTGGGATTTGATTTGACCGGCGACCTTGGTCACGGACTCTTTGCTACGCCGCTAGCACCGGATACTTTTTTACCCGCTGCGGGGCAGGGGGCGGTTGGTTTTGAAATCAGAACGGGGGACGAAACAGCCAAAGCTTATGTGCAGGCGATCACTCACGAACTCACCATGCTTCAGGTGCGTGCCGAGCGGGAATTTTTACGGTTGCTCGATGCTGGATGTCACACTCCCGTGGGTGTGGAATCGCGGATCGATGGCGAGACGCTTCACATGATGGCGTGTGTGTTTGATGAAGAAAATGATGTGGCTCCTGAAGAGTCTAGCCTCAGCGGATTGGCGAATGAGCCTGAAGCTGTCGCTTTGAAACTTTACCAATCGCTGAAATGAGTGGAATTTGTTATCTCGCAGGTGCTGGTCCCGGTGATCCCGGACTGGTGACGTTAAAGGCGCAGCGCTGCATCGGGCAGGCGGATGTTTTGATTTATGACGCCCTGAGTAGCGCTGAGCTGCTGACGTGGGCGAAGCCCGATTGCGAAAAAATCGATGTGGGTAAGCGTGCCGCCAAGCACAAGCTTTCTCAGGATGATATTAATGCGCTGCTGGTTCAAAAAGTCAAAGAGGGCAAGGTGGTGGTGAGGCTCAAGGGCGGTGACCCGATGATGTTTGGTCGTGGTGGCGAAGAGGCCGCTGTGCTGGCTGAGGCCGGGTTGAAATTCGAGATCATCCCGGGGATTTCATCCGCTTTAGCTGGGCCCGCCTATGCTGGGATCCCTCTGACTCACCGTGATTACGGCTCTCAGCTTACGATTTTTTCTGGGCATGACTCTAAGGACAAACGCAAGAGTGATATTGATTACGCGCTGCTTGCCAAGACTCCGGGAACCAAGGTGTTCCTCATGGGTATGGCCCGGTTGCGCTTCATCACAGAGAGCTTGATCGAGAATGATGCCGATCCCACAACGCCGATTGCCCTGACTCGTTGGGCCACGACGGGGAGGCAAAAAACGATCACGGGCACGCTGGCCGACATAGCGGACATTGCAGAAGCCCAACAATTCAAAGCCCCAGCTGTGGGCGTTATCGGAGAAATTATTAAAGAAATGGACAAGATTGATTGGTATGAAAATCGCCCGCTCAAGGGGAAACGCATCGTGGTAACACGTAGTCAGGAACAGGCAAGTGGTCTGGTCAAGCAACTCACAGAGCTAGGTGCCGATGTGCTGGAGCTGCCCGTGATTCGCATTGATGATCCTGTTGATAAGTTGGGGTTTGCCGAAGGTGTTGCCCAGGCGCATACTTATGATTGGCTTATTTTCAGCAGCACCAATGGTGTGCGCCGGTTTTTCGATGCTTTTTACGCTACTTACAAAGATGCACGTAGCATTGGCGGGGTGAGGATCGCAGCGGTGGGACCTGGCACGGAAAAAGCCATTCGCGAATACCGCTTTGATGTCGATCTTGTTCCCGAGCGCCACATTGCCGAGGGTTTGCTGGAGTCGTTTAAAAACGATCATAATGTCGATAGCCAAACGATTCTCTGGGTGCGCCCTGAAAATGCCCGCCCGATTCTGGCCGATGGCTTGACGGAGATGCAGGCGATTGTCGATGAGTGTATTGCTTATCGGATAGAAGCTGAAACGTCAGATCCGACAGGGGCTGCGGCTCGTTTTATCGAAGGCGGTGCCGATATGGTGACGTTCACCAGTTCCTCGACAGCGAAGTATTTCAGCAAGCTTGGGCTGGCATGGCCGGAAGGTTGCAAAGCTGCCAGTATTGGTCCAATTACCACGGCGAAGCTCAAAGAGCTGGGACAAACCAGCATCATCGAGGCCGAGGAGCACAACATTGAAGGGCTCGTGCAGGCGATTGTGGAGGAGTTGGCTTAAAGTAGGACAAGTTTTGTCATTAATGGACATGTTTTCACTTGCAACTGAGTGCAAGGTGGGCAAAGTTCGCCCGCGAACAAAAGCAAGTTGATCAACAAACTAAGGATTAAAGAATGATTGAATTTCCAATACACGCGCCGCTCGACGATGCGCAGAAGCAGCAGCTCGGTAGTATTCTGGGCACCTTGACCTCGGAGCAGACGGCTTGGGTGAGTGGGTTTTTGGCCGGATTGCAGGGGAGCGGCGCAGCGGTAGCTTCAGCGGCTGAGCGTAAGCTGACGATCCTCTACGGCACGGAATCTGGCAATTCCGAGGAGCTTGCGGAGCAAGTGTCCAAGGCGGCCAAGCAAAAAGGATTTAAAGCCAGCGTCGTCAATATGGCGGATATCGCACCTGCCGATCTCAAGGATGCTGGCACACTTTTGGTGGTTGTCAGCACTTGGGGTGACGGCGAGCCACCGGAGGCTGCGGAGGAATTTTATAACAGCCTCATGGATGGGGCTGGTGGAGTGAACCTTAAGGGCGTCGAGTTTTCTGTCTGTGCTTTGGGCGATACGGGATATGATCAGTTTTGCCAGACCGGTAAGGAGATCGATGTTCAGTTGGAAAAATTGGGTGGCACACGTTTTGTTGGCCGCGTTGATTGCGATGTTGATTTTGATGATAGCTTTGCTGAGTGGAGTCAAGCTGTGTGGGGTAAGCTCGGTGAGGCTAAAGCGGCATCGGCTGAGGTGGTCGTCCCGGTGGCGGCTCAGGTTTTCGATAAAAAGAACCCGTTTCCAGCCGAAGTGCTCGAGAGCCAACTGCTCAGTGGTGAGTGCTCAAATAAAGAAATTTTACATATTGAGCTTTCTCTCGAAGGTTCGGGGGTGGATTATCAGCCGGGTGATGTGTTAGCTGTGCTTCCTCGCAATGCGGCGGATGTGGTTGATGCCGTTCTCCGTACCTCGGGGCTGTCGGCTGATGCTGAGGTGGAAGTCAAAGATGTTGGCAGCATACCTCTGCTTGTCGCCCTGACTTCTGATTTTGATATTACGGGACTTTCCCGCAAAGTGGCGACGGCATGGCAGGCTGTGTCAGGCTCTGCCGAGTTGGCTCAATTACTCGCTGATGATGCCAAGGCTGATTACAAGGCATGGGCGGAAGGTCGTCATGTGGTGGATTTATTGGAGAGCTATCCAGCCAAAGATCTGAGTGCCCAGCAGCTGATTGATATTTTGCGAAAGCTTCCTCCCCGTCTTTATTCGATTGCTTCGAGTTCGTTGGATCATCCGGGTGAGGTGCATCTTACGGTGGCCGCTGTGCGATATGAAACGCATGATAAGTCACGCAAAGGTGTGGCGTCCACCTTTTTGGCGGATGATGCTCCGAAAGGGTCATTGGTGTCGGTCTATCTGCATAAAAACAAAAACTTCCGTTTGCCCGAGAGTGGGGAGACTCCCATCATCATGGTGGGTCCTGGAACAGGGGTTGCTCCTTTCCGTGCATTTGTGGAAGAACGCACGCAGTTGGAGTCGAAGGGGGATAGCTGGCTTTTCTTTGGCGATCAGCGTTATAATGAAGATTTTCTCTATCAGCTTGAGTGGCAGGAGCATTTAAAAAATGGCAGCTTGTCGCGTCTCGATGTCGCATTCTCCCGTGACCAACCCGAGAAGGTGTATGTCCAGCATAAGATGGCGGCACAGGCTGCGGATCTCTGGCAGTGGCTGGAGAAAGGGGCGCACTTTTACGTCTGTGGTGATGCCTCGCGTATGGCTAAGGATGTGCATGAGGCTTTGCAGCACATTATCGTCACCGAGGGCGGTAAGTCTCAAGAGGAAGCCGAAGCCTACGTGTCGAAGATGAAGAAAGACAAGCGCTACCAGCGGGATGTTTATTAAGGGAGATTGAAGAGACCAGAATTAAGAATACAGACCATAAAATTTGAACGATGAGCAAAGAAAAAAAACTTGCGGTCAACGAGCCGCTAAAGCTGAACAGTAACTACCTGAGAGGAACGCTGGCTGAGGAATTTGCCGATGTGAGCACGGGTGCGATTACCGCTGATAATCAGCAGCTAAGTAAGTTTCACGGAATGTACCTCCAGGATGATCGCGATGTGCGAGCTGGGCGACGGAAGAAGAAGTTAGAGAAGGCGTATAGCTTTTTGATCCGGGTGCGTATGCCCGGTGGTGTGATTACTCCCAAGCAGTGGTTGAAGATGGACTGGCTGGCCGATGAGTATGCCAATGGCACACTCAAGCTGACCACGCGTCAGGCATTTCAGTTGCATGGCGTGATTAAACATAATCTGATTCCGACGATTCGTGAGATGGATAGCGTGGTGCTCGATTCCATTGCCGCCTGTGGTGATGTGAACCGCAACGTCATGGTCAATCCTAACCCTTTCCAAAGTGCTGCGCATGCTGAGGCGATGAAGCTGGCTACGGAGATTAGTGAACATCTTCTGCCCCGCACTGGAGCATACCGCGAGATCTTTCTCGATGGTGAAAAAGTAGCGAGCAACGAGGAAGAGCATGAGCCTATCTATGGCAAAACCTACCTGCCGCGTAAGTTTAAAATCACTGTGGCAGTCCCACCATCAAACGATGTGGATATTTACGCGCACTGCTTGTCATTCATTGCCATTCTCGAAGGTGAGAAGGTGGTGGGATACAACATTTCTGTCGGTGGCGGCATGGGCATGACCCATGGTCAGAAGGAGACCTTCCCACGGTTGGCCCAAGTCATTGGATTTATCACTCCTGAGAAGGCTGTGGATTTGGCTGAAAAAGTGGTGCTGGTGCAGCGCGACTTTGGTGATCGATACAATCGTAAACACGCTCGCTTGAAATACACGGTCGAGCGTATGGGCATTGATGGCTTCCGCGCTAAGCTGGAGGAATACCTTGGGTATTCACTGGAGCCAGCCCGCGACTTTAAGTTTGATACCAATGGTGACCGCTTCGGTTGGAGTGAAGACGCCAACGGCAACAGCCACCTAAACTTGTTCATTCCTGGAGGGCGCATCATTGATTCCCCAGCTTTTCTCACGAAAACCGGACTACGCGAGATCGCGAAGGTTCACGATGGTGATTTTCGACTGACAGCGAACCAGAATCTTGTGATTGCGAATGTTTCTCCAGAGAAACGTGCTGAGATCGATGCCCTTCTGGAGGAGTATCGCCTCCACGATAGTCATGTGCGTTCCGCCCTTCGGTTGAACTCAATCGCTTGTGTTTCCCTGCCAACTTGTGGCTTGGCCTTGGCGGAAAGCGAACGCTACCTCCCTGATCTCATCACGGAACTCGAAGAGAGTATTGAGTCCGCAGGATTGCGACACGATGCCATCACCATCCGGATGACCGGTTGTCCTAACGGGTGCGGCCGTCCTTTCATTGCCGAGATCGGCTTTGTGGGTAGGGCCCCCGGCAAATACAATGTTTACTTGGGGGGTGGATTTTTCGGTCAGCGCTTGAACAAGCTTTACCGCGAGTCTGTGAAAGCGGGCGATATCAAGGCTCTGCTTGCCCCAATCATTGAAGATTACGCCAAGCAGCGGAATGATGGTGAGCGATTTGGGGACTTTGTTATCCGCGCGGGTTACGTTAAGGCGACCACTGCGGGGAATGATTTTCATAAGAATATTATAGAGTTATGATCTCAACGGCTAAAGTGATGAATGCAGTATTAGATGTAGATTTGGTCAACGATGCCTTTGGCGGAATGAAAGCCGCTGAGCGTGTCGTGTGGCTGCATGAGCGGTTTGGCTCACGGCTTGTGCTCAGTAGCAGCTTTGGTCTTCAGGCTGCGGTGATGTTGCATTTGGTGAGTAAACACGCGCCTCAGATTCCTGTGATTTGGCTCGATACCGGGTATCTCTTTCCTGAGACCTATCAGTATGCCGAGCAGTTGATTGATTCGTTAGGGGTGGATGTAAAAGTCTATCAACCTAAAGTTTCAGCCGCTCGTCAGGAGGCTCTTTATGGAAAACTCTGGGAGCAGGGTGAAGAGGGGAATGGTCGGTATGGATTGATCAATAAGATCGAGCCGATGAACCGAGCCTTGCAGGATCAGGGTTCTGATATTTGGATCAGTGGCTTGCGACGTTCTCAGTCCAGCACTCGAGTGGATCGTCAATTTGGCGAACAGCAAAAGCGTACACTCAAAGTCTATCCCATTCTCGATTGGGCGGATGCTCAGGTGTCAGCCTATTTTTACGACAATGATCTGCCTAAACATCCTCTGGAATCCCAAGGGTATCAAACTATGGGCGATTGGCATTCTACTTCACCAGTGGTAGAAGGCGAGTCGGCTGAGGGGTCTCGCTTTGGTGGCGAGAAATATGAGTGTGGTTTGCATCTTGGCTCTTCGTCGTCTGATTTTCAGATTTAGGGATTGTGATACGCTATGAAGATTATGACCGGAAAGATGACACTGCTTCTTCTCGGTCATGGCTCATCTAAGCACCCTGAGTCATCGCGCTCGGTGAGGCTTCATGCTGAGATCTTGCGTCAACGAGGCTGTTTTTCAGAAGTGCACATTGCCTTTCTCAAAGAAGATCCGCTGGTGAAGAATGCATTGGGTTTGATCGAATCAGAAGAGATTCTGATTATTCCGGATTTTCTCGCAGAAGGGTATTTTACCCAGCAAGCCATTCCTGAGATGCTGGCGCTCGATTCCCTGCCTGAGACTGTAAGCTATTGCGATCCGGTGGGGACGCATCCGATGATCGCAGAGTTGATTGATCAATCGGCGCAGGGAGAGCTTGGCGACTGGGATCCTTTCCAGGTGAGTCTTCTGCTCGTAGGGCACGGATCAACGAGGAACTCCCAATCCAAACAAACGATGATCGATCACATTACCGAGCTTAAAAAAACGACGCCGTTTGCTCAGATTTCTGACGTTTGGTTAGAGGAGGCTCCTTTCGTTCGTGAATGGGCCTCTGTTGCGACGCAGAAAAAGATCATCGTCGTTCCCTTTCTTCTCTCCGATGGTCAACACGGAGGATGGGATATTCCTAAGATGATAGGGCTTGCTCGGGACATGCCGACGCACGGTGTCACTCATGAAGTGAAGGGCAGGAAGTTAAGAATATCACCCGCTTTGGGGACCTCCTCTAAATGGGTTGAAATCATTGAGTGTATTGCCCTGCGGTGATGATCGCAAGATCTTGCTTGCTATGCTTGGAAGCTGGGTTAGTGTCCCGCTCCCCTTCATTATCAGGTGATGGTGAAGGATCATTAATTCAACTTATCTAATTATATTATGTCTATTCAAGTTGGCGATACCGCCCCGGAGTTTTCTCTCGTTTCACTCACAGCTGACGGCCCGCAGGTCGTGACGCTCAATTCGCTCACTAGCGAGTCCAATGTGCTGCTTCTTTTCGTCCCCATGGCCTTCACGGGTGGATGCACGGAGGAGTTTTGTGCGATCACCAAGAGCCTGGATGCTTATAAGGTGCTCGACGCTAAGGTTGTCGGGATTTCCGGTGATAATCCATTTGCTCAGGGTGCATGGGCTGAAAAAGAGGGCATTGGAATCCCTCTGCTCAGTGACTACGAACACAAGGCAACTGAAGCCTACGGCATTGCCTACGAAAGCTTCATTCCTGAGGCCAATTTGATCATGGGCGGTGTGGCCAAGCGCTCGGCTTTTGTTGTCGATCAAGCTGGTAAGGTGCGTTACGCCGAGGTGCTTGAAAATCCGCATGACATGCCTGATTTTGATGCGATCCAAGCCTGCTTGAAGTCGCTTTAATTTTTATTTGTGCGAATGATCTGGGCGCTGCATGGAGCCGTTGGCCGTGCTGCTGACTGGTTGGGTTTTTCTGCTGATGTGCGGAAGGATTCTGCTGTCGCCGCTGCCGTGGGTGAGGTGCGTCGTCTTGATCTTTGGCGGTTTCTTGACTGTTGCCCGATGCCTCTGGGCAAATTGGGAGATACTCTCGCGGGAGAAATTGCCCGCGTTGATCCCGATCCCATCCTCGTCGCTTATTCGATGGGTGGGCGCTTGGCCTTGCACGCTTTGCTGGCAAAGCCACAAATGTGGCGAGGCGCTGTGATCGTTTCTGCCCACCCAGGGCTTTCTTCTGAGCTGGAGCGGGAGGATCGACGCGAAAAAGATGGGGAGTGGTCCGCTATGGCGTTAAAAGGTGAGTGGTCGGATTTTTTAAAGAAGTGGGAAGGGCAAGGCGTTCTCAATGGTGCTGGCGAGATGCCGGATCGGAGGGTGCTGAAGGGGCGACGGGCATCGGTGGCGCGTTCGTTTGTCGATTGGTCGTTAGGTGCTCAGGCTGATTTGACAGATCGGCTGCATGAGATCGAGTGTCCCGTGCTTTGGGTGACAGGTGAGGATGATGTGAAATTCACAAAGTTGGCTAAAAAAGCGGTTGCAGAGATGCCTCACGCCGAGCATCAGATCATTGCAGGCTGTGGTCATCGCGTTCCTTGGGAGCAATCGGAGGTTTTTTCAAAACATTGCAGACATTTTATCCAAGACTTGGTGAAAGGCTAAATCACAGATTTCAAGGGATTGGTGCATTTCGCGGTTGCGTCTCTCGATAATGGAGTGGATGATCTGCGCATGTGGAAATCAGCCCAGCCAGACGACTTTGAAGACGTTCTCTACGATAAAAGCGAGGACGGACAGATTGCGAAGATTACGATCAACCGCCCTGAAGTGCGCAATGCTTTCCGTCCCCAGACCACGCATGAGATATTACGTTCGCTAGAGATGGCGCATGAAGATCCGGAGGTCGGGGTGATCATTCTGACCGGAGCGGGGGATCTTGCCTTTTGTGCCGGAGGTGATCAGAAAGTACGCGGACATGCCGGGTACATTGGTGGCGATGGTGTGCCTCGGCTCAATATTCTCGATGTGCAACGGAAGATCCGCACTCTCCCCAAGCCCGTGGTGGCGATGGTGGCGGGTTATGCGATCGGAGGTGGTCATGTGTTGCATGTTGTGTGTGATCTGACGGTCGCCGCTGATAATGCGAAATTTGGCCAGACGGGGCCAAAAGTGGGATCGTTTGATGGTGGGTTGGGATCAAGCTATCTTGCCCGGATTGTGGGGCAGAAGAAGGCCCGCGAGATCTGGTATCTCTGCCGCCAGTATGATGCACAGGAAGCGCTCGATATGGGCTTGGTGAACACCGTAGTTCCTCTTGCGGATTTGGAAAAAGAAACCGTTTCTTGGTGTCGTGAAATGCTTCAGCATTCACCGATTGCGATGCGTTGCCTCAAGGCGGCTCTGAATGCTGACTGCGATGGCCAGATGGGGCTTCTTGAGTTGGCTGGAAATGCCACCATGCTTTACTACATGACTGAAGAGGGCAAGGAGGGTAAAAATGCGTTTCTTGAAAAACGCGAGCCTGACTTTTCCAAGTTCCCACGGGTGCCGTAATTCGGCGTTATTGGCTGATGCCTTCGGTGCGTGCTTCGACAGCCAGCTGGAAGGCTGTGCTGTCGCCGTGTCGTTTGATGGAGAATTTGACACATCGGCGTTCGCCTGGGGCGGAGGACCAGGTGGCTTGCCAGAAATGATAAGTCGTTCCGTTGGAACTGATTACTGTGATTTTGGAGACGCCGACTACTCCCGAGCTGTTGCGCGGTGAGCGTTCGCAGGTTCTGGCGCGATCGGCTATTTTTTGGATCATCGCATCACGCCAGCGGCGGGCCGCTTCAAGCGCGTGTTCGGGGCCGCCGTGCATGCGGTCGGCAAAAAACTTACCATACTTAATTCCGCGCCGCTGCATCCGGACCTGCCAGCCGTGCGTGCCGGCACCGGGGAGGTCGATGCGTGCAATGGCGTAGTTGTTATCCGGTCTGTCGCTTGGGGCAGGCATAAGCGGAATATGGAATGGTTACGGGAAGTTTCAAGGATTCAGTTGATTGGTCGATCTATTTTTAATATCCTTATTCAATTAAATTAAGATGTACGGCAACTTAATTGTTGTATTTAATGTGTTTGCTAGTTATGGTGCTTGCATGAATGTGATCAATGCTGATGAGACCTCAGGGGAGCAGGCGTTAAGTCGTCTGGAAATGTTGCAGTGTCAGTCGGGGGCGGCGGTCTTGCGGAATGGGCAGATTTGTCGAATGAAGACGCCGATTCGGCGGCGGGTGCTGGGAGGAAGTGATGAAAATTTTTGCTATCACGTGATGACGCGGACTTGTGGCGCAGAGCGGATGCTTGAGGCTGAGGATTTGGAGGGTTTGAGGATTATCATCCGGAAGATGGCGTTGTTCAGCGGGGTGAAGGTGATGACTTATTGTCTGCTCGCAAATCACTGGCATTTATTGGTGAAGGTGCCTTCGAAAGAGAAGTTCTTACGGCAGTTTGATGATCGGAACGGAGAGCCTTTCGGCAGCGGGGAGGCCCGATTGATGGGGCATTTGGCGACTCTTTATAGCAAGGCTTACATTGAGCAACTCAAGCTGGAACTGGCGGATATGCGGGAGCGTGGATTGGAAGATGCTGCTCGAGAGGTGATTGAGAAATACAAACGTCGTTTCTGTGATTTGAGCCTTTACGTGAAAGAGGTTAAAGAACGCTTCACTCGATGGTATAACCGGAAGCATCAGCGCGTGGGTACGTTGTGGTCGGGTCGGTTTAAGAGTGTGCTTGTCGAAAATGGAGAAGCGCTACGCACGATGTCAGCCTACATTGACCTCAATTCTGTGCGGGCGGGGATTGTGGAGGATCCGAAAGATTACCGATGGTGTGGGTATGCGGAGGCTGTGGCGGGTTCTCGGCACGCTCGGCGTGGGTTGTGCATGGTGATGGAGAAACCGCAAGATAGCTGGGGGGAAAAGAGCGAGGGAAGCGGGGCGTGGTATCGATGCTGGCTGATGCTCGACGGCGAACAGGTTGAGCTGGATGAATGGACGGAGTCCAATCAGGTCAAAATCCGCAAGGGGATACCCCTAGAAAAGACTGAAAAGTCGCTTGCTGCCAAAGGTCAGTTGACGGCTGGAGAGTGCTTGCTGAGTCGATTAAAGTATATGAGTGCGGGGGCGGCGATCGGCTCAAAAAGCTTTATTGAAACGATCTTTGCCAAGCATCGTCAGGAGTTTGGAGCGTGTCGGAAATCGGGGAGTAAGCCGCTGGGAGGAAATCTTGCCGGATTGTATTCTCTGCTAGGAAAGATGGAAAAAGTGTATTTGTCTAAGGAGAGTGATCTTTGAGGATAGGATCGCTACTTGCTACTTTTAAA
>CAYNNY010000045.1:0-7416 GCA_964398555.1 uncultured Verrucomicrobiales bacterium
AAGCCGATACGAGTCGGCCGCAGCGATCTTTAGCCGCGAGGCTTGGACATACATCGTCGCCTCCCCGACCTTTATCGGTTTGGCGACGAGTTCATGGTACTCATCGAACCACTTGCTTCTGAGTTTCTTACGACCCATCCAGCATTTGCTGAATAATTGAGATTTATCGTTAGTTCACTGTTCTGTCAAATGATTTTTAAATTAAAACACAGATTGACGAGCCTCATGTATTCGCTTCTAAAGAAAAATAAAGCATCAGTGATGTTTCAAAAGTCAGGAAAGATTGTATTTTCAACCATCTTTTCTTGTGTTATTTTTAAAATTAGGGTAAAAAATCATTAGATTCCGACTGGAGAATCAGCGGAATCGACTTATGAAACGAATTATTGCACCCTCATTACTAGCCTCTGATTTTTCACGTATTGCCGAGGAAACTCAGCGAGCTGTTGATTCTGGAGCCGATTGGTTACATCTCGATGTCATGGACGGCCATTTTGTCGACAACATCTCCTTTGGGCCTGCGATTATCAAATCGATCGACAAGATCAGCGACATTTATCTCGATGTGCACCTGATGATTTCACGTCCCGACCACTATCTGACACGCTTTGTCGATGCCGGGGCCGATATGATCACCGTGCACACGGAGGCTGATCATGATGTAGCTGAAACGCTGAAGCGGATTCGTGAAGCGGGGTGTCAGGCTGGAGTTGCGATCAATCCCGCTACGCCTCTGGATGATGCTCTTCCTTACCTGGATCAGATTGATATGCTGCTTTGCATGACAGTGGTTCCTGGCTTTGGTGGCCAATCGTTTATGCACGAGGTGATGCCAAAAATTGAGCGTGCCGTTCAAATCCGGGAAGAACGAGGCCTCAACTTTCAGATCCAGGTTGACGGGGGAGTGGACGTCGTCACGGCGGTCGCGGCCACCCAAGCCGGCGCCAATGTGCTGGTCGCGGGTTCCTCGACTTTTTGCGCTCCAGATATGGCCGCTGCCATTGAGGCGATTCGTTCGGTTTAATCTCTTGGGTTTGATTTTCTCAGCCAAGCAAAAAAAGAGGGTGGGGGAGTAGGAGTGATGATTTTAGAGATCCATCAAATCTGATCGGTATAGTTAGAGTTTGTTATTTCGGAGTGGATTTTGTTCATCCTTTTGAAATTCCAGAATCTCAATCCAATTTCCAATGAGGCCATTTTTGTTGCGAAACCGGCCGATCTTCAAAAAAGGGAAAATAGGCCGAAAATCGGCTCATTTTTAAGGCTCTGAGAATGAAGAATTTTTGAGGCCCCTGTATGGTGGCACAGTCGGGTTTATTCTCAGGGCTTTAAACTGACCAAAAAACACACATAAGTCACTTGCGGTAAGCTAGTTGTGCCATGTCTCTTAAAGTGGCGTATTTTAGGCCCTTTTTTCGACATTTTTGGGTGTTTTCCCAAATAGAGCCCATATCTTGTGGTTTCGCGGAAATTGCCCTTCATTCAGAGAATTCTCCGGTTTGCTCATTTTTTGAGCTGCGAATCGACGTGAATCTTGAAATTTTTCACCCGAATTTTGATTGTCTGGAAAATCAGTTTTGAAAATTCGCGCTGATTCGCGTCCATTTGCGGTTAAAATCACCGCCGGGTTCACGATTATTTTCGCAGGGCAATGGCGAGAATCGCGACGTCGGCAGGGGTGATTCCTGAGATCCGGGCCGCCTGACCGATGGTGGTAGGTCGAATGGATTTGAGGTGATTGCGCGCTTCGGATTTGAGACCGTTGATGGTGTCGTAGTTAAAGTTCGCTGGGATGCGTTTATCTTCCATACGCTTCATTCGATCAATCTGCGTCTGCTGGCGCTCGAGGTGACCTGCGAATTTGAAGTCGGTTTCCAAGAGTGACCAGAGGTGAGAGGGGGCTTGATTAAGAATCTCAGACGGTAGTGACTTCCATGAGTTTTCGGATCGGCGGAACCAGTGATCGAGCTTGATACCTTCATGAGAAATAGTGGGGATGAGCACTTTGGCGGTTTCTAAGGCGCTGATTTTCTCGCTAATGCGGTCGGCACGAAGACCTGAAACAAGGCCGACCTCGGACGCGAGAGGCGAGAGGCGGAGATCCGCATTGTCCTGACGTAGCAGGAGGCGGTATTCCGCACGGGAGGTGAACATTCGATAAGGCTCGGTGGTTCCTTTAGTCACGAGATCATCAATCATGACTCCGATATAGGCCTGATCACGACGTAGGGTGAAGGCATCTTTGCCGAGCACTTTGAGGGCGGCATTGGCCCCAGCCATCAGGCCTTGGGCGGCGGCTTCTTCGTATCCCGAGGTGCCATTGATTTGTCCGGCAAAATAGAGGCCTGAAACGCGTTTGGTTTCGAGGGTAGGGGAAAGCTGAGTAGGCGGACAGTAGTCGTATTCCACCGCGTAGCCTGGCCGCATGATCTGGGCGTTTTCTAAGCCAGCGATCGACTGGATGAAGTCGAGCTGCACATCATAGGGCAGGGAGGTGGAGACGCCGTTAATGTAGAACTCATTTGTGTGACGGCCCTCGGGCTCAAGGAACACCTGATGGCGTTCGCGTTCGGAAAACTTCACCACCTTGTCCTCGATTGATGGGCAATAGCGAGGGCCCGGACCTTCGATTTTCCCTGCATACATCGGCGATTGGTGGAGGTTGTTGCGAATGATGTCGTGGGTTTTTGGGCTGGTCCAGGTGATGTGACAGGGCATTTGTTCCACGTGGAACGGTTCGTTTTGTAACGAAGATTCAAGATTCAAGAGTCCAGAATCAAGAGGAACTGCTTTAGATTGGCTCGTTGATCCTGATGTTTGATTTCGACCATTCAGAGTGTGTACGTCATTGGGGCCTTTGACGAGGGTGTCCGCAAGGAAGGAGAAGAAGGGTGGGGGAGTATCGCCGTGCTGGATCTCGGTTTTTGAGAAGTCGATGGATCGACCATTGATCCGGCAGGGGGTGCCGGTTTTGAAGCGTTCGACTTGAAAACCGAGCTCGTTGAGTGAGTCGGAGATGGTCGAGGTGGCATCGCCCATGCGACCGCCAACTTCGTTTTTCATTCCTACGTGCATGAGGCCGCGCATGAAAGTGCCGGCAGAAAGGATGACGGTTTGGGCATTGATCTGAAGCTGGAGCGATGTGGTGATCCCTGTGATTTGATCGTTTTCGACCAGAAGCTCGGCGACATTGACCTGATGGAGGTCGATGCCGGGTGTGGATTCAAGAGCGTGTTTGATTCTGAATTGGTAGGCTTTTTTATCGCACTGGGCACGCGGGGCGCGGACGGATGGGCCCTTGCTTGCGTTGAGCATCCGGAACTGGATGCCGGTGGCGTCCGTGTTGATTCCCATGATTCCTCCCAGGGCGTCGATCTCACGGACCATGTGTCCTTTGGCGAGTCCGCCGATAGCTGGGTTACACGACATCGCGCCTACTGTGTCCATGTTCTGGGTGAGTACGGCCACAGAGCAGCCGAGCCGGGCGGCGGCGAGGGCGGCTTCCACTCCGGCATGACCAGCGCCAATGACGAGGACGTCGTAGATTTTTGGATAAATGAACACGCGGCTATGTAACTCTAAAGCCTTAAGTTCCAAGTTCTAAATTCTAGATGCCCACATGGCAGGGTATTTCTGTTCCACGTGGAACAGCAGCTGAAGATGCGCGTTGTTTTTGATGGGATTCGGAGATCAATGTGAAGGGGGTAGAGACCGCTGTGCTCCAAGGTCAGCCTTTGCACACGATTCTGGAATACACCAACGAGGTGGATGCTGATTTATTGGTGCTCGGTTCTCACGGGCATGGATTCCTCGGGAGCCTTCTCTTGGGAAGCGTCGCCGAAGGCTGCGTCCGTAAGGCCACGATCCCAGCTCTGATCATTCCCGTAACGAAGTAGATCGTTGAAGGGGGCCGCATCTCAGGCTTGATCGTTCTGTCGTGCCGCATCAATCGATCCTTGTTTTTACTGATGAACTAAGGCATGCCTTTGGGCACATGTTTGAAGTGCGAGAAAAGCCGGAGATGGTGGAGCGGGCGTTGATTGTGCGTATCTGTAAGGATCGGCGCGAGGCGGAGGAGGCGGAGTCATTACTTGCCGAGCTTGGGGAGTTGGTGGACACGCTAGGCGTGGAAGTCGTGGAGTCTGCGCTGGTATTTACTAGGGCATTTCATAGGAAATTCCTATGCGGCACGGGAAAGGCACAGGAGATGGTGGATCTGGCGCATGCGCACGACTGCGACGTCATTGTGTTTGATAATATGTTTTTGCCATCCCAGCAGCGCAACTGGGAGGAACTCGCCGACATCTGTGTGATCGACCGCGAGGAGGTCATTCTGGATATTTTTTCGAAGCGTGCCCAGACGAGGGAGGCCCGCTTGCAGGTGGACCTTGCGAAAATGCAGTATTCTTTGCCGCGCCTTACTCGGATGTGGGGTCACCTCGACCGCGAGGGCGGGGGAAGCAGCTCCGGAAGCGGTGGTGGCGGCGGTGCATCCAGAGGAATGGGTGAGCAGCAAGTGGAGGTGGATCGTCGATTGGCCAGAACACGCATTGATCAATGCCGCCGCGAGCTTGCCGAAGTACGTAAACAGCGGGATACCCGACGTAAAGAGCGCGAGAAGCAGGGCTCTGCATCCGCAGCGATCGCTGGCTACACCAATGCTGGAAAGTCAACGTTGCTCAATCAATTGTCAGGATCTGATGTGATGGCTGAGGATATGCTTTTTGCCACCTTGGACACTACCACACGCGCCATTGAGATGCCCGACGGCCAACCGTTGCTTTTAACGGATACTGTCGGTTTTGTTAGAAATCTTCCACACCGATTGGTCGAGGCCTTCAAGGCGACTCTCGAAGAATCTGTGCTCGCGGATTTCATTATCCATGTTTTGGATGCTTCTTCACCGGAAGTGGAGACATTATATAAAACGACCATGGAGGTCCTTGATGAGCTTGGGGCAGGGGACAAGCCGATCATTACCGTGCTCAACAAAATCGATGTGCTCAACGATCCGGTGAAGCTTGCCGGACTGGAGGTGATGTTTCCCAATACCATCTCGGTCAGTGCCAAAAATGGCCAGGGGATGGAGGAGCTACTGCAGTTATGCGCTGAAATGATGTCAGATCGCGTCCAAGTCCTCACTTACCGGATTCCGCAGAGCCGCGGTGATTTATCGGGTATGCTGCACAGCGATGCGAAGGTGCTGGAGACGGAATATGATGGCAACGACATCGTCGTGAAAGCCGTGGTGCCCGCAAGTATCGCGGGCAGACTCGCTGAGTTTATCGAGCAATAAGCATTTTTCATATTCTCAATCTGTGTCAATTTGTCGGAAGAAAAACGTGATGATTAAAGGTGTAATAATATTTTGGGCGAGCCTATGGGCTTGCGGGGTGGCAGGTGCGCAGGAGGTGGCGCCTCAGAGGGTTTCGATGGATTCCGGCGTGATGGCTAGTCATGCGGACACGATTCCGAAAGCCGTGCCTCAGCCTGAGCTAATTTTACCTCCGCGTGGCAGTGACGACGCGATGCGCTTGCAGATTTTTCTGGATCAAAAACAGTTTGGCCCTGGGATCATCGATGCCAAACCGGGGCATTTCACTCAATTGGCAATCGCCAATTACAATCAAAGTCTCGGGCGGCCTCTTCATGATGACCGGGTGCTGAGTGAATCCCGCACGCATGTGCCTATTCCCTACTCCACAGCGATCACACCTACCGTGGTGGATCAATATGTGGACACCACATTACCGAGGAAACGCTCACTTCAAGCACAACGCAAGGCGATGGCTTACCGCAGCGTGGGCGAATTCATGGCCGAGCGCTATCACACCTCGCCCGGTCTCCTGATTGAGCTTAACGGTGCATCCGTAGTGAACTCAGCTAAGGCGAGGACAGCACTGAAGGTGCCAAATATTGATCCCTTTTTGATCGAAAATCTAAAGCCTGGTCGGAGCAATAAACAGGATGAAGAACTCAGCGCCCGACATGTGGTGGTGGACACGGAAATCAAGCAGGTGTTGATCTACCAGCTCGTCTTGCCAGATATGGGCGTTAATGAAATACCCATAGGTCCGGCAAAACCCAAGTTGATCGCTAGTTTCCCCATCACCCCCGGACAGGTGAAATTCATCCCCAAGGGCTATTGGAACCTCAAAAACAGCATCGAGCTCCCTGTGTGGCGCTTCGATCAGCAGATGCTGGATACTGGAGTGCGTGGCAAAGAAAGTCTATCGATCCCACCCGGGCCTAATAATCCGATTGGTGTGATCTGGAACGGCTTGACCAAATCGGGCATTGGCCTGCACGGCACCAATAACCCCACCACGATTGGTCGCGCCCGCAGCGCTGGCTGTATTCGTATGGCGAATTGGGATGCAATTAGGTTCCCAACGCTGGTAAGGCCGGGGGCGGTGGTGGTGATTCAATAAGGCTCTCAGAGAGCAGAAAACAAGAGCCAAGGTTGATCGACATTATTTGAGTCATTATAAGTTTTATGGATAGGTTAATCATCTTGGTTTCTATAGCTATTCTTGTTTGGAGCATTTCAAATTTGTTTGATATCGATGTTGGTATACCTCAAGCAATAAACTCTTCTAAGAATGATTCGTCGGAGACATTTAATCTGCGGAATACAGGCTCTCAATCAACGGGGGCAGGAGTTGTTATTCGGATTCTACCTGATGATAATAAAGGAAGTAGACATCAAAAATTTATTCTCAAGATGCCATCTGGCCAAACCTTACTAATCGCACATAATATCGATATAGCTCCCAGAATAAACTCTTTGGGAGAGGGTGATATTGTTACTTTTCTTGGAGTTTATGCAAATAACAGTAAGGGTGGCGTGATTCACTGGACACATCGCGATCCTAGGGGGAATCATGCGGGAGGATGGTTAATGAAAAATGGAAGTAAATATCAATAATTAGCTTTAAGAGTAACCACTATTTCTTAGGTTTACTCAATTTCCTGAGTAATCAGACACATCCTTTGGAATCACTGAGCTTGGAGTTAGGTCGAGACTTCCGATGGCAGATTTCGATGATATAATCACAATCATCATTGATTTTACATGGTGTATTTCTTTGAAAAGTTGTCAGGCATTTTTTTTGAGGGCAGCGAGGGAAGTGGCAATTCGGTGGTTTCTGCTGACGAACTGGCAGTAAGAGGTTGATGTCAGTGTATCTTTTTTTGAGGGATATTGATGCTGTCTCCGAGCTGTAATTTCACCTTTTGGTGTTCTAGTTCGCGCAGGTTGTAGATTGTTTTTTTGTGATTTCGGTAGAGTTCAATCCGGTTAGGGGCACCGAAGGGTGTCGCCCCTCCAGCAGCGGCAAGAGCATGGGATAATGTCATGCCCGCTATAAAGGGCTTCGGGCCAGGGGATTTGACGTGTCCTCCAATGCTGATAAT
>CAYNNY010000045.1:7516-18712 GCA_964398555.1 uncultured Verrucomicrobiales bacterium
CCGCTATAAAGGGCTTCGGGCCAGGGGATTTGACGTGTCCTCCAATGCTGATAATCTCTCGACCGCATCTACGAATGCAGCCGCTGGCATTCTTCACATTAATGTGGGGTGCAGTGGACAATTGAGCTTCGATATAGGCGTTCTTAATTTTTTGGGCCGCTTGAGCATGGGCTAAGCTCTTTACCTGAATCCCTTCTTTAAGCATCGGCATGAAACAGCATTCCTGAGGCACTGATAAGGTAGACGCCACTTATCGTCGACTGATCGGAGGCTGGAACTTTTTTAATGCTAATACTAATACTTTCGTTGGGTTGAATACCCTCGACGAATTGATCCTCCGCACCATGCAGAGATAACGTTAATAAAAAGGAAAAAAGGAGAAGGGTGAGATGTTTCATAGAGGATGATGCAAATGAATGATCAAGCTACAGTTGATCCGGTAGACCTTCAATCTGAAAAAAATCAGCGGGTGGTTCTTTACAATGAGGATAATTGCGGCATAAATCCTTCAAATTTAGCAACACCCGATGCCTAAGGATACAACGATTAAAAAAATTTTGGTGATTGGCGCTGGTCCAATCGTGATTGGACAAGGATGTGAATTTGATTACTCTGGTGTGCAGGCCTGTAAGGCGCTGTATGAAGAGGGATACGAAGTCATCCTCGTGAACTCAAACCCGGCGACGATCATGACCGATCCCGAGTTTGCAGCGAAAACCTACATCGAGCCGATCACGGTGGAAGTGGTTGAAAAAATCATCGCTCGCGAACGTCCCGATGCCTTGCTTCCCACTCTCGGTGGGCAAACGGCACTCAACACCTCGATGGACCTCTTCAAATCAGGAATCCTTGATAAATACAACGTCCGGATGATCGGTGCCAATGCCGATGCCATTGATAAAGGTGAGGACCGCCTCCGCTTCAAGGAAGCGATGCTTAAAATTGGTCTCGACCTACCACAAAGTGGCGTCGCTCATAACATGGAGGACGCTCGGGTCATCGCTGAAGAAATCGGCACCCTGCCACTGATTATTCGTCCCGCCTTTACACTTGGCGGCGCAGGTGGCGGTATCGCTTACAACAAAGAAGAATTTGAAACCATCGTCGCTGGAGGTATAGATCTCTCACCTGTGGATGAGGTCTTGATCGAAGAAAGCCTGCTGGGCTGGAAAGAATACGAGATGGAAGTCATGCGTGACTGCGCGGATAACTGCGTGGTGATCTGCTCGATTGAAAACCTCGATCCCATGGGTGTGCACACCGGTGACTCCATCACCGTTGCTCCAGCCCAGACACTAACGGACCGCGAGTTCCAAATCATGCGCGATGCCTCATTTGCCTGCATACGCGAAGTGGGTGTAGAAACCGGCGGGTCTAACATTCAGTTCTCAGTGAACCCGGCAGACGGTCGCTGTATCATCATTGAGATGAACCCGCGGGTGTCTCGCTCGTCCGCCCTAGCATCGAAAGCCACAGGCTTCCCGATTGCTAAGATCGCGGCAAAACTGGCCGTCGGATACACACTCGATGAGCTGCCTAACGATATCACCCGTGAGACTCCGGCATCGTTTGAGCCAACGATTGACTACGTAGTCACGAAGTTGCCCCGCTTCACTTTTGAGAAGTTCCCAACAGCTGACCCCGTTCTCACCACACAGATGAAAGCCGTGGGTGAAGCTATGGCGATTGGCCGCACATTCAAGGAGTCGATGCAGAAAGCTCTTAGATCGTTAGAGACTGGCCGTTTTGGATTTGGCTTTGATGGCAAAGGTGCTCAAAATCCTTCTTATGAAGAAGTTGAACGAAAGCTCCATGTGCCAAATGCCGAGCGTATTTTCTGGTTGAAAACAGCTTTTGAGCAGGACTGGAGTGTCGAGGATGTGTTTGAGGCCACAGCGATTGACCGCTGGTTCCTTGAACACCTCAAACAGATTGCAGATGAAGGTAAAGATCTCGCTACCATGGATCTCCGCAAGGCGAAGCGACTTGGATTTTCCGACCACCAGATTGCTTTCACTCGTGGCATCAGCCAAGACGAGGTGCGCGCCCAACGGAAAGCTGAAGGCGTGATCCCAACCTACCGGTTAGTGGATACCTGCGCGGCAGAATTTGAGGCACACACACCGTATTACTATTCAACCTACGGTGATGAAAACGAAGCCAAAGTAACGGACGGAAAGAAAATCGTCATCCTGGGTGGCGGGCCTAACCGGATAGGCCAAGGGATCGAGTTCGACTATTGCTGTGTGCATGCTGCCTTTGCGCTCAAAGAGTTAGGCTACGAAACTGTGATGGTGAATTCCAATCCGGAAACCGTTTCAACCGACTACGACACCAGTGATAAACTTTACTTTGAGCCGCTGACGTTAGAAGATGTTCTTAATATCTGCGATCAGGAAAAACCCGACGGTGTGATCGTTCAGTTTGGTGGTCAAACACCTCTCAACCTCGCTGCGGATCTTAAGCGTCACGGTGTGCCGATTATCGGGACATCCCCAGAAGCCATAGAGCTTGCTGAAGACCGTAAATTATTCTCGGCTCTACTCGATAAAATTGGACTCAAACAAGCTGAAGCCGGCACCGCCGTCAGTGCGGAAGAAGCGGTCGTCGTTGCCCAACGCATTGGCTATCCCGTTCTGGTGAGACCCTCCTTTGTTCTCGGTGGTCGCGCCATGATGATCGTTTACAGTGACGCAGAGCTAACGCATTACATGAACGAAGCCGTGGATGTCTCTCCAGACCGACCCGTGCTTGTGGATCGCTTCCTCGACAACGCCATAGAAATCGACGTCGATTGTATATCCGATGGTGAAACCTCCGTTGTCGGTGCCATTATGCAGCACATTGAGCCTGCCGGTATCCATTCCGGTGACTCCGCTTGTGTGATCCCCGCGTTTTCACTCTCAGATTCCATCCAGGAGCAAATCCTCGTCGCCGCCAAAGATTTGGCACGTGAACTAGAGGTGCGCGGCCTGATGAACATTCAGTTTGCCGTGAAAGACGAAGAGCTTTACGTCATCGAGGTCAACCCACGTGCCTCACGCACCGTGCCGTTTGTTTCCAAATCCATCGGTATTCCACTGGCCAAGCTGGCTGCGAAAATCATGGTGGGCAAAACGCTTAAAGAGCTCGGCTTTACTGAAGAGGTCATCCCCACACACCACTGCGTCAAAGAGGCCGTCTTCCCATGGCCACGTTTCCCAGGCATCGATATCGTTCTTGGACCTGAAATGAAATCGACAGGTGAAGTCATGGGCATCGATAAAGATATGGGAATGGCCTACGCCAAGGCGCAGATCAGTGCCTTCAACCCATTGCCCACAGGCGGTAATGTCTTCTTCTCCGTGAATGACCGCGATAAAGACCGCGCGGTGCAAGTGGCGCATGAACTGATAGCGCTTCAATTTTCCATCTATGCCACTGGCGGCACTTACCGTCGATTTAAAGAGGAGGGGATCGAAGTGAACCGACTCTACAAGCTCGCCGAGCGCAAGCGTCCCAACGTGCTTGATATGATGAAAAATGGAGAGATCCAGTTCAGCATCAACACACCAAGTGGCCATGAAGCACGCGAAGATGAAGTGAGTATCCGTGCAGCTGCAGTTCGTCACAAGATCTCACACTGCACCAACCTCGCAGCCGCCGAAGCCTCAGTGCTGGCTATTCGTTCGCTTCAGGAAAATGAACTCACGGTGACAACGCTGCAAGAGTATCACGGACTGTAGAACGAGATTAGAGGGATCGAAGCCTTGGAATCAAATAGGTAAGGGGAGAATTTTTTCTGGATGGAGAAAAACCCCTACACTTCGCCCAGCACAGTTTCGCCTATTCTGGAATCCGAGGCTGAAACGATTCGAAAAAGCTACATCAAACATGAAGGAGCGATCAGGTCAGCAGGATTTCTTTACTGGCTGGGTGCTCTTCCTTTTCTGTTTGCTGGTATTGCTTTATTAATATCTAGCTTTTTCAGCTTTGGATTTGAGTTTTTTGATCCCGTTTTGGTAAGCTTGGAATCGGTCTGGGCTGACGGGGCGGTAAATCCCACAGTTCATACCGTAGCAGGCAATGACGAGCTTGGCTTTCGTTTTTTCGAGCACCCTGTCCAGGCGCTCAAAGAGGCATGGTCGGGGATGCGCAGGGCGATGTGGGCGGCACCTTTGGCTTTAGGATGAATGTGTGCAGAGGATGATGCGGGGGTGGTTGGGCTGGGTAGGCGTCGTTTTCACGATCCTAGATGGTGGCTCCATAGGTGATCGAGTCGCCGACGCAGGCAACTTTGATGGTTTTCGCTTCGGCGGGTTGAGAACTCAGGGAGGCGATAGCGAAGATGGCGATGGCTGAGGGAAAGGTTGTTTTCATGCTTTTAAGGGGAAGAAAAAAGGAGGTATTTCTACCTCCTTCATGCATCATTTCTTTCTACCCGCCGCCGGGGGGGATTTCCGCCGAGCTGGGGCTCGGCGCTCCCGGGGTTATTCTGAAACTCCGGGGCCCATGGTGCTTTGGGTGGTTTCTGATTTGCCGGGGGCTTCAACCGAGGGTTTATCACTCGGTTCGAGCTCGATACCTTCCGCTGCGGCAAAGTCGGCGAGTGCCATTTCGGCAAGGGCTTCTTCTTCGGCAGCTTGCATGTGAATGTCACCCATGTCCATGGAGTCGCGGGCTACACGGGCGCGGCCGGCGGCTTTGTTGCGTTCATCGGTGACCATTTCTTCGAGTCGGTTCAAAGTATCACCGGAACCACCAATTTCAGAAATCATGCCGGAGGCCATTTCGTTGAGTTCGGCCATCGCTTTTTGGACTTTCATGTCGTCGATGTTGCGGGCGAGTTCTTGGATTTTCTTTTTCGCAGTTTTGACACTGACGTTACGGGCTTTGACCAGTTCTTTGTAGCGGAGTTCGGCGTTTTCGAGTTGCTTGACCATTTCATCGTGTTCGGCATCCACGCCTTTGAGTTTCATCGCGAGTTCTCCGGCGGCTTGGCGGTTGCCGGCTTTGAGGTTGGCAGTGGTTTTGGCGCGGAGCTCGGTTTCTTCTTTACCGAGCTTTTTGGTCTGCGAGATGAGTTTTTCGACGAGGGCGGCGTGGGTGGCCAGTCCTTGGTTGAACTCGGAGATCTGTTTGCGCAGATTTTCTTTTTCGACGTCCAGAAGTGCTTCTGGGTTACGTTTTTCGATGCCGCCGATGAACAGGCCTAAAAAGCCTTTGATGAGATTGCCGATGCGTTTGAACATAATGGATTAGGTTGATTCCAGTGGACTATGGCCAAAAAATAACAATACGACAAGTACAAGTGACGGGGCATATTATAATGCTTTGAGGGAGTTTTTGATATTCGGCATTGCAATTTGCTCAAAATCAAGGAGTCTCCGCGCCCCGCTTGCCGAGAAGGTGGGGCTAAGCCACTCACAGACAACCGCTCACACACATTATGACTAAGAATATTCGTAACATCGCCATCATCGCTCACGTGGACCATGGCAAAACCACATTGGTGGATGAACTGCTGAAGGCCGGAGGTGCCTATGGCGAACACCAGCAAGCAGGAGAACGCGCGATGGACTCCATGGATCTGGAGCGTGAAAAGGGCATTACCATCAAGGCAAAGAATACCTCGGTGAAGTGGAATGACTACACCATCAACATCGTCGATACCCCCGGTCACGCCGACTTCGGTGGTGAGGTAGAGCGTGTGATGAAAATGGTGGACGGTGTCTTGCTTCTTGTGGATGCCCACGATGGTCCACAGGCGCAGACTCGCTTCGTGCTACGTAAAGCTTTGCAGCAAGGGCTGAAGCCGATTGTTGTAGTGAACAAAATCGACCGCGATCACAGTGACCCGGTTGCCGTGCACGACCGCGTACTTGAACTTTTCCTCGAGCTCGATGCCACTGAAGAGCAATTTGAAGCCCCCTTCGTTTACGGCTCCGCCAAAAATGGATTCTTCATCAAATCTCTCGATGACGAGCACAAGGACATGACTCCACTTCTGGAAACTATCGTCGAGCACGTGGACGCCCCTGACTCTGATGTGGATGCTCCCTTCAAGATGCTTGCATCCAACATTTCCTGGGACAACTACGTTGGCCGGGTTGCCCTAGGCAAAGTCCAGTGCGGCACAGTAAAAAAGGGCGATAGTATTTTTCTACTTCGCAAAGACGGCACCAAATCCCGAGGTAAAGTAACCAAAGTTTTTGAATACAGCAGTCTTGCCAGCACAGAATCCGCCGAGGGCGTAGCTGGAAACATCGTCGGCGTAGCCGGATTCGATAATATCGACATCGGTGAAACATTATCGGCCGATCCAGAAGCGGCGCCACTTCCTTTTGTTGAAATTGATCCACCGACCGTGAAGATGCAGTTCTCCATCAACAACGGTCCTTACGGTGGCCGCGATGGGAAACACGTCACCTCCCGCGCCATCCGTGAGCGTCTGGACCGTGAGAAACAAACCAACATTTCCATCGAAGTCAGCGATACCGATATCGCTGGTGTCTTTGAAGTGGCGGCCCGTGGTGCCATGCAGATTTCAGTTCTCGTTGAAACCATGCGTCGTGAAGGATTCGAGCTACTTGTTTCCCGCCCCATGGTGATTACTCACAAAGGTGAGAACGGAGGCGTCGAAGAGCCATTTGAAACCCTCTTTGTAGAAGTGCCTGAGGAATACACCGGTGGTGTGATGAAAACGCTGGCCAACCGCCGCGCACGCATCGAAGACATGGGTTCCAACGCCCACGGAGCTACCATCGAGGCCACCATTTCCACTCGTGGACTGATTGGCTTTGAGTTCGAGCTTCTCAACCTCACCAGTGGTCACGGTGTGATGTCACACCTATTTAAGGAATACGCCCCGCACTGTGGAGCGATCAACACCCGCAACACCGGCACCTTGGTGAGTATGACAACGGGCGTGACAACGACCTACTCACTTCTCCCCTTGGAGGATCGCGGCAAACTCTTTGTTTCACCTGGTGAAGATGTTTACGAAGGACAAATCATCGGAGAAAACCCACGTAAAGATGATCTTCCTTGTAACCCGGTGAAGAAAAAGGAACTGACCAACCACCGCTCAGCCACCAAGGGTATCACCGTGGGACTTGCGCCCGCCATCAAGATGTCACTTGAGCGTATCATCGAATACATTGCCGTCGATGAGCTTCTGGAGGCGACCCCCAATCACCTGCGTCTGCGTAAGCGTATTCTCGATCCAAACGAGCGCAAACGTTCCGTTAAAGCCTCCAAGGCTATGGAGTAAACTCCATTACTGATTCATCATTTTCATAACGGGTAAGCTTTGGCTTACCCGTTATTTTTTTTGAAGGATCTCGATATTTAGGCTGGTGGTCAACGGGGGATGAGGTATGCAATGGAGTCGAACGAGGCAGGATCATGATCACGCATAACGACGACGCTTTTCAGGAGCTCAAAAAATCAGTTAGCCAGGAGTTTGAGAAGCAGTATGGCATGGCGCCATTCTGGATGGCTTCCGCTCCATCCAGGGTAAATCTTATCGGTGAGCACATCGATTATTGTGATGGGTTTGTGCTACCACTTGCGATCAATCGGCACATTATCATTGCTGCCGCTCCGAATGGGACCTCGCAGGCTAATCTGGTATCCACTCTCTTTCCGGATGAACCCGCCATCGTGATGCTCGATGAAACACCTGTCATGGGCGTTCCTAAGTGGGCGAACTACATTCGTGGTGTGTTAGATGGTTTCCGGCTCAAGGACTTTTGGCCGCTTCCTGGGTTTGATGCGGTGATTCACTCGGACATCCCACTGGGTGCCGGTCTAGCGAGCTCCGCCGCGATCGAGGTAGCTGTCGCGACACTGATAGAGGGCTTGTTGGGGATCGAGATCAACCCCAAAAATAAGGCGCTACTTTGTCAGCGTGCCGAACAGAAATTTGCCGGAGTTCCCTGTGGCATTATGGATCAGTTTGCATCGGTTTTTGCAGAGAAAGATCATGTGGTGCTGATCGATTGCCGATCCCAGCAGGCGCAGACGATACCACTGGCCGATACCACGGTGGAGGTGATCATTGCCGATACAAAAATTCAACATGAACTCAGCGATGGTAGCTATGCGAACAGGAGAAAGCAGACTGAGATTGCGCTTTTAATTCTCGGGAAAGATTCCTGGCGTGAGGTGACGATGGCCGACCTCGATGCCGCAAAAGGTGAAATGAGCGAAGTGGTCTTCCGTCGTGGCCGGCATGTGATTACTGAAATCGAGCGCACCCAGAAAGCGGCGATGGCGATTGCCCGGGGGAAAATGGATGTCGTGGGTGGATTGATGCAAGCGAGTCATGAGTCGCTTCGGGATGATTTTGAAGTTTCCTGCAAAGAGCTCGACGTCATGGTCGAGGGGGCCTGGGCCATTGGCGAAGCTGGTGGTGTCTTGGGAAGCCGGATGACAGGTGGCGGTTTTGGCGGATCCACCGTCACGCTCGCTCGCACTGATCAGGCTGAGGCCGTGATGGAAGAGATGAGCCGTCATTACAAGGAAGTCACCGGGATAGAGCCCCATATCTTTGCCACCCGCGCAGTGGGTGGGACCCATCTTGATGAATCTTAAGATCAGGAGCCTAACGAACATCCATTGCCAGTAGGCAGACATCGTCTTCGAATTCTCCATGGCTGGCATGCCGCCGAGCACGATCCAATAGTGTATCCAGACTGGTATCGAGATCTTGGTCGCTGGTTTCTTCTAGTGAGCTGATAATGCTGTCGATGTCCAGTTGCTTGCCAGCTTCATTTTCGACCTCGTGCAGGCCATCGGTAAAGAGTAAGAGGCGATCAATGTCCTCGAGGGAGATTTTTTCAGCCGTATAGGGAGCTTGGGGGATGAGGCCAAGCGCTGGGTTAGGTTCAGCTGAATGCTCTCCGAGTTGTTTGCCCTTACCGTTTTTGACAATGATCGGTGCGGGGTGACCGGCGCAGGAGTATTGGAGCGTCCCTTTTTTGAGGTTAATGACACAGTAAACCGCGGTGGCAAAGAGGGTGACGTTGGCGCGTTCGAGGATGGAGACTAGCCCGTCATTGATCCCGTAGAGAAACCATTCTGGGCTGGTCGCTGAATCTCGCTCTTTTTCCATCAGCCCACGCAGCATGGAGACCACCAAGGAGGAGCGCACTCCGTGGCCCATCACATCGCAGACCAAGAGGCCGACACGGTGCTGGGAAATAGGAATCACTTCAAAAAAATCCCCCGCCATATCGGAGGCGGGTGCATAGCGGCAGTTGAAGAGAATCTCGCGATCATGGCTGTGGAGCGAATGTTCATCGAGCCTAAGGGGCAGGAGCGCTTGTTGGATTTCACGGGCGAGTTGCAGCTCCTCTTCGATCACTTTATTCCGGGTATGGAGTTCCTCGACGACGCGGGAGAGCTTGCGCTGAGTTCTGACAATGTCGGTAATGTCGCTGGTGATTCCGAAGATGCCTTTGACATTTCCTTTCCTGTCGAGCCAGGGCATTTTACAAGTTTCGCCCCAAGTATCCTCTTTGTCATCCCAGGTTTCACGTTCGACGATGTTCATTTGCGGTCTGTGTGTCCGCATAATCTCAACCTCGTTGGCCCGTGCAATATCGGCATGAGCCTCATCGAAAAAGTCGTGATCAGTCTTTCCTAACAGGTCCCCAGTTGAGCCAACACCCATTTTTTCGGCTGTTGAGCTATTCGATAGGACAAATCGAGATTTTTTGTCTTTGTAGTAAATATTGATCGGGATGTTTTCGACAAGTTGATGGAGTCGGTGCCTCTCTTCCTCGAGGGCGGTTTCCGCATTTTTTCGTTTGGAGATATCGATCACCGACCCGACAACGCGAATCGCTTTCCCAGCATAATCACGCACCACAACCCCTCTGATGCGGAACCACCGCCAAGAATCGTCAGGGTGGTGGTAGCGGCCGTCCACCGCGAAAATGTCATCGCTCTTACGTCTCAGGGCTGTTGTGAAGGAGGTTTTGAAATTTTTAAGATCATCCGGATGGATGAATTTCTCCGGCTTAGTAATCAAGTTGGGGGCGGATTTTTCGGTATAACCGAGGAAATCGAGAACCCTGTCCGAATAATAAATATTATCTTCCCCTACATACCAGTCCCATACTCCTTCATTGGATGCATGAAGGGCAAGATCGAGTCGATCACGAGAGCTTGTTTCCATAGAGGCCTTCATTTAAACCCTCGCTGTCTCAAGAATCAACCCTCAAAGATTATTTGGACGTATTTTGTGCTATCGGCTCCTATTCGTCAGTTTTGATAGTTAGGAGTCAATTTACAAAAATGATACTGGACACAGCTCTCCCCCTGTTGCCATCCACACAAGTTTCCAAAGAAAAGGCATGGGTCAATAATTGATTTATTTTGAACGTTGAGTTTAAAGCACTTTAGAAAATACCCCCGGCGAGAATCGAACTCACATCTAAGGTTTAGGAAACCCTTGTTCTATCCGTTGAACTACGGGGGCGTTGGGAGGTGTATGTCTTTTTGTGGGGCAAAGGTCAAGGCTGTGGATCGGGTTTCGTCGGAAACTGTTGACTACTTTTGAGCGATGGTTAAGTGGTGTTTGGCAGCTCTGCCGCTGATCGATTCATTCTCGAGGAGTTCAGCCGCAATGATTTTTACAGCCTGCCACGTTGATTTGTCGCTGAGGAGGTATTGGGTTTTATCGAGGGTGCGGTGGATGAGTTTGGTTGCTTGGCGCGCGTTTCCTGACCGCGCTAGGGCGAGCTTCTCAACGCCTCGGAGATCTTGAGATGCGCCCTGAATGTTGTATTGGCCGGATTTTCTGCCTTCAGCGGCCATGCCGGCAAGGAGGATCAGCATTTCAGCTTCGAGTTTATCCTGCACTTGTTTACTGCGTCCTTTTTGAATGGTGCAGGCACCTAGGCGGTTTTGCGAGGGGATGATACTGACCTTCTGCACGGAGCGTCCCATCAGCAAGGCCATCACAGCGTGGCCAGCTTCATGGTAGGCGGTGAGGGTTGTTTGATCGGGTGTCTTCACGGGAGGAGTTTGGGTGGCTGTGGCGAGTGTCCCTGCGCCTTCTTGGATGTCAATGCGTTTGGTGTTGGCGTTGGGAGCGTGCGGGAAAGATATGCTTGGTTTTTTTGTGATGGCTCTTTAAATAAGCGTTATGGTTCGTTGTATCTTATCTGCGTTGTTACTGGTCTCTGTTTGCTTGTTGTCATCTGG
>CAYNNY010000046.1:0-13093 GCA_964398555.1 uncultured Verrucomicrobiales bacterium
CGTACCAGCCTTTTATGCTACTAAATGTTGTGCCTCCCTAATGTAGGAACCCTGTTGTGACACCCCTTTTCGATCATTTGTCAAAATTAGACATTAGGGGTGGGAAGGCGTCTGTTACCCCTCGGACCCAAGACTGGGGAATTCTTGCTATTTGCCATTACAGGCTCCTCATGTAAAGTCCTGTTATCAGGAGACCTACTGTGACTGGCCTAACTGTTTATATTTTTCCACACCGATCCTACACCATCTCTACAGCCGCTCCGTGTAAAAGAGGAAGTAGCTCCGGCTACAGATTACGGGTTGAGTGTGATTTTCCAGCGGTAGAACAGAGAGGTGGAGGCTGCCGCTGAATAGCTGAGGGGTTCTGTGGTGTTGAAGGTCTTCACCGTGACCCAGGAACCTGTGGTGAGATCTGCGGAGCTCTGGATCTCATATGTAAGGTCAGTATGATCATACGTTGGGCGCGTGGTTGCCATCGTGAAGGTGCCTGAGGCGTAGGTTCCTACCGGTAATTGAACGGCGTCATTAAGCGCGGGGTTGAGGCCGAAGGCGTATTCGAGCAGATTAGAAACACCATCTATTTCTGGATCTCCGGCGTGGCCGCCGGTGGCGGAGGGGTTGTTGGTAAGCCAGGTGGTGAAGTCTGAGCTGGCTACGGTGATGTCCACGAAGTCTCCATGAGGCAGGGAGCCACCTAACAAATTGGCACGCGCGCTGACGCGGTAGGTGCCCTCGGTGGCGGGGCTGAAGGTGAAGCTGTTGCCGGAGGGGATGGTTTCCTCCGTGAAGGCGGCGATTTCTTCCATGTCATCGAAGATGATGTTATCGAGGTACCAGCCTGTGATCCAGTTATCAGGGTTGACGTTTAGGATGCTGCCGAACTGCCAGTCGAGGATGAACCGAATTAGAACCGTTTTTCCAGCGTGGGTGGATAGATCCACGGATCGGTCAACGAAGGATGTTTCACCGGGATCGGAGGCACTCCCACCAGAGCCATTACTGCCCGCTTGGTCAAAGGAGGTGTCCTGCCAGGTCAGACCCGCATCATCGGAGATTTGAACCTTGGCGTGCTGCCCGCTATACATCCATGTGACCCGGGATTTAAACTGGAGGGAGGGGGCTGACCCTAGGATGAAGTTTCGAGTAAGTGTTAGGATTTGATCTTGGAAGCCGTTGCCACTGCCCCCCTGCGGGGCGTCCACCAGACGGAAGGCATTTCCGGAAACAGTGACGGTGGTCTGCACGGCGCTGTAGTTATTGCCGATTTTAAGATCGTATCCACCGCTTCCCTGGTCTGCGTCTTCGGTGGTGGGGCTGCTGTTTACCAAGCCCCACTGCCATGAGTAGTTAGATGCACCGGGTAAGGTGTCTATTTCATAGGTATTGATATCGTTAAGTGCTACGATGGCGGTGCCGGAGACACCGGGTGCGTTGTAGGTGAGGATCAGATCTTGTTTGATATTCTCATTGGAAGTGACGGTGAGGTTGTAGCTCGTGGGGGAGCTGGAGTAGGACGGGGAGAAGGATACGTCATAGTTTCCATTTCCGGGGATGGGGATGGCGTATCCTCCTGAGGTGGAGGTGACGGCATCAAAGCTGGCTCCTGTGGTGGTGATGTTGATACCCCCCACTCCTTCGCCGATGTCATAGAAGTTATTTCCATTGAGATCGTAGTAGGCTACTCCGGTGATAAAGGGGGTGTTAGCGGGTGCTCTGCCAAAGTCCTGGGTGCAAATCTCTGGGCCGTCGGCAACGCTGTTCGATGAGGGGATGGTTGTTTCTTCCGAAGTCAGATTACCTACGCCAATTTCCCGATAAGAGGCACTGTGGATGCCGGAGCGGTGCCCTCGGGGCGGGCCTTGCATGCCGGTGCCATCGGCACCTCCCCAGTCGATTTGAAAGCCAGCGTGTCCGTAGAAGACGTTTTTGGCGGCGGTGAAGGCATTTTCCCCCCAGGCCGAGGTGGTGTATCCTTGGGCGGTCATGCGTTGTCCGGCATTAAAGCCGGTGCCCGTGCTGGTGTGGCCTTGGAAGTCGTTATCGATCTGATCTTGCGAGTGAAGGCGCGCGGCGGCCATGATACTGCTGTTGATGGCCAGCGGGGGTCTTATGTAGAGGATGGGTTTGCCGTTGGATGATCCGGTGACGAATTCCTGCTTCATCAGGGTGCGGTTCACGGAGAAAAAATCGACGGCGGCCTTGATGTTGGGGTACTGGGTATTGCTGTATAGCGAGTCCAGCCAGATGCCCTCGGCGGTGGGGTTTGCGCGGGCGCGGTTGATGAGTTCGACGTAGAGCTGCTCCTTGGGGGTGGGTTCGCCGATGGAATAGAGGGGGGCGGCAGCAAGGGGCATACTAAGGTGCAGCTGCGCGAGGATGGCGGCAGTAGAGGCGAGGATCAGCTTGAGATGCATGGAGTGAGTGGGAGTAAGGGTGTTATGCCAGTCTGATTGATTCCACGTTTATTGGGCGTGGGGTGGGTTGGCGGGCGGAGCTTGCACAGGGGATGATTCCTCGGGGGGAGGCATTAGTCCGGGGACTTTTTGCGCGTCCTCATCCTCGGAAGCGGTTTTTTTTTGTTTTTCCTGGCATGAGGTGAACATCAGGCATCCTGCGGCAGCCAACATCAGAGCCACAAGGGCGTGTGATGCGGGGAAACGGGTAGAATGTCGGGCGATTTCGCTCATACTTAGGGGAGATTACACTAAAAATGAACTGTGTAAAATTAACTTTTTAAAAAAACTGAAAGAACCGCACTATCTCGGACGGGAGCTTGAATCCCCCTCATAGTGTAAGACGCATAAAGGGGGCCAGTCAAAGAAATGAGTCATATTCTGTTTGCTCCCGCTATTTCCCACGGTAATCTCCCCCATTCCCCGCCAAGTTAGAGTCCAGTATGAAGATGCGATTTATCATGTGATGGCGCGGGGGAAGCGCTTGGATAGGATTGTGCGCAGTGACGAGGATCGAGAGGTCTTTGAAGCGACGCTTGATGAGGTTGTGGGTAGGACAGGCCTTTGATAAAACATTGGGGTTAGCTGCAGCCTTGGCTGGTGCCGCACTCGGTGCAGCAGCCGCAGGCTCCGGCGCGGATGACTTTATCGCTGCCGCAGTTTGAGCAGGGGGTTTCCATGTAGGCGTGGCCGATGGCGGTGGCGACTCTCTGGGAGTCGGTTATTTTTGTCATCTCATCATTAATCCGAAGAGTGTTCACAGGGCGATTGACCGCCTTTTTTTCCATCGTTTCTATCTCGGGCATGGCAAGCTCTGTCTGGCCTTGGTTAGGCGAGGTCATTTCGCGATAGCCGGGGAGAAACTCACATCCCATCCAGCGGAATACGTAGTCGGTGAGTGAGAAGGCGTTGCGGATGTCTGGGTTCTTGGTGAAGCCACTTGGCTCAAAACGCTGATAGGCGAATTTTTTAACCAGTCGCTCTAAGGGAACTCCGTATTGGAGAGCCATCGATGTGAGCGCACCCATGGAGTCCATGAGGCCTCCTATGGTGCTGCCTTCTTTGGCCATTTGGACAAAGAGCTCGCCGGGGGTGCCATCCGGGTAGAGGCCTACGGTGATGTAGCCCTCGTGGCCGGCGACTTCAAATTTGTGGGTTTTTGAGTCTCGGGTATCCGGCATGTAGCGTCGGACGGGTTCATTGGCGAGCTTCTGAAGCTTGGCATTTTCGATGGCCATTTGGGCGAAGCTGTCTTCGAGCTTGGCGATGTGTTCTTTGTCTTTTTGGCTAGATGATGAGGATTCAAATTCTCCACCCATGCCTTCGGTTTTTTTGGTGTTGAGCGGCGCGCTTCGTTTCGAGCCATCGCGGTAAATGGCGATTGCTTTGAGGCCGAGTTTCCATCCCTCGATGTAGGTTTCCATGATGTCCTCGACGGTCGCTTCTTGGGGCAGGTTGACGGTTTTGGAAATGGCTCCCGAGAGGAATGGCTGGGTGGCGGCCATCATGCGGATGTGGCCGAGGTAGTGCAGGCTGCGTTGGCCGTTGTGAGCTTTGAAGGCGCAGTCGAATACTGGGAGGTGTTCGGCTTTGAGTCCGCTGAGGATGGTCTCTCCAGTTTGTTCATCGACAACGTCTTCGATGGTGTCGAGCTTTTCAATGTGGGCGAGGATCTCGGTGACTTGCTGTTTGCCGTAGCCGAGGTATTTGAGGGCTGGGGCGACGGTTTGGTTGACAATTTTCAACATGCCACCACCGGCGAGAAGTTTGTATTTCACAAGTGCAATATCGGGCTCGATACCTGTGGTATCGCAGTCCATGAGGAAGCCGATGGTGCCAGTCGGGGCGAGCAGGGTGACTTGGGCGTTGCGGTAGCCAAACTTTTTGCCTTTCTCCGTAGCGGCATCCCATGAGCGGTGGGCGGCTTTCTGGATATCCGCAAAGCGGTCGGACGGCTCAAGGTCGTCGAGCTTGGCGCGGTGCATGGCGACAACTTCCAGCATATCGGATTCGTTGGATGGGTTTTCGGGTGTGGGATTCGCTTCATATCCGGAGTGATGGTAGCAGGGGAAGGGGGATTTGATCTCGGCGAGATCGGCACTTTGTTCGTAGGAGGCACCGGCCATGAGCGCGGTGATGGAGCCTGCTAGAGTGCGGGCTTCATCGGAGTCGTAGGCCAGTCCGTAGCTCATGATCAGGGCTCCGATGTTAGCATAGCCAAGGCCGAGTGGGCGGAAGAGGTGGGAGTTTTCCGCGATGTTTTTAATCGGGTAACTGGCACGATCGACGAGGATTTCCTGGGCGGTGATGAAGAGCTTGCAGGCGGCTTCGAAGCGTTTGACATCGAAGTTTCCATCGGCGTCCTTGAAGCGGATCAGGTTGAGGGATGCGAGGTTACAGGCGGTATCGTTGAGGAAGAGGAACTCGGAGCAGGGATTGGTCGAGTGCTGGCGACCGGAGGCTTTGCAGGTGTGCCAAGTGTGGATGGTGGAATCAAACTGCATGCCGGGGTCACCACAAACGTGGGTGCCAGTGGCAATTTTCCGTAGGATGTCGCGAGCATTTTTCTTTTCGCAATTTTCGCCATCGCTGACGTTGAGTGTCCAGTATTCGCCGTCGTTAATGGCGGCATTCATAAATTCGTCGCTGACACGAATGGTGAGGTTTTCGTTTTGGAACATGACGGAGCCATAGGCGTCGCCGTTGTAGGAGCCATCGTAGCCTTGCTCGATGAGTGCCCAGGCTTTTTTCTCTTCGATCGTTTTGGCTTCGATGAATTCCTCGATGTCCGGGTGCCAATCCTTGAGGGTGTTCATTTTGGCGGCGCGGCGGGTTTTACCACCGGATTTCACCACGTTGGCGACTTGATCGTAAACGCGGAGAAATGAAAGTGGACCTGAGGGGGAGCCTCCGCCAGTGAGTTTCTCGCGGGTGGAGCGCAGGGTGGAAAGATCAGTGCCGGTGCCGGAGCCGTATTTGAAGAGCATGGCCTCGGATGTGGCGAGTCGCATGATGTCTTCCATGTTGTCTTCGACGCCTTGGATGAAACAGGCGCTGCCTTGGGGGTATTCATACTGGGTGCTGGCCCGGGTGGCTTCACCTTTGCTGGCTGTCCAGTGCCAGCCGCCGATGCCGCTGTTTTTGCCAATGCCGTATTGTTGATAGAGCCCGACGTTAAACCAAACAGGCGAGTTGAATGCGCCGTATTGGTTGAGGCAAAGCCAGCTGAGGTCGTTGTAGAAGTTTTCGGTGGATTCTTTGTCGGCGAAATATCCGTCTTCATGTCCCCAATCGGCGATAGTGCGGGTGACGCGGTGAATGAGCTGCTGGATCGATGTTTCACGGCCACCCGTTTTGGGGTCGGTGCCTTTGGCGATATCGCCGTAGAAATACTTGGAAACGGCAATTTTCGCGGAGAGCTCGCTCCATGAGGCCGGCACTTGGACATTTTCCTGACGGAACATAATACCTCCTGAATCGTCGGTGATCTCGGCGATCCGATCTGACCACTCAATATCGTCGAACGGGCTGATTGCGGAGGTCGCGAAGGTGGCTGGGAAGGTGAGTCCTTTGGACAGTTTTGGAGTCGATTGTGAATGGACGGCGGATTTCGACTTGGCTGCTTGGGGAGGATTGGCGGTGGCTGGAGGAACGGACATGATCTGGAATGATGGTTGGTAGTTGGGAGTGTATATTGGATTCGATATTGGCGGCTATATATTGGAGAGGGTTGCTTTCCGAGTAAATGAAACGTGTCCGCCATACAACATGTTGTATGTGTTTAGGTGCAATACCACTACATGTTGTCTGTGAGCAAGCCGAAAGGTTTCGGCAGCAATATATGCGCAGTCTTGAGGGAATGATGCAAAGTGGTGTGTAGTTAGGCTCAAATTGCAGGCAAGACCGAAGAATTAGGTCCTATTTTGTGACACCAGTGATCAAGTAGCCAATCCGAAAGCTGTGCGCTACGCTTGGGCTAATGACTCGGACTGCAACTTGGTGAATGCCGAGGGCTTGCCCGCCAGCCCTTTCCGCACCGACCAGTGGAAAAATATCAAGCCCTCGGGCAATGTGGGTATGAATGGAAAAATGAAAGCTGCCGTTCGGTGACAAAAAAAGGGCGGTGTCATTCGCGTGGCATGTATTGGCGATAGTATCACCTGTCGAGTGGCTACCATCCCCAGATGATCGGCACGGGGATGATGCGGACTTTTCCGGGGCCTTTATTGGTTTTTCGAGTGACAGAGGTGACGATGTCATCTTCGAACTCGACGCTTGTCTTCTCTTTTTCCTCAGTGGTGATGTGGGAGAGTTGACGGTAGGCGCGGCCATTATGGGGGTCGATGACGGTGCGGTAGTGCTTCATTTCCTCGGCAATAATATACTCCCATTGCCCACTGGTTCCTTTGCGCGTTTGTTTGACTTCTGTTTTTGTCGGTTCGCCAAGTGATGCGCTTACCTCATCGAGGGTCATGCCGATGGCGACATCTTGATGGGCGATGAGCTCCTTGACCGTCATTTGGCGCTCATAGAGTAGCTTGAGGTTGGTGATGAAGTTTTTATCTTTGGAGGTTAACATTGTTGGGGATACCCAGCCGGAGACGACACTGTGTTTCGCTTTGCCTTTGACGCGGTAGGCCTTTTCGCCGCCGATAGCGAGGAGCTCTACCTTGGTGTTGGCTGGGAAGGTGCCGAGTTTGCGGCCTCCATTTTTAGTGGAGTAGACGGCGGCGGGTTGAGCGACAAGCAGGTGGATGGTGCGGTCGAGGTGGTCGTTGATGTAAATGACATCAGGGTCATTGTTGAGCAGGGACTTGCGCGGTGGCGCTGCGCTGGCGGAGGAAAGCAGGGCGGCTGCGAGTAAAAGGATGCAATGGAGAGTGAGTCGTTTCATGATTTGGCAATTTAGCGTGGATGAGCGGATTTTTCAATGGGAGAATCCTAGAGTTTCAGCGTGAGGGTTCGGAAGTTCCCCCAAGCCGTTCACCTAGCTGCTACGACGAGTCATCGCGCTGGATTATTCAGTGGATGTGAAACTTGGGGATTATTTGCCTGTGAGCTCTTTGATTTTTTTGATGCAGTTTTTCTCGGAAACGGCGAGGATTTTCCCAGTGGCATCGATCAGTGTGTAGCTGGGCGTGCCATGGGCATACCGCTCTAGCCCAGCAGCCTTGGCCTGGGACTGGATGACGGTGAGCCAGGGGAATTTGGCCGAGATCGCCCATTCGAGTGAGTCCTCGGCCTTGGAGTTCTGGCTAATGTGGATGAGTTCGACTTCGCTGTTGTTGGCGATGCTCTTGTAGTAGTATTCCGCTAACTGCGGGATGTGTCGTCGGCAGGGGGCTCACCAGCTGGCGGCAAAGTAAAGGAGGTAGTATTGGGGGACTTTACGGATGTTTTCGGTGACAAATTGTTTATTTTTGACCCGGAAAGTTTGGTTGATGAGTTTTTTGCCTACTTTTTGTTTTCGAAGTGATTGGTAGGATATTTTTTTGGGTGGGTTGGCGTCCCGTTGCCGTTCCTTGGCGATCCATGTTTGATCCGCCGCGCAGAGTCTGCTGATCCGAATGGTTTCTTTTTTCCCCCGATGAATAAAAACCAGAGATCGTTCAGTGCTGCTGACATACTCAGCTTCGAAAGTCGTCACGTTATTGGAGCTGGTCCAAGTGCGGGCCTGAGTGACACTTGCCATGATGAGGGCCGCAAGAGTGGCGAACGTGAATTTTGTAATCATGAGAAAGTGCGGCGGTAGCTATTGGATGACAAAATCATCGTTACTTGTCGAGCCGATAGTCGCTTTCCTTATGCTCTCCTTATGCTCTCCTTGTGCTTGCCAAGTGGAAGCGGAGAGCGCATCTTGTCGGCAAGTTGACCATGAAAACATCTATTTCCAACAAGTTATTCAGTGAGGCCAAGACCTTGATCCCCGGTGGAGTGAATTCTCCGGTGCGTGCATTCCGTAATGTCGATGGTGATCCGTTTTTTGTGCGCCGGGCGAAGGGTTGCCGGATTGAGGATGTCGATGGAAATGAGATGATCGATTATGTCGGCACTTGGGGTCCGGCCATTCTCGGCCACGCGCCGGATTGTGTTGTCGAGGCTGTTACGGAGGCCGCGAAGCTGGGTGTTTCGTTTGGTATTCCGAATCCTTACGAAGTGGATATGGCGCGTCTGATTGTCGATTGGGTGCCGTCGGTTGAAAAGGTGCGGATGGTGAACTCTGGCACCGAGGCGACGATGAGTGCGGTGCGCTTGGCTCGTGGATTCACAGGGCGCGACAAGGTGATTAAGTTTGAGGGTTGTTACCACGGCCATGTGGATAGTCTTTTGGTGGCAGCGGGATCGGGGGCGCTGACCCACGGAAAGCCTGACTCGGCCGGTGTGCCGTCGGCCTTTGCGGCGGAAACGATTATTTTACCTTACAATGACCTTGAAAAAGTGGAGGCGGTTTTTGACGAGCTTGGTGATCAGATCGCGGCTGTGATCGTCGAAAGTTATCCGGCAAATGCCGGGTTGATTTTCCCGAAAGAGGGGTATTTACAAGGGCTAAGGGATGTGACGGAGAAATACGGCTCGGTCTTTATTTTTGATGAAGTAATGACGGGCTTCCGCGTGGCCAAAGGTGGCGTGCAGGAACTCGAGGGACTGATGCCGGATCTTACCGCGATGGGGAAAGTGATCGGTGGAGGACTCCCGGTGGGTGCTTTTGGCGGTAAGGCTGAGATCATGGATTATCTCGCCCCGGACGGTCCTGTTTACCAAGCCGGCACCTTGAGTGGTAATCCTCTGGCGATGGCGGCAGGTTTGGCGCAGCTTCGTGAGATGGAGCGCGTGGATGGCTATGGAAAACTGGAACGACTCGGAGCCAGGCTCGAGGCCGGGATCCGCGCGATGCTGAGCCGAAAAGGTCTCGATTACCAATTCAACCGCGTGGGTTCGATGTTCTGTCTGTTCTTTACTGGCGAGGAAATCGTTAACCTCGACTCGGTGATGACCGCCGACACGGAAGCGTTCCGGAAATTTTTCACCGCCATGCTCGACCAAGGAATCTACATCGCGCCCAGCCCTTACGAAACGGGATTCATCAGCGTGGCACACGGGGAGGCTGAGATCGATCAGACGCTGGCGGCCATGGATGTGAGTTTGTCAAAAATCTGAGAAATATGAGGTTGCCATCGGGGTCGCTTTGAGTAAAGTGCCCCCGTTCCAACGCCGGGATGGTGGAATTGGTAGACACGCCAGATTTAGGATCTGGTGCCCTTTGGGCGTGCAGGTTCGACCCCTGTTCCCGGTATTTCTTTTCAATAGTTCAACTCCCCCTCATTTTGATTTTATCTTCATTGAGCTGATATCATGAATGCCCGTAAAAAACATATCCTGATCGGCTTTGCTGTGATTGTGTTTTTCTTTTTTCTTCTCGGAGGTATTGCAGCTGTTGCTTATTTACCCGGTTATGTGGGTGAGGTGGGGCGTTCTTGCTTGGCATTAGTGACCAGTCCGTTCCTCATGGAGTCGTCTATCTTTTTTCTCGCTCTGACGGTGCTGTTTGCTGTCAATGGCGTGCGTAGGATCCGTGAGGGGGATGATTACGTGAGTTTGGATGAGCATGGAATTCCTGTGCGGGAAGCTAAAGGGAACCGTTGAAATGGGCGCAGTTGAAATAGGAACGGTTCAAATGAAGTCGCCCGCGGCAATGAAGCCATGGTTGAAAGGGTTGATTGCTTTGCTCTGTCTTATCGCGGCCGGGATGAGTCTCTGGCTTAGCGTGGAAAAGTGGTCGGGCCGGATTGATAGTCTGGCGGGATGCGGGGCCGGGAGCGGTTGCGCCAATGTGCTGGGTAGCAAGTGGTCGGTTGTTTTTGGGCATGTTCCGGTGAGTGCCTTTTCTTTTTTGCTCTATGTGTTGATATTTCTCAGTTTGGGGCTGAATCTGGGTGCGCGAGCTGAGGCGGCGCGTTGGTTTCGTTCATTGGCGGCCTGGATGTGTCTTTGGGCGGCGGTGTGGTTCACGGGTTTGCAGGTATGGGTGATCGGGGCGCTGTGTCCTTATTGCATGACCATGCACGGGGTGGGAGTGCTGTTGGGTTTGACTATTTTAGTGGGTGAGCGCGAGAAAAGGGGCGCTCAAAAAAGAGGGTTGGCGATGATCTTGGCGGTTTTTTGCGTTATTGGGCTGTCTGTGGTGCAATATTTCGGACCCGAGCCTCCTACGCACCGCGTGGATACGGTGGATCATCTAGTTGGCGATGCCGGTGGGGCGGATGATATTCATTTTATGGGAGAGGGGAGTGTGGTTACGTTTTTAAATGGAAGGAAGTCCTACAGGGTTGGGGTGTTACCTCATTTAGGAGCGGTGGATGCAAAGTATGTGGTGGTGGAATATTTCGATTACACCTGCGAGGCATGTCGGGAGATGCATATTTATCTTGAAGAGGCTGTCGCTCGGCACCCAGGCGAGCTAGCGGTCGTGGTTTTGCCTATTCCGCTGAATCGCTCCTGTAATCCAAACCTTGCTGAAGGCATGAAGGACCATGAAAATGCCTGTGAGTTAGCGAGATTGGGTTTGAAAGTCTGGCGTGCCGACCCTTCGAAATTCCCTGAATTTCATCGGAACTTATTTGAGCTTCAGGGCCTGCCCATCGAGGCAGCCGAGTCGATGGCGTATGGCTTGGTTGGCGAGGACAAGATGTCGGCTGGAGACGATGACTGGGTGGACGCCATTTTGGCCCAGAATGTGAGAGATTATCAATTATTGTCCCGAAAGAGTCCGGTGATGCCGAAATTGTTGCTGACGGGTTCTGTGGTTGTGCAGGGAGTTATGAAGGATGGCCAGACGTTGGAGTCTTTGTTGAAAGAGCATTTGGGGTTGAAGTGATCGCAGTATAGCGTGGGGGCGGAGCTGGCATACGACTTATTTTGCCTAGCTTAATTTGTGAGCGCGCCCTAGTTTCGCCCCATGGCCAGTTTGCACGAAGTGACAGAATTTCTTGATCGGGAGCTTAATATCGCTGAAATTCCCGATTATGCAGGGGCTTTGAATGGGCTTCAGATTGAAAATGGAGGCGAGGTGAGGAAAGTGGTGGCTGCGGTGGACGCATCGCTTCCTGTGATCGAAAAGGCTGTCGAGGCTGGAGCTGATTTGTTGTTGGTGCATCACGGAATGTTTTGGCAGGGTGCTCAGAAGGTCACCGGTGCTGTTTATAAAAAATTAAAGCTGGCCATGGATCATGGCATGGCCCTTTACAGCGCACACATCCCCTTGGATGTTCACCCTCTGTGGGGAAATAACGCCTTGTTGTCCGGTCATTTGGGGATGAAAGAGCCTGTGCCGTTTTTCGACTGGAAAGGGATTCAGCTCGGTCTCAAGCAGGAGATGGATATCGGGCGGGACGAGTTGCTTGATCGGGTAAGTAAGGCGGTGGACTCAACGGTGCACGTTTGCGCGAGCGGGCCTGATCCTGTGGGGGTTGTTGGTGTGATCACAGGCGGCGCAGGCGCTGAGGTAGCAGCCATTGCGGAGTGCGGCATCGATACCTTTATCACCGGGGAAGGGCCGCACTGGAGTTATCCGCTGGCTGAGGAGCTAGGCGTCAACTTATTTTATGCGGGTCATTACGCTACTGAAACCTTCGGTGTGCGGGCTATGGTCGCGGAGTTGGAGAGGAAATTTGGTGTGGAGTCGGGCTTTATCGACCATCCTACGGGTCTATAGTTCTAAATAAGTATTATTTTATGGAAATATTTTGAAGTAAAAGGCTCTAACTTAAAGAAAAAATATGAATTGAAGAGTGGTTATGGGTCATAAACCCTTATGAAATAATGGGAGGTGCCAAGGCTTATCGTCTTACCTTGAGAGGGGAAAATATTAAAAAAAGCAAATTAATGCTTGATTGCCACCCAAAAGACTCGTTTAATGCTTTCACCCTTGCGGGTATTGTTTGTCGGAGAAGCTCCAGCTTTCTAAGCTGATTAGGTGGATTCAGTAAGCGCTCACCCGCTTTTCAGACAGGAAAAAAGGGAGCTAAGGGAAACGGATACACTATCCATATAACCTACTTAAACAGATAATACGAAAGGAAAACTACTATGAAAAATACCATAAAATACGCGCTGTTTGGTGCTGTGCTGGCCGCTACGCCAGCCTTCGCAGATGCGCCCGATTGTTATAAAGTGTCCACAGCTATTAAAAAAGCCGTTGCCGCTCAACCTGATAAAGTTCTCGAATTGGTTGCCGTTCAGGTGGCTCAGAACGAGTCTTGTGCATGTGAAGTCGTGAAGGCTGCCATCGTGGCATCTGACGCAGACAAAGCTCTTGTCGCTAATATCGTGGATACTGCGATCACTGCAGCTCCAAGCAAAATGCGCATCATCGGCCAGTGTGCCGTAGCTGTTGCACCCGACGCCCTTGCCCAAGTGCAGGCCGTTGTGACTAAATACAGTGCTGTTAGCGGAGATTCCGGCTACAGCGCTAAAGGAGGTGACGAAAAAGGAGGCAAGCCAGTGGTTGTCCCGCTCGTCGCTCAGAATCCACTCGATTTCCCGAATGGCGGTGCCCTCGGCAACCCTGAAGGTCCAACACCTGGTGGCCCAGGAGGGTTCCCTCTCATTCCACCTGTTGACACTCCGCCTACAGTGACTCC
>CAYNNY010000046.1:13193-16872 GCA_964398555.1 uncultured Verrucomicrobiales bacterium
ACTCCGCCTACAGTGACTCCACCATCTTCAACCGATGAGGGAGAAAGAAGAGTCTATGACGGAGAAAGAAGATTACGAGTTAATCGTTAAAAAATCTTATTTAATTTAGAAATCTAATATTATGAAAAAACAAATAATTGCAGGTGGCTTTATGCTGGCTTCTCTTGGTGCGGCTTCCGCGCAAGGGTTGTATGACATTGCCCCAAACGATGACGCCCTTGAAAGCTTGCCGATCACATGGTCCGCAGGTGTTGATATCGGTTACAACGACAACGTAACTCCGACAGTAACCAAAGGGTTTGATGGCTACGAAGAAGGCTCAGGTAATGTTCACGCCTATGTGGGTGCAGCTTGGGTAAGCCTTACGCCACAAACAACTTGGGATGTCTATGGACGTATTGGAGGCACCTATTATTTTGATGCTCCCTCATCCATGTCCAATGACGGGTATGGTGAAGGACGTTTGGGTGTCAACTGGGCACACCGTGTCAGTGAGAGACTCCGTTTCACCAGTCGCAACTATGTGGCTTATCAGATGGAGCCAGACTACAACTACGGCATTGGTTCTCAGGATCCACAGCTGGATCCGTATTTCATTTATAATACTGACAACGCAGTAGGATACAGATGGACTGATCGTTTTGCGACCTACACTGGATTTACCTTTAGTGGTGTCGATTATGACACCGCAGCCAGTGGTAACGACCGCCAGACATGGTCTCTTTATAACCAGTTCCGCTATCGTGCTTCCGAGCAGACCGTTTGGACCTTGGATTACCGTTACAGTGCAACATCAGCCGATGGCGCAGCCGCAGACTCTGACAGCCACTATCTGCTTGCAGGTATCGAGCATCGTTTCAGCCCTAATACGGTTGGCGTGCTTAAAGTGGGTGCTCAGTTCCGCGATTCAGACACGGGTGAAGATAGCACTTCTCCTTACTTTGAGGCCGCTCTTCGTAGCCGTGTCAATGAGCAGTTCAGCATTCGTCTTTTCTCGCGTTATAGTATGGAGGACTACGGCACGAGCTTTGGCGGCTATAGTTATGATGGTAATGATACATTCCGTTTGGGAATTTCAGGCAACTACATTGTCTCGTCTCAACTGACGATTCATGGTGGATTCAATTACATCATGACCGATTACCAGGATGCAACTCTTGCAGGTATTTCCGATCTTGATCAAGATCTTTGGAATGCTTACATTGGCTTCTCTTATCAGATCAACGATGGTTTCTACGTAACGGGCTCCTACAATTACACTGATAGTTCGTCAAGTGGTGGCTCCATTCCGGCTAGCGCATCACGCGATTACAGCCAGAACAGAGCAGCGTTAGGTTTGCGCTTTGAGTTCTAATTTCCCTGTCGAAAAAATCCGAACACGTGAGCTGCCGCACTGTTTTACATTGCGGCAGCTTTTTCATTTACAAAGGACCTATTCTCGGCGAGAAACTTTCAGCTACATCGCGCCTAGGCGTCTGGATGACGATTTAAATTCCCAGTGATGTAGTTTTTCGAAATAAACGAAGATTATGCAAAATCAAAATACGAACCAAAACGAAGCCAATCTCCATGCCATTGATTACTGGCAGGTTCTTAAAAATCGATATGGTGTGATCTTGTTAACTTTCTTTCTGGTTTTTCTGACTGCGGCTGTGACGACCTATGTGTGGAAAAAGAAGTATGAAAGCATGGCACTTGTCGAGGTGAAGCCAATTGTGGATATTGATCCTACGATGGGCCGTGGCGCGGGAGGCACCAGTGTTCCGATGACACGTCAGTTTATGAATACGCAGTTTGAGATCATTGTGGCTCCGGCGACTCTTGATCTCGTGATTGATAAAATTCACCTGGAGAAACGCTGGGATATCAACAGGAAGCAGGTGATGATGGAGCTTCGCAGCATGGTCAAAACAAGTCAGAGGCGCGGAACGGATTTGATTGAAATCTCCGTGAGATACAAGGATGCAGAGGATGCACAAGCTGTTACAGAGGCGGTGTATAAGGCCTACGAACAACGGCGGAAAGATTTAGAGTTAGGCATCAGGAAAGATCAGCTTAAGGCGATTAAGGTAGAGCTGCAGAATAAGAGTGACCGAGTTGCTGAGCTGCGTAGTCGGTTAATGGATATTGCTGAAAAATCGGGCATTATCTACTGGGAAACCGAAAAGGGGGATAAGACCATGGGTATCGGTAGTGGTCTGGTTGATATTGCAGAAAAGGAGCTTTACCAAGTTGAGCGTGATAGGGATCAGCTTACTTTTCAAATCAACAAGTTGCTTTCCTTGAGCAGCGATCAGCTGGTTGCCGTTGTGGCGGATTTGCCGGATGTTGGTTTTAAAGAATATTACAATAAATTCGTTGAGGCAAAGAGAGATCTTCAGGTGTTGTTGGCCGGTGGACTTGGTGAAAATCACCCGGATGTCCTGATGCGTAAAACAGCGATATCAGAGCTGGAGATTAGCTTGGGAAGACGTGCCATTAGCGTTCGTGATTCTTTGAAGCATAATTTGGCATTGCTCGATGGCCGGGTAAAAAAAATGCAGGAGGTCGTGAATGCTAAAAAAGAGGAAGGCACGATTACTGCTCGCGATATTCAGGAGTTCAACATCGCCCGTAAGGAATATCAAACGGCGCTGGCCATTAAGGATAATATGGAAGTGCAATATGACCGCGAAAAAACAAAAATGATCATGCCTCTTACCAATATCATCGTGCACGAGCATCCTGTGATTGGAAATACCCCAGTTAGCCCTAATATCCCTTTGAACTTAGGTTTGGGACTTGTGGTGGGATTGATCTTTGGTGTTGGTATTGCTTTTGCTTTGGAATACCTCGATACCTCCGTGAAGAGTTTGGAAGATGTGGAGAGATTCCTCAATGTTCCCGTGCTCGCCGTGATTCCTACGAATGTGGGTATTTTACACAAGCAGAGTGGGTCTAGCCCAGATGCTGAGGCTTACCGTATTCTCCGAACCAATATTGAGTTTAATCGAAAAAACCCAGAGGATAACTCAATCACCGTGGTTTCCGGTGGTGCTGGTGAAGGTAAGTCGACTACGATGGTCAACCTCGCCTACATCTGCGCGCAGGGAGGATACACGACGCTGATGATCGATGCCGACCTCCGTCGTCCACGTCTGCACACTTTCTTTGATATCAACAACTCCGTGGGGCTTACCAATTACCTCACTACGGATCTTTTGCTCGAGGATGTTATTTTGCAAACTCCTGTCGATAACCTCTACTTCATGCCATCCGGAATTCTGCCAACTGATGCGGCAGGGATCTTGAACTCCAGACGGATGTCCGAGCTGATCAAGGATGTGAAGCAGCGTTTCGATCTTGTCTTGGTGGACTCTCCTCCGATTCTTGGAGTCAGTGACGCCTCCGTGTTGGCCAGTGAGGTGGACTTGACCATGATTGTGGTCCAGCACCGTAAATTGCCACGAAACATGCTGATGCGAGTGAAGCAGGCTGTCGAGACCGTGGGTGGTCAAGTGATTGGAGTCGTGCTCAACAACGTCGATATACGTAGTGATAGCCAGTATCAGTATTATACCAGTTATTACACGTACTACGCGCCGACCGGTGATGAATCTTCTTACGATGCTCCATCTGCCCAGGCTCCGGTGCTGGCTGCAGCTAAAAAAGAAAAGCAAGAGGACAAGGATTTGTATTA
>CAYNNY010000046.1:16972-18647 GCA_964398555.1 uncultured Verrucomicrobiales bacterium
GTAGAAGTTAGAGTTCTTCAGGCTGTTGATTCTTGACTCTTTTTTCTGACCTCTTACTTCTCATGTGACTATGATTTCTTACGAACGCGACCCGCAGCAAACTATTCCAGAATCTTCCGTTAAAATCGTTGGCCTCGGTGGTGCCGGTGCCAATATGCTCGATCGGGCTGCCCTCGATGGCTTGGCTGGAGCTGAAATGCTTTGTATCAATTCAGATATGCGCACGCTGACAAGTTCGGTGGCGAATGAGAAAATTCAGATTGGTCGCGAGTTGACCAAAGGGCTGGGTGCAGGTGGTGATCCTGAAGTGGGACTGAAGGCGGCGCATGAAGCTGAGCAGGAAATTCGCGATTCGTTGCGTGACCGGAAAATGGTGTTTCTTTGTGTTGGTCTTGGCGGTGGTACGGGATCGGGGGCGGCTCCGTTCATTTGTCGTCTTGCCCGGGAAGAGGGCGCCTTTGTTGTCGTTTTTGCCACCATGCCTTTCACGTTTGAAGGTGGCCGCCGCCGTGAGCAGGCGGAAACATCTTTGAATGAGCTGGCGGTTCTGGCCAATGCGCTTGTGACCTTTGACAATAACCGCATGGGTGAGCTGGTGGTGGCTAAGCAGGGGATTCATGAGGCTTTTGCTGCGGCTGACCGGATGATCTCGGAGTCGGTCAAGGCGGTGACTCGACTCGTCATGCAGCCGGGTCTGATCAATGTGGGATTAGATGATTTGATGGCGGCGCTGAGCACGACACGTTCCCGCTGCCTCTTTGGCTCTGGTGTGGCTGAAGGTGAAAATCGTATTCAGCTTGCACTGGAAAACACGCTGGCCAGCCCCTTGCTCGATCAGGGGAGCTTGCTCGCCGATACCGCAACCGTTTTGGTGCACATTTGCGGGGGTGAGAGCCTAACTCTCTATGAGGTGGAGTTATTGATGCAGGGACTCGCCAAGCATGTGCCCAAGACCGCCCATATCCTATTTGGTGCGGCAGTGGATCCCAGCATGGGCGACAGTCTAAGCATCACCTTGGTGAGCGCTTTGCCCGAAAATAAACTCATTTCCCGCATGGAAACATCAGCCGCAGATACGACTCCCGTTCTCGAGTCTATGGTGGCCGATGAATCTCAGGGTGAGAAGGAGGTGCTGGTAGAAAAATGCGAAGTGGAGAGCCTTCCTGTGAGTAAGGAGTTACCCGTGGAGGAGGATAGGGATGAGGTCGAGGCTGAGGAGGAGATCGAGCTGGAACAAGTCGCTGAAGAAGATAGCCTAGAGGACGAGGGGGACGCCATGGAGGAAGAGGATTCCCTATTGAACGAAGAGCCGGATCTTTCTATGGATGATGAGGCGGAGGGTACGCTGCCGATCTTGAGTTTTGAAGATGAGGAGAAGGATGAGGATGAGATTCAGGAGGATGAAATCCCTTCCGAAGAAACCCCTTTGGTAAAAGAGCAGCCGACTGTCGGCATTTTTGCTACTGATGCTCCCGGGGCTGATCCTGCGAAGTTAGTGGGAAGTAGCGCAAAGAACCCGCAGGGTGAACTTGAATTGGATGGCGGACCCAAGGGGAAATTCGAAGGTGAGACACCTAATCTTCTTGATGGTGAAGATCTCGATATCCCGCCTTTTCTCCGTAAGAAGCGGCGATAGAAAATAGTGACCTCTGATTTTTGATTCGCGGCTTGTGGG
>CAYNNY010000047.1:0-14852 GCA_964398555.1 uncultured Verrucomicrobiales bacterium
CTGCCGAAGGCAAATTCAACATCCATTGCCTCTTTATCGCCGGAATGTGTGTAAAATCACTCCACCCAATAAGCTCTAAACCAACTACGGAACCAGCTAATCCATCGTAATCAGCACCTTACCGTCGCGTTTGTCTTCACAGGCTCGAGTGATGGCTTTTTCCACATCCCTAAGAGGAAAAGTGGCATCAATCGGCTGACTGAGTTTATCCTCAATCATCCATTGAACTAGCTGAGCGTAGGCGGTTTGCACATTGGCCTGCGCTTGCTCCTTGAGCCACTTTGTCACCCAGAATCCTCGGAGCTGGATCTGTTTGAAGATGAGAAACTTATTGGGCACCTTGAGACTACGTCGGCTCATCGCCCCGTAAGTAACATGGATGCCGGAGGGCGCGAGCATATCCATGAGACGTAGTGCGCTATCTCCTCCCACGGCGTTGAGAGCGAGTAGGGCAGGGGAGTCAGTTGTGATTGCTTTGACCTCCTCGATGGTCTCTTTCTGATCGAGAAACACATGGTCTGCCCCCAGTGCTTTAAGTTCGGGGATCAACTCTTCACGGCGCACCAGATTGATGGTCCGTAAGCCCAGCAACTTGGCAATTTGAATAACACAAGTTCCCACACCCGAATTCCCGGCATTTTGAATCACCCAGGAACCCTGAGGCAAATCCAAAAACTGGGTGAGCATACACCATGCGGTGAGCGGGTTGACTTTCAGCATGGATACTTGATTGACCGGGGCTTCTTTCGGGACTTTCAGAGCGGCAGAATCAGCGCAAACCACCTGCTCAGACCAGGTGCCTACGTGAGCGATCAAGATCACCCGATCACCTGGTTGAAGGTCCTCAGACAAGCTCTCGATGACCTCACCGGTGCCCTCGACACCCGCCGTGGCGGGAAGCTCGGGCCGGATTCCATAAACGCCCTGGATGAGGTTGATATCGGCGGGATTAAGAGGTGCGGCAAGCATGCGAACGCGAACTTCTCCAGGCTGAAGGGCAGGGGGGCTGGACTCGGTAAGGCCGAGCACCTCAGTGGGTTCGCCGTAGCGTTGAAAGGTAGTGTGTAACATAAATGAGTTGGGAGTTTTATCCTTTTTAAGGGAAGAGGCCTCGGATGGATTTGGTGGCAGCCACTTCGCCAATGCCGATGGCCAGCGCGGCGACTCGGTTGGGTATGTGATTTTGCTCAGAAAAGGAAACCACTTTATCAAAAGCGATTTCGAGTTTGGTTTCGAGCCGGGCAAGCACCTCTTCCTCCGTCCACTGATAACGCTGAACGTTCTGCACCCATTCAAAGTAGGAAACCGTCACGCCGCCCGCATTGCAGAGAATGTCTGGGATGAGGAAGATATCCTCTCGGGATTCGAGGATGGCATCGGCGTTTTCCGTGGTCGGGCCGTTGGCTCCCTCAGCGACTACGCGACACTGAAGTTGCGCCGCATTTTTATCATTGATAACACGCTCAAGAGCCGCAGGGATCAGAGCCGTGCAAGGCTGGATAAGCATCTCATCCGGGTCAATCGGGCGGGCACCAAGGAAACCTAGCACACCTCGATGACATGCGACGTAATCAACAAGTTTTTCCACATCGATCCCCTCATCGTTCCAAAGAGCTCCCGTCACATCGGAGATGCCCAAGATTTTCACCCCGTATCGAGCTAAGCTCAGAGCGGCGTGCGAGCCGACATTACCAAAGCCCTGAACGATCGCGCTGGATTCTTCCACCTGGATACCGAGCTTTTCAAAAGCGCATTTGGTGAGAAAAGCGACGCCATAGCCCGTGGCCTGATCACGGCCCTCTGACCCTTGGAGAGCCACAGGTTTTCCGGTAACGATGTCCGGCACCAGATGGCCGGCCTGGGTGGAATAAACATCGGTGATCCAGGCCATCGTCTGGGCATTTGTGCCCATGTCCGGAGCCATTACATCGGTTTCCGGACCAATGAAGGGGAGAAGTTCCGTGGTGAAGCGGCGTGTGATACTCTCTTGTTCACGTAGGCTCATGGTGCGGGGATCGCAGGCGACACCACCTTTGCCTCCGCCGTAGGGAAGGTCCATGAGGGCACATTTCCAGTTCATCCACATCGCGAGAGCCGCGACTTCACCGAGGTTGACACTCGGGTGAAATCGGAGCCCACCCTTCACGGGTCCCCGCGAGAGGTGGTGCTGGACACGGTAGCCAAAAAACACCTCGGTTTTACCATTGTCCCGCTGAATGGGAACCGTAACAGTGATGAGTCGTTTCGGCCATTTGCAGCGTTCTCGCACCGAGTCATCCAACTCCAAAAAATCAGCCGTGCGATCAAATTGCGCGGCCGCCATTTGAAAGATTTTATTATTGAGTAGGTCGTTTTTCACACTGCTATATCTACTCTGATGGTGGCCATCTAGCAAGAGAATCTCACCTCAAGAGGTTAAATGATCAAATGATGCGTATTTTTTACGCGAGAATCACTTGCAAGATGATCGCGCGGGGTTAGTCATGGCGCATGAGCGATTTCTTTCAGAACCTCGATTACGGTATGGCTTTGACCGGGCTGGCATGGCTCATCACGGGTAGCCTCATTGTTCTGGGCTTTATTGGCACCTTAGTTCCCTTTCTTCCGGGTCATTTGATTTTGTTTTTTGCCGCCATCGCGCATCGGCTCATGCTGGGTGCTGATTCTGGGGTGGAGTGGTGGACATTTGTGGTGTTAGGGGTTCTGCTGACGATTTCACAAATCCTTGAATTTATGAGCGGGGCGATGGGCACGAGATGGTTTGGCGGCAGTAAATGGGGAGCGGCGGGAGCCTTGGCTGGAGGGGTTGTTGGGTTGTTTTTCATGCCCTTCGGGCTTATTCTCGGTCCGCTGATTGGCTCGATGCTATTCGAGCTCATGTTCGCTAAAAAGAAGGTGAAACCCGCCACGGTCTCCGGAGTAGGCTCCGTGCTGGGAACTGTGGCTGGACTTGCTATCAAAGTAGTTGTAGGGCTGATGATGATTGGTTGGTTTATTGTTGATGTGATTTGGATTTGATCATAGAGAGGCGAGAATCAAGAGACCGGAATCAAGAAAATGCTAGTTCACAAACGAAAAAACCGGAGAGGCTGACCTCTCCGGTTTGATGATTGATTGATTAGATAATTGGTTGAATCAGATTACTTAGCCTCTGGATAGAGAGGTGTTGGAGTGGCACTATCCCAAACTTTATTTTGAGTGGAGAAAATATCGACCTTCTGATTGTTCACCACCATTTCAGCAATGTCGCTGGACTTGTTGATCTTGAACTGCTTCACCGAGCCGTCAATACGAAGCACTATCATCTTACCACCATAGGTGTCTTTATCAAAGAGCATGGAAGATGGGGAACCTCCTGAAGACCTCAATGGAGCGGCAAGCAAGGGACGTGATGGGTTTTTACTGGTTGATTGCTTATCCATATACAAAAAACCGAGTTCACCTCTGGCAATGGCGTTGGTATAATTTGGATCGGTGCCCACAGCACCATCCGGCTTCTTAGAGAAACTTGTCTTCGCGTAGAAGTTCTCTTCGGATTCGATACTTCCGTTGATGAACAGCTGCTTTAACACGGCATTCGCCGAAGCTCCACCAGAACCGAGCTGAGCACTGTCTGCTTGGTCGGGGAAAAAGCCGTAATCCTGGTCAAAGTCAAACAGAGCCAAGTGAAGTTGCTTGGCGTTGTGTGTGGCTGTGGCCATGTCGGCTTTTTTCATTTGTTTGAGCACCATCGGAGTCGCAAAGCCTGCAAGGGCCGCGATGATGGCGATCACAACGAGAAGCTCCACTAGAGTGAAGCCTTGATTTGTGTTCTTTTTACTTATTTTCATTATTACTTATTTTATGTTGTTAGTTATGATTCAATTGCTGAGCTTGCATTCTAAGAATGTTAACATCATCAACTGATGGGACAAGCTACCCTCTCCCCTAGCCTCCGCAAGGCAAAAAGTGAAAATTCGCTCAAAATAATCCTTACAAATGTTTTAATTTAAACGATCGAACAAGCCGTAAAATCAACCGATGAACTACCTCTTCATCGCAGCAGCCAGATCGGCCAAGTCCGACGGGCTCGCCTGATCAGCATCTAGAATCGCTTGTTTTTGCAACGCGGTGATCTCAGTGACTCCTTTTTTGGCAAGTTCCAGCATTTCCGTCATTTGCTCACTGGTAAAAATCGCTTCTTCACCACTTCCCTGAATTTCCACAAACTCAAGGTCCTCGGTCATGACGACGTTAAAATCAACACTCGCGTTCTTGTCCTCCGGGTAATCGAGATCAAGAATCGCCGTATCCTGATAAATGCCAGCACTGATGCCCGTGACGAGCTTTTTCATTGGGAACGACTTCAGTTTTCCCTCAGCCATCAGCGTGTTGAGCGCAATGGCGATGGCAACACAACCACCAGTCACCGAGGCTGTGCGGGTGCCGCCATCGGCCTGGAGGACATCACAATCTAGCCAGATGGTGCGCTTCCCAAGCGCCTTCAGATCCACCACGGCGCGCAGTGAGCGACCAATCAAGCGCTGAATCTCAGAGGATCTACCGTCGATTTTCCCCCGTGTGATATCGCGCTGTTTGCGATCGAGCGTCGAGTAGGGGAGCATGTTGTATTCAGCGGTGAGCCAGCCACCCGCTACCTTTTGAAACTTCATCCAGCGGGGCACATCCTCTTGAATGGTGGCGGCGCAGATGACGCGGGTGTTGCCAAATGAAACCAGCACCGAGCCAGTGGCGTGCGGGGCGATGCCATGTTGGAATGTGATAGGGCGAAGTTGATCATTATTACGGCCGTCGGGTCTGTTCATGCCGCAAGTTTGAAGTTTGATGTTTAAAGATGCAAGTGTATAACCAGCCGCACGGATGAAAGAAGCCATCGAGGAATTTGAACAGTGGGGCACCGAAGTAATTTTCGGTCGGGCCCGAGGGTTTCGTGCCACCATGCTACGAATGCTGCTCTGGGTATTGTCCGGTGCCTTTCGGCTGGCAGTGCGCCTACGCCTCAGACGCTACCGCTCTGGAGTCAAAGAGCAGGCGTATCTGGGGACCCAAGTCATCAGCATTGGCAACATCTCCGTGGGGGGGACGGGAAAAACCCCTGTGGTCGAGCTGTTTTCCCGAGAACTTGAGAAACGTGGCAGAAAACCCGCGATTCTGAGCCGGGGTTACAAAAGTCAAAAGCTGAAGAAGGTTCAACAATGGCAAAGCAAACATACCGGCGAATCCATTCCTGAGGAAGACATGCCCAAACTTGTCAGCCAAGGCGGAAAACCCATGCTCGACGTCGCCTACGCAGGTGATGAGCCGTGGATGCTCGCCAATAACCTTCCCGGCGTCTCCGTCGTGGTGGATAAAAACCGGGTCAAAGGTGGCCTATTCGCCATCCAAGAGCTCGATGCCGACATCCTGATCCTCGACGACGGGATGCAGTATCTCGATCTCGCCCACTCGCTCGACGTCGTCCTCATCGATCAAAATGCGCCCTTCGGCACGGGCCAAATGCTGCCCCGCGGCACCCTGCGGGAACCAGCACGGAACCTATGCCGTGCCGATTACATTTTCATCACAAAATGCGATGGCAGCTCGAACGAAAAACTCATCAAACGTATCCGACGTCACAACCAGCAAGCTGAGATCATCGAGTGCACCCACGGCCCGCAGTACCTCGAGAATCTTTTTACCGGTGAGCGACTACCTCTGGATTTTCTGAAGGAAAAATACGTCGCCGCCATCAGCGGCATCGCCGTGCCCGCGAGCTTTGAGAATTTACTCATCAAGCTCGGTGCCCAGGTCGAGTTCCACCGCGTTTTTTCAGATCACCACGCCTTTAAGAAAAAAGACATCGACAGCTTCATGCGCAGGTGTGTGCGGCGGGATATCGATCTCATTGTCACCACAGAAAAAGATGCCGTCCGATTCATCAAACCCACCGAGCTTGATGTGCCAGTTTACTTTCTACGCATCGAAGTGGACATCCTCGAAGGACAGGAAGTCTGGGAGCGGCTCGTCGATAGAATCTGCGGAGCCAAACCCATCGCTAACCCTCTTCTCATGCGAGCCCTAGCAGGGTAAGGTGAATATGGAATGAAACATCTCAGCTTCTGACCCTAGGGCAAATACATTAGGGAGATTTCATCTTTATTTCTTTTTATTTCAGACAGGATTTACAAGATTTACAGGATTATTTCAAACAAAGCTTCGTTCCAGAGTCCGCAGGACTCTTCAAATCTTGTTAATCCTGTCAAAAAATCTGAACCAATCTCCTTAGTGTAGGAGCCCTGACCCAAGACCCCACTACATTCCACATTCTTAATCCTTGTGATCAAGAGCGCATGCTTTAGCTTCGCCACCATGAGTCAGAAAGAATCACAATGGATCTTGGCTGAGATGCCGGAGATCCCCCCGGGAGTGGGTCAAGGGCTCCCAGATATACTCGTGCGGATGATGCTCCAGCGCCAGGTCAAAGCCGAGGAGATGGACCAGTTTTTACACCCCAGACTGCGTAACCTTCAAGACCCCTTCCTCATACCCGATATGGAGGTGGCCGTCGAGCGCATCCTCCAAGCGGTCGACTCCGGAGAAGATGTCTGCGTGTATGGCGATTACGATGTGGATGGCATCACCTCCGTCACTCTGATGACAGAAGTTTTATCCGCCTACGGATCATCCGTCAGATGCTTCATCCCCCGAAGGGGACCCGAAGGATACGGGCTGAACGAGGCCGCCCTCCAGCGCTGCATGAGCGAAGGCTACTGCCCCTCACTCCTCATCACCGTGGATTGCGGCACCGCATCCATCGATGAAATAGCCACCCTCACCAAAAATGGCGTGGACGTCATCGTCGTCGATCACCACGAGATGCCACCCCAGGGGAAACCCGATTGTGTGGCGGTCGTGAACCCGAAGTGCTCCAAAACCGGCACCTCCGAATTTGAATACCTCTGCGCCGCCGGTGTCGTTTTTAAACTCGCCCACGCACTTCTCAAAACCAGGAAGATCGATGGCTTCGATCTCAAAAACCACCTCGACCTCGTCGCCATGGCGACCGTCGCGGATATTGTGCCACTGGTGCATGAAAACAGACTGCTCGTCAGGCACGGCCTGAGGTTGATGGAAAATACCAAAAACCATGGCATTCAAGCCCTCATGGATGTCGCTCAGGTCAAGGGACCATTAACCAGTGCAGACGTCGGGTTCCGCATTGGCCCCCGCATCAACGCCGCCGGACGCATGGACAAACCCGAGGATGCACTCGCCACACTCAGAGCACGCAGCAAAGAGGAAGCCAATGCCTTAGCTTCCAAACTCGACTCCCACAACCGCGAACGGCAAGGCGAAGAGAAACGTATTCACAAAGACGCCCTGGCTCGACTCGAAGCAGAATGTAATCCAGATGACCCAGTCATCGTGTTAGGCTCACGCGACTGGCACCCTGGGGTTGTCGGCATAGTAGCGTCACGCATGATGCGCCGTTTTCACAAACCCGCCTTCATCATCGCCATCGATGACAAAGGGGTGGGGAAGGGGAGTGGTCGAAGCATCGGAGGAGTTTCCCTCATGGATGCCATCAATGCCAACCGCGACTGCTTGATTGCCGGTGGTGGCCACGCGATGGCTGCTGGCATCAGTGTGCACGAAGATCAAATTGAAACATTCCGCCAAGGATTCTCCACCCACGTCACGGAAAATGTGAGAGCTCATGATCGCCTACCACGGCTGAAACTCGATGTAGAAATTGATTTCTCCGAGTTATCACTCGATTTTCTCAAAAGCTACGAGTTACTCCAGCCGTTTGGGTCTGGCAATTCTGAACCCTATTTCATGACCCGCGAAGTTTACCTCACCGAGCCACCGCGCGAGTTAAAAAACCTCCATCTCAAACTCTCGATGAAACAAAAAGAATGCTGGCAGCACGCCATGTTCTTCGGTGCAGCTGAGCGCGAACTTCCACCCCAACCCTGGGACATAGCCTTCACCATCAACCGGAATGACTTCCGAGGACGTACCAGTTTACAAATCGTCATTCAAGATGTGAGAGCCCATCAATCCAATAACGACTAATGGCTGGAGTGCATGCCAGCGATTCCTTGGCATCGGTGGAGGTTCTATCGTCCAAAGATAAAATGGCCTACACCACCGCAGGTGTCACGACCGTCGCCAACCTACTCGACCGCCTGCCCAAGCGCTACGAGGACCGACGCCGCTTTGACGCCTTTCCCATCCAGGCGGGTAGCGGCTCGCTCTGCCTCCGCGGCACAGTGATCGATACCCGTGTGCGCCGCTTTGGGGGAAATAAACAGTACTTCGAAGCCATCATCATCGAGTCCGGCCACGGAGTGCTCGCCAGCAATAAAATCACCTGCCGATGGTTTAACATGCCCTGGATGAAATCCATGTTAGCCGCAGGACACGAAGTGGTTCTTTTTGGTAAACCCAAAGATTACAAAGGCACGATGATCATGGATCACCCGGACTTTGAAATCGAAAACGAAGGGGATGAGGGATCAGAATCCATCCACCTGGAACGCATCGTCCCCATCTACAAAGGTATCAGCGGAGTGCCACAGAGACGCCAACGCGAGTATGCCTACCATCTGCTGAAAGAAATCGACCCGACAGGTCTCAAACCCATCTACGATGTCGACCCCAGCTACCCACGGCACGAGGCTCTATCCGAAGTGCATTTCCCTGAGAACATGGAGCAGGTGGAGGCCTCGCGACGCTATTTTGCCCTGGAGGAGTTTTTTCTACTCCAGCTGAACGTCGCGTGGAAACGCGCCAAGATCCGCGCCCACCAAGGACGTGTATTAGGTCAGAAAACCACCCTCCTAACCGCCTTCTATCACAGCCTCCCCTTTGACCTTACCGAGGCCCAGAAACGTAGCATCAAAGAAGTCGTCGCGGATATGCGATCCCCTCACCCCATGAGCCGACTCCTGCAAGGCGATGTGGGAAGCGGAAAAACCTTCGTCGCCCTCTGCGCCATGTTACTCGCGGTGGATTCCGGCGTGCAGGCCGCCCTGATGGCACCCACGCAGATTCTCGCTGAGCAACACTACCTCACCTTTAGAAAATGGCTGGATCCACTCGGCGTGAAAGTCGTGTTAAGAACCGGCTCCCGTCAGGACGACGGACACCCAGAACACGAGGGTGATGCCCAAATCATCATAGGCACCCACGCCCTACTCTACGAGGGCGTCACCTTCACAGACCTAGGATTAGTCATCGTCGATGAACAACACCGGTTCGGAGTGAGCCAACGCGCCAAGCTCATTCAGCAGGGCGTCATGCCCGATGTGCTCGTCATGACCGCCACCCCGATCCCCCGAACGCTCACCCTCACGCTCTACGGAGATCTGGATGTCTCCATCCTCGATGAGCGACCCGCAGGCCGTGGGGAGATCATCACCGCCATTCGTAAAAAGCCAAAAATAACCGACATCACCAAGTTCATCAAAGAGAATCTGAGCAAAGGACGGCAAGCCTACCTCGTTTACCCACTTGTCGAAGAAAGTGAATCGCTCAAAGCAGAAGCCGCCACCGTCGAGTATGACAAATGGTGCAAACGCCTCTCGAAGTTCAAACTCGGCCTCCTGCACGGCAAAATGCCCGCCGATAACAAAGAGTCAGTGATGGCCGCCTTCCGCGATGGTGAACTCGATGTGTTAGTATCGACCACCGTGATCGAAGTGGGGGTCGATGTGCCGAATGCCAACATCATGATCATCCACAATGCGGAGCGATTTGGCCTCGCCCAGCTCCACCAGCTCAGAGGGAGGGTTGGCCGGGGTGAACACAAAAGCTACTGCATCCTCCTCACCGATGGAAAATCCGCCGATGCCACAGAGAAACTCCAGGTCCTAGCCGACACCTCGGACGGCTTCAAAATCGCCGAAGCCGACCTCCGCCTACGAGGACCTGGCGATGTGTTAGGAACGGCGCAAAGCGGATTAGGCGAGCTACGCTTTATCGATTTCCTCGCCGATACCGAGCTCATCCGCCAAGCCCGGCAACTCGCGGATGACCTCTTAAAAAAAGACCCAGACCTCACCCAGCATTCCTCTTTAGTGCAAATGTTACAAGAAGAGGATGTCGCTATCGGATAACACCAACAAGCTCTCCTCATGATCACAAATTTAACTGATAAATGAACACCGTCACTCATGCCCTCATCCCCGCGATTGTTGCGGGAATTTGCGCCCGCGCTTACCGCGATCCCAAAAAAAGATCGGGGATTCTTTCATCCAAAGACATACTGATCATTGGAGTTTTTGGTGCCGCTCCTGATTTGCTTAACCCCCACCTCTCATTAGACGCCCGTTACACCAGCTGGTCACACAGTCTGTTTTGTTGGCTGGGCCTCACACTACTTCTTTTGATCCTAGGCCTCAAATGGAAGGCGTGGCTGACTCCCCGTAAAATCGCTTGGTGTTCTGGAGCCTATGGATTTCACCTGTTTTGTGATGCCATCTCCGGCGGCCTCGCCTGGCTCTACCCCTGGAAAGGTGATATCGTCGGCGCGTATTATGTTCCTCCCGTCTGGTGGATTCCTATGGATATCGTCTGCGCACTATCAGCTTATGCCATTTTCAGAATGATTCCTAATATAAACCGTCTACGAAAACAGCATCGTAAGCATCAATGTTAAGTTTTTAAGTCCTTGAGTAGGCCCAGATAAATAAAAATACAACAAAACCGCTTTGCAACAAATCACCTTGATGGTAAATATATACAACGACATTGATTTACAACAAGTTCAACGTATAGATAAACATATCCTTCACCATCCAGCATGAAACAAACACCTGATCCCATGACACCTCACGAAGACCAACCCTATGCAGTAATCCCCGAGTTCTATCGAGGAAACCCAGTGGATGCAGATGATCTACGGTATCGAGACGTGTTCATCAATGAATTATGGGAGTCTATTCAGCGCAATCATGTATTACTCACAGCTCCCAGACGCACAGGAAAAACGAGTGTCATGGATCATTTACAGAAATACCCGCAGTTTGACTTCACGGTGATCAAAGAAAATGTGCAGGACTTGAGCCACCCGGCAGATTTTTTTGTCGCGCTACTGGCACGCTTCCATGACGAACACCCTAAGTTACTACACAATACCCTAGCCAAGGGGTGGGAATTACTTACCAAAACATTCAGCCAAATCGATACGGTGGCTTATTCCGAGTTCAAGGTTGCGTTGAGAGCCAGCGATGAACAATGGAAAGAAAACTGGCGATTTACTGGGGAGAAACTCCTTGAACAACTGCGCAAACACGGTTCAAATATTCTGATAATCATCGATGAATTTCCAGACATGTTACTGAATATGAATCGAGAGAATCCCACACTTTTAAGAGAATTTCTAGCTTGGTTTCGCACCCAAAGGCAACAGCCAAATCCACAACACGACCCCATTCGTTGGTTGATCGGCGGCTCAGTCAATCTATCCAGCACATTAGATGCCTTAGGCCACATCGACCTCATCAACGATCTGGATGACATCTCTCTGCCTCTATTAACTAACGAGCAGGTAGAAGACTACATCGTCACCATGCTAAAAGGTCGAGGTGTAATCATCTCTAAGGACCTGACCAAGCAGTGCCTCACCAGCATGGGACGCCCCATTCCGTTATTCATGCAAATGCTTACCCAAGACCTCTACAGAATGTGGAAAAAACGAGCTGATGACACGCTCGAACTCAACTCAAACGATGTTAAAAAAGCAGTGCATGCACTCATCCGCAGCAGTGCAGCGCAAGATAAGCTACAACACTTCTACACCAGAATAGCCCGATACTACTCAGGTGTCCTCCTTACGGCAGCTTACGCTATGCTTAGCCAGCTCAGCCTGAAAGAAGGAGGGCTGATGCGCTCTACCCTCCAAAATGAATTTTATAGACACCTAGAGGAGGCGGGGCAGTCATTACTGCCTCACGAGAGAAAGCAGGCATTCAACCAACTCATGCGCAACCTTGCCAATGACTTTTACATCGAAGAAATTGAGGGAAATCAATACGATTTCTCCTCTGGAATCCTTAAATCCTGGTGGAGAAAATACTATGCCTAATCAAGAAAATACAGCGTCCATCCCAAGAAAAAGTTTGACAGGGCTTTATCGATCCCAGCTCACGAGTCCAGAAAAGAGACACCATATCACGGTCTCCCGCCAAGACATGTTAGGCGATACCTTGGAGCGGCTGCACGGCGCGGTGCCTCGGCAGTCCAAACACCACTTTCTATTTATCGGACCTCGGGGCATTGGAAAATCTCACTTCCTCTCGCTCATCGAGGATGCGGTTGACCGCGATGCCCACCTGGGTGCCGCCTATCATGTGGTGAGATTTCCAGAGGAGGCAAACCGCCTTCTCACATTTGCCGATTTCTTGCTCGGTGTGATCGAAATTTTGCTAGAAACTCTGCCTGACGAACCCATTTGGAAGAGACTCTCCGATGAACTAGCTACCGAGGAAGACGATGCTAAAATCATCGATACCCTCGTGCCCAGCCTCCGAAGGGAAAACAAAAAACACTCTCGAACCCTGCTGATCATGTTGGAAAATCTTAACCAAATCTTCACCAGCAAAATGCGAAAAAAAAACAACGTGGCTGCCATGCGGAAGTTTTTTATGGATCACAACCACTGCATGCTTATGGCTACATCGCCCACGTTTTTCTCGGCGATTACAAGCGTAGATGAACCTTTCTATGATTTTTTTGACACCCAACTCATCAACCACCTCACCGAGGAGGAAACAATTGACTTAATTCATAAAAATCTAACATGGGACAAGAATGAACATCTACTTACTGAATTTGACTCCCTGCGCCCCAAGCTCCGTGCCATTTACCAAATGACGGCAGGTAATCCTCGACTAACGATGATGCTCTACGAACTGATCGCCCACGATGCCGTCACCAAAGTGAGGGATCAGCTCGATATGTTATTAGATCGCATTACCCCTTTTTATCAAGATCGTCTCAATGACCTCCCCCCTCAGGAACAGGCTCTACTGGAAACCATGGCAACCATGCGGGACACTGAGAAAACACCCGCTGCTATTGCGGCCCGTATGCGTATGAAGCAGCAACAGGTCTCATCCCTTCTCAAGAGGCTTACCGACTCGCTATATCTCCGATCCATGCCGCACCCCAACGACAGACGGAAAAGGCTCTATAATATTCGAGAGGGGTTTTTTGACATTTGGTTAGCCATGAATGTATCACGTAGCGCGCGCAAACGCGTCCCTTATTTGCTCGATTTTTTTGCGGCATTTTACCCCACCTTGGAAGAGCGCGATAAGAAACGCAGAGAATTCCACCAAAAACTCAAAGAGGAGGGTAACCCTGATGCTGAAGCCGCACTTGACTACCTCAGTGACGTGGGGCGTGAGCACGAAAAAGCGGAAGCCAAACTTAAACTCGCAAACCACTACGTAGAGCGAGGTGAGCAAGGCAAAGCCCTCTCCCTCATCAATGAAAGCCAGAAATGTAAGCTTGATCCCATGGGCAAATGGATTGTTGATCACGCCGATGTCACTACCGACTACTTGGGGGAAATCGAGCAGATGATCCAATGCTGGCAAACGCACCGCAGCGGTAATCTAGAAGAATTCGCAGGAAAACTACTCGCTCTGGGAGATTCTATTAACTACCTCAATTATTCCGAAACAAAACTAGCATTCCTCTCTGACCAGCTGGCATTGCTTCCCGTCGGTGATGATAAAATCAAACTGCGTCTGAAAACAGCCTCCATTTTTTCAACACTTGCTCGATTCAACGAAGCTGAAAAACAACTCCGCATAGCGAAAAATGAAGCAGAGGAAAATTCTCACATCTTTTCCGTGGTAATCAACAACCTCGCTACATTGCTGCAAGCCACCAACAGGCTGGACGAGGCTGAGCCGATGATGCGCCGCTCCCTCGAGATCGACGAGACTTCCTACGGCAAAGACCACCCCAATGTCGCTACCAGCCTCAACAACCTCGCTACATTGTTGGCAGCCACCAATAGGCTGGACAAGGCAGAGCCGATGATGCGCCGCGCCCTCGATATCGTTGAGACTTCCTATGGCAAAGACCACCCCGAGGTCGCCATCAACCTCAACAACCTCGCTCAATTACTGGAAGACACCAACAGGCTGGACGAGGCTGAGCCGATGATGCACCGCGCCCTCAAGATCGATGAGGCTTCTTACGGCATAGACCACCCCAGTGTCGCTATCAGACTCAACAACCTCGCTATATTGCTGCAAGCCACCAATAGGCTGGACGAGGCAGAGCCGATGATGCGCCGCGCCCTCGAGATCGACGGGGCTTCCTACGGCAAAGACCACCCCAATGTCGCTACCAGCCTCAACAACCTCGCTCAATTACTGCAAGCCAGCAACAGGCTGGACGAGGCAGAGCCGATGATGCGCCGCGCCCTCGAGATCGATGAAGCTTCCTACGGCCTAGACCACCCCGATTACGCCATAAGACTCAACAACCTCGCTCAATTGCTGCAAGCCACCAATAGGCTGGACGAGGCAGAGCCGATGATGCGCAGACACCTTTTGATTTTCCTGAAGTTTACCGTCGGCACAAGCCACCGCCACCCTCATTTGGAGGCTGCCTTGTGCAACTATGCTGCTCTATGTGATCAGATGGACATGCCGCGGCAAGAAATCTTCTCCCGTCTCCACGAGCTCAAAGAAGAAGCTGGTATGAATGAAGGTATTTTCACCACGCTCATAGACGAGGTATTTGAAAAACAGTAAAAATCACCGTCGAAGCCATAGCGACGGAGATGACCAAAATATAAGACAGGCTAACCAAGATTTAAGAATGAACTAAAAGACAGGCTCAAA
>CAYNNY010000047.1:14952-18620 GCA_964398555.1 uncultured Verrucomicrobiales bacterium
AAGAATGAACTAAAAGACAGGCTCAAAGTTTAAAAAATTTCTCATAGTCGTGAAGTGATTAGGGTGAGGTTGAATCTACTTTTATTACTGACAGACAAAAGCAGTGCTGATAGCTTCTCACCATGCATAAAAATTCGCTTTGGCTCTCGTTGGGAACTCTCGCTGCCATGTCCTGTACCAGTCTCGCCCAAGAGGGCGAGAAAGATCAGGCGGCTCTCATTCGTCAGGAACTCCAACAGATGCGCCTGGAGTATGAGGCCCGAATCAAGCAGATGGAAACCCGCATTGCCGAACTCGAAAAATCGAAACGCGCGGACCCAGCACCACAACCAGCCCAGCCCGCCCCAGCCAAGGCGCAGAGAGTCCCCGCCCACACCCACAAACACATCGCCTCCACCGATGGATCAAAAGGAGGCCTGATGGCCACCGGGGTTGCCATCCCGGATGGGTTCAATTTTGAAAAGGTCACCACGGGCCTCACCTTCAATGGCTATTTCCGGGCAGGCTATGGAGTCAATGGGGATGGCGATAGTATGGAAGCTTTTAAAGCTCCTGGGGCCGGATCCAAATACCGATTGGGTAACGAAACGGAAACCTACATCGAAACCGCATTTGGTTATACATTTCCCGGGTTAGACTTGTCACCAGGAACCGAGTTTGCCATTCACTTTCGTCCGGCCTACGTCATCGCGACCGGCGATCAAAATTTCACCACCGACCTCACCGTCAGGGAAGCTTACGGCTCAGCCAAAGGTGTTTGGGAAGCACAACCCGAAGCTGAATTCTGGGCTGGGCAGCGGTTTTATGGACAAATGGATATCCACATGACTGACTTTTTCTACATGGATATGAGTGGTTACGGTGGTGGTGTTGAAAACATGGATGTTGGAGTGGGAAAACTTTCTGTCGCCTGGCTCGGGGGGAATGTGGATAGCCTAAACTCCAACGCATCTGAGGAACTCAATGAAACCGATAACAAAAACAGTTTAGACTTCCGCTTGTCTGATATCAAGCTGCCAGGAGGTGAGGGATTGGTCTGGGTCTCTATTTCCCAAACGGACGACTTGGACTCACCCAATGGTAACAATGTCAGTGTCGACGCCTCGACGGGTGCCGCGTTCGGTTTAGGTTACCGTATCCCAACCATTTGCGGGGGATACAGCCAAACCATGGTTCAGTATGGATTTGGATCGTCGGCTAATTTTCGATCCACTCAAGCCGACTACTCCTTCCTGACTCTACCAGATCCAGGCGACCCAGCATTGATGATCGATCCTGATGACGCTTGGCACTTCCGCCTGACCCAAGACCTTGTCTATCAACCTAATGACAGGTGGGGAATGCAGGCCACCTTTGTTTGGGATGAAGCTGATATTGGCGCCGATGTCAACTCACGTAACAGCTGGGTCTCCGGGGGTGTACGCGGGCAATACAATATCAACGACTACTTCAGCCTCGCTCTGGAAGCGGGTGTTGATCATGTCGATGGCTTTGATACGCCATCCGGTAACCTTTACAAATTCACCTTCGCCCCGCAGATCACACCAGCCAGGGATATTATGTCACGTCCAGCCTTACGCCTCTTTGTCACCTATGCCATGTGGGATGATTCTCTCGAAGGATACATCGCACCCAACAGCTACGGCATGGATACGGACGGACTCTCCTTCGGTATGCAGGTGGAAGCCTGGTGGTAGGAATAGGTAGTAGTCGATCAATGAACACCGTCACTCACACCCTTATTCCCGCGATTATTGCGGGGATATGTGCTCGCGCATACCGTAAGCCAGAAAAGAGATCCGCACCCCTCTCATCCAGAGATATCCTGATTATCGGGCTGTTTGGCGCTGCTCCTGATTTACTCAACCCCCACCTCTCATTAGATGCCCGCTACACCAGAAGCCTCACTAAAGATACGGAGAAAATAGTCGCGCTGCCCCATCGCGGAGTTGGATGAGAAGTGGGCGCGATTCGATTTCCTCCACGGTGACGCGATGCGACCGGGCTAATTTTTGATCGATGACTTCATCCAGCTCTCCCGCCAGCGTTTCATCATAACACTCGATGTTGTATTCAAAGTTCAGCCGCATACTGCGTGGATCCCAGTTCGTGGAGCCGATCAGTGACCAAAGCCCATCCACCACCAAGAGCTTGGTATGATCGAAGGGTGGGGGACTCATGTAAATACGGCAGCCTTTTTTAATCAAATGGGGCAACTGCGGGATCACCGCCCAGTTCATGATAGCAATGTTATTTTTGGATGGGATAATGATGTCCACCTCCACTCCACGCATCGCGGTAACCGTAAGCGCGTTAAGAATCGAGGCATCAGGCAGAAAATACGGGGTGGTAATCCGCACCCGCTTGCTCGCCACGGCCAAAGCACCCAGGACGATTTCACTGATTTTATCCAGATCCTCATCCGGCCCATCTGGGATGCCCCGGGCACCTACGGGACCGCAGCGCGTAAGGGGAGGAAACCAGGTGGGACCGATCAATGATTCACCCGTGGTGAATGCCCAGTCGATGGCAAACATCTCCTGCAACTCAGACACCACCGGACCTTCGATTTTAAAATGCAAGCAAGCCACTGGAAATTTGGGATCACGTTTGAGGCAATGATCAATCCGGATATTGGTGCCGCCGGTGAATCCGATCGTGCCATCGACTACGAGGATCTTACGGTGATTCCGTAAATTCGCATACGGCAATGCCAATGGCATCCTAGAGGGAAGAAAAGCCGCCACGTGGACGCCCTCTTTTTTGAGTCGGTCCACCATCGAGGGTTTGCTGTATTTCGCCCCCACGCCATCGATCATCACCCGCACCTCCACGCCCCTATCCTGTGCCAGCTTGAGCGCAGAGAGAAACTTCTCGCCCACCTCATCGCTATCAAAAATGTAACTGTTCAGCGCCACAGAAACCTTCGCGGCATCGATGGCGGCCAGCATTTCCGGATACGCAGCATCACCATTGACCAGAGGTAAAACAGCATTTCCTAGCAATAGCTTGTTCCCCGTCACCTGTTCTCCAAGATGACCCAAGCTAAAAAATGTGGGGTGAGTGTGGCCAAGTTTGTGAACACGGGACTCCTCCTCACTGGTCATTACCTGCTTGATGTCGTGATCCCAAGCGCCCATCAGCCCGAGCGACACCCCCTTGCGCTGAATGCGGTTAATACCTAACACCATGTAGGCCACCGTTCCGATAATCGGGGAAAGCCAAGCCAAACCAATCCACCCAATCGCCGCCCGGATATCATGCTTCCGCAAAATCGCATGCACCGTCACTGCACACGCACCGACAATATGCACCGCTGTCAGCACATACGGCCAAATTGTTTTTAAGCCACCAATGATCTCCTCCATAATATCCAATAGGATATTAGCACTCTATCGATAGCACGCGAGAAGTCAATATCAGGGGTCGGGGCGCCCATCTCAGTTCAACGCGTGACTTGGCTACAGTGACAACCCTTTCGGTAATACCACAGATCCCAACCCATCCCAAAGGGATGACGGCCTCCAGCCCAGGGTCAACGACCCTGGGACTCGATAACAAACACATCCGCCTCCTGAAAGGAGGCTGGAAACACTCTTCGATTTCTGCTAATACCTCTCCCCTTACTTGACTCCTGACTCCTGACTCCTGACTCCTGACTCCTGACT
>CAYNNY010000048.1:0-18387 GCA_964398555.1 uncultured Verrucomicrobiales bacterium
AAAAAATGATGTCAAACACGCAATTTAGTGCAACGGCACCGCTATTCAAATCAATTCAACCCACGATGACGCACATTTTTCTGCCAATCTGCTAGTGAGGCAGCAAATCACAAGAATCCATCAGTGTTTCCGAAGAATTTATAATGAAGTAGTCACATTGTAACCCTCATTTTAGTTCTTGTTTGTCTTTTTACAGCACCTGAAAAAACATTTTTTATGCGCCCCATCCCCACCTGTGAGACGGATTCCAGATAGCATCAGCGCGTTTGTAATACCACAACCGTGTTGACGAGATCGGGAAGTGTCTCGGGGAGTTTCACGAGGAATTCCTCACCCTGATGGGTAACCTGAACTTGGGTCTGGGGTGCTGCAAGTAGGCGGCCGGAAAGAATAGCTCTCGTGCCCGCTGGCAGGTGGATGATACCATCCTTGGGGCGTTTGAAAACATGCAGATAGAGTTGCTTCTCCTTGGTGGTGATACGCCCCCAAGCGGGGATATCTGGGTAGATGCTCCTCGTCGTACCATAGATCGAATCACTGTTCATCGCCATCCAGCGGCCTACTTTTTCTAAGATCCTAACAGACTCTTCAGGGATCTTCCCCTCGGCGGTGGGGCCGACATTTAAGAGGTAGTTCCCACCTTTATGAGAAATATCGGCAAGGTTGTGCAGGATGGTTTTTGCCGATTTCCAGTGATCGTCTGCTTGGTTATACCCCCAGTGTTTATTGAGAGTCATGCAGACCTCGAAGGGTTTGTTGAGCATACCCTTTGGGATGTGTTGCTCGGGGGTTCCGTAATCCTCACCGTATCCCAAACGATTGTTGATCAGGCAGTTCGGCTGGATTTTGTGCATCATCTTGACAAGACTTTTACCTTTTAGGAGTTCTGCTTTCCGAGGGTTCTTCTTGAGCGAACCCCCGCCGTCGAACCACATGAGGCCGATCGGACCGTAGTCCGTCAGCAGCTCCTTGACCTGCGCGTGCATGTAGTCCGCATACTTGGCCATGTTTGCCTCGGGGTTAGGGTTGCCGTGAAACTCGCGTTGAGAATACTTGGCTGGGTATTCCGGGTGGTGCCAGTCCACCGTCGAGTAGTAAAAACAAAAGGTCATACCCGCATCACGGCATGCCTTGGAGAGTGACTTCATAGGATCTTTCCCATAAGGCGAACCTTGCACGATGTCGTATTCAGTTTCCTTGCTATCATACATGCAGAATCCATCGTGGTGCTTTGCGGTAATCACCATATACTTCATCCCTGCCTGCTTGGCGATGCCCGCCCATTCCTTGCCATCGAATTTCACCGGGTTGAACTGTTTGGGAAATTCCTCATACTCCTTGTTAGGTATTTTCCCGGTGAGTTGGATCCATTCTCCATGGCTATCTTTACCCTTCCACTTACCTGCGGGGACGGCGTAAACACCCCAATGGATGAACATTCCAAACTTAGCCTGACGAAACCACTCCATGCGGGAATCCGCCTTGGGTGGAGAACTTGCGGTATCATCCGCTTTTCCAGTGGTTCCAGTAGTAATGGCGACGACAAATGCGGCACTGCACAGGAGGCAGCGTGTAATGGATGGTTTTTTCATGATCGTTTTTTGAACCTGCTCTCTGATACGGAAGATGATTCGTTCATGTTTCATAAGATAAATTATGAATCCATTCGCAGGATTTTTTTCCTCGATATTTCCCGCTCCAGGATCAGGATATACTCCATAAATCAACACCCACACCACAAATACAAGCTATGAAATCATATTTAACCATCATCGCCCTGCTCGCCGGGGCATCAATCGCCCATGCCCAACCGCAAAAAACCACCATCTCCCCGAATGGTGAACTGGCCGTGCATTTTTCCGTGAAGGACTCCCCCTCCGTCAAAGGAGGCCTGTTCTGGAAAATCGACTACAAGGGCAACACCGTGATGCAGGACTCCCAGCTTGGCTTTACGCTGAAGGATGCCGCAGCTCTCGACGGCGGGTTCAAAATACTCAAGGTCACCACCGATAAACACGATAGCACCTGGAAACCCGTTTACGGAGAGGCCTCCGAATACCGAAACCATTACAATGAAACGAAAGTAACTCTCCAGGACAGCCAAACACCGCCGCGTATTCTCACACTGACCTTCCGAGCCTACGACGAAGGCATCGCCTACCGCACCACCTTCCCTAAGCAGACAGCCTTCACGGAACTGACGGTTAAGAGTGAAAACACCCAGTTCCGTTTTGCCGGAGATCATCAGGCCTGGATCACGCGGAATGCGCAGGGAACCTATGAACAAAAACCACTCTCCAAGCTGAATCCCAAACACGCCTACGAGCGACCCTTCGTCATGAAAACCACCTCGGGCACTTACCTCTCTGTGTTAGAAGCCGGGCTGATCGATTTTCCCCGCATGCGGGTAGGACTCGACAAACGCGCGCCACACGCCGTGGTCAGCCGCCTCAGTAGCCCGGCCACAATTAAAACACCCTACAACACACCCTGGCGCGTGTTGATGGTAGCCACCACTCCCAGCGAACTCCTTCAGCGGAACTACCTTCTCCTCAACCTTAGCCCACCTAACAGAATCGGAAACACCTCTTGGATCAAACCCGGAAAACAGATGCGCGATGTGACCATCACTAAGAAAGGAGGCAAGTCCATGATCGACCTAGCAGAAAGACTGGGCCTCGATTACGTAGAGATTGATGCCGGATGGTACGGCGACGAGCGCAAAGAGGAATCAGATCCAAAGACCGTGACGCCCTCGCGCTCACGCGGTGGATACACCCAGCAAGATCTTATCGATGTGATCGCTTACGGAAAGAGCAAGGGATTAGGGGTGATCGTTTACGTGAACCGCCGCCATCTGGAACAGCAGCTTGATGAAATCCTCCCGCTCTACAAAAAATGGGGCATCGCCGGACTCAAATACGGCTTTGTCCAAGTTGGTTCCCAAGAATGGACTGCCTGGCTGCACGACGCGGTTGCCAAGGCGGCCAAGTACCAGATGATCGTGGACGCTCACGATGAATACCGCCCTACGGGAGCCGAACGCACGTTTCCCAATTTCCTAACCATGGAAGGCATCCGTGGCAATGAAGCGAAACCAACACCAAAACAGGATCTCGATACCGCCTTCCTCCGTGCCATGTGTGGCCCATCTGATTTTACCATGTGCTGGCACTCGACCAGCTTAAAAATGAGCTGGCCCCACCAGATGGCCGCCTCCGTCGTTTACTACAGCCCGCTCCAGACGCTCTACTGGTATGACCAACCTAAACAATTCACCGGAAAAGAAAACTACCTCGCCTTCTTCCGCGCACTGCCCACCGTGTGGGATCAGAAACACGTCATTCAAGGTGAGATCGGCGAATTCATCACTATCGCCCGCCGCAAGGGCGACTCATGGTTCGTCGGCACAATGAATGCCGTCAAACCCCGCAAGACGGACATCCCCCTCACCTTCCTCACCCCCGGGAGAAAATACACCGCCACCATTTACTCAGACGATCCCTCAGTGCTGAACGTACCCATCGATCCCAGCGGCAAAGGCAAGGGAAACACCGAGTCCAAGAAACTCGTCATCACCACCATGATCGTCACCTCCAAGACGGTGATCCACGCCACCATGGCTAACAACGGCGGCCAAGCCATCCACCTCGTACCCGTGACAACGGGCGAAATAAAAACCTCTGCACAAACACAAATTGAATCGCTCACCAAGGACTACGACAAAAAATCCGCCGAGTTCACCCGCAAGCTCAATGCAGAGAGAGACCCTAACAAGCAGCGCATTCTTTTTAAAACACAACCTGACCCCACAGTAGCTACCTCCCTGATTCTCAAGCTTGCCAAAAAAAACCCGAAAGCCGCAGGGATCGAAACAGGCTTAGTCTGGGCACTTTCCCATTCGCAGGGTGCCGAGCACAAAAAATTCGCCAACCTCCTCCTCACCCACTACAAGCACAGCCGCTCAATGGGCAAGCTCACCCAGAGCTACGCCCGCATGGGGATTAAGGGGCGGGCCGGACTACGCCATTTGATTGAGGTAGTCTCCAATGAACGTATCCGCCAGGGAGCCACCTACATGCTGGCCACCCAACTACGTTATTATAATGACACCAAGGCAGAAGGCACAGCCCTCATGCGCGAACTCTTCACGTGGCCCGACCTTGAAAAAAACAACCCCGCCCTCTACAAGCAGGTGAAGGGACAAATCTTCGTCATGGATCATCTCGGCATCGGCCACACAGCCCCTGATATCACCGGAGCTGATGAAAAAGGCCAGCCCTTCAAACTCAGCGACTACCGAGGGCGCGTCGTCCTGTTAGACTTCTGGGGTATCTGGTGAGGCCCCTGTAAAATGATGCTTCCTCACGAGCGGTCGCTCGTGAAGGACTTCCAAGGTCGCCCCTTCTCCATCATCGGGGTGAACAGCGATTCTAAAAAACGCCTTCAAGAACTCGTTGCCGATGGCACCGTAACTTGGCGAAACTTCGCAGACATCAACACCAATGGAAAAATCTCCCTCTCATGGGGCATCAACGCTTGGCCGACAATTTATCTCATCGACCACAAAGGCGTGATCCGCCACAAGGGACTGCGTGGCGAACGCATGGAAGCCGCCATTACCGCCTTAGTTGCCGAGGCAGAGAAAGAAAGGACGCACTAAAGCGTATCCACTCTACACCCGTAGATCCAGCCACTGCTGCATGGTTTCCGCCGGGTTATGAGCGCGCATGAGAGTCTCTCCCACAAGCACGGCATTTGCACCTTAACTTTACCTTCCATAACGAGCCTTCTCGACCCTAACGGAAGACCGGGTATATGTTTTTTTGCATCCATAGCTACTTGGCGCTCAAAATCTGAGTTCAAATGACACAACTCATTCCATTTTAGCATTTACCCTATACTTTTATAATGTACTAGGGCAGATTCCGAACTCGTTACGGCTGAAAAGCGCGGTAACTATTCGAAAATGCGCCACTGTTTCCACTGAAAGCACGCACCTTAAAACCCAGAAATCAGATCGAGAGCCTCAAAAAAAGAAGCTCACCCCATCCTTTAACCACTTTATTTTTATGTCGGAGAAGAAAACCAAAAAAACACTACAGACACTCGGTCTCCCTGAAGCCCAGGGACTTTATGATCCAGCCAACGAACATGACTCATGCGGCGTCGGTTTCCTTTGCCACCTGAAAGGCCAAAAGTCACACAAGATTATTCAAGGCGCTCTAGAAATGAACGTCAACATGGACCACCGAGGTGGCACTGGCTGTGATGCCGCCACCGGCGACGGCGCAGGTCTCTTTTTCCAACTTCCTCACAAATTTTTCAAAACCGTCACTCCAGAACTCGGCTTCACCCTTCCAGACGAAGGCCAGTATGCCGTGGGATTCATCAACCTTTCTCCTGATGCCGATGAGTGCGCAAGCGCCATGGCAATGTACGAAAAGACAGCCAAGAAAGAAGGCTTCAGCGTCATAGGATGGCGTGACGTGCCCACTAATAGCGACATCCTCGGCAAGGCATCCCGCGAGTGCGAACCACAAATGAAGCAAATCTTCATCGCCCGCCCAGAGGAAACCACCTGCGATCTCGATTTCGAACGCAAGCTCTACGTGCTGCGCCGCCGCACATCCCAATCTGTCCGCTACTGCGAAACCAGCGGCACCGAACACTTCTACACCGTCACTCTCTCCGCCCGCACCATCGTCTATAAAGGCATGCTGACCACGTGGCAGCTCAAAGACTACTTCCCCGACCTCCAACACGAGGACATGGAATCTGCCATGGCGCTGGTTCACTCCCGCTTCAGCACCAATACCTTCCCAAGTTGGCCCCGCGCCCAGCCATTCCGATACATGTCTCACAATGGTGAGATCAACACCATGCGCGGCAACGCCAACTGGATGCAGGCACGCCAGAAACTTCTCGCCAGCGGCGTGCTCGGCAAGGACCTCGATAAACTTCTGCCGATCATCCGCGATGACGGTTCAGACTCCGCCATGTTTGACAACTGCCTGGAGTTTCTCGTGCTCTCCGGACGCTCGCTTCCGCAAGCGATCATGATGATGATCCCCGAGCCATGGGAAAAGCATCAGCACATGAGCGATGGCAAAAAAGCCTTCTACGAATACAATGCCACCCTTATGGAGCCCTGGGACGGCCCAGCCTCCATCGCCTTCTGTGACGGCGTATCCATCGGCGCCATCCTCGACCGCAACGGCCTCCGCCCATCCCGCTACTACGTCACTAACGACGACATGGTCATCATGGCCTCCGAAGTCGGAGTGGTCAAAGTAGACCCCGCCACCGTCGTCAAAAAAGGACGCCTCGAGCCAGGCCGCATGTTCCTCGTGGATACGAAGGAAGGCCGCATCATCGACGATGCCGAAATCAAAGAGCAAATCGCCGCGGAACAACCCTACGCCAAATGGCTGGAAGAAAACCGCGTCTTCTTTGGAGACCTCGCCAAAGGAAAAACCAAGGCAACCATCACCGGTCACGATCTCATCCAGCGCAACCGAGCCTTCGGATACACTTATGAAGATAAGAAGTTCATCCTTGGGCCATCAGCCACCAGCGGAGTTCAGCCGATTGGTGCCATGGGTAACGACACACCAATTGCGGTCCTGTCCGATAAACCACAGCTTCTTTACAACTACTTTCGCCAGCTTTTCGCTCAGGTGACCAACCCCGCGATCGATCCGATCCGTGAGGAACTCATCACCTCCAGCATTACTTTTGTGGGTTCAGAGAACGACATCCTCCACCCCGGACCAGAAAACTGCCGCATGATCCGCCTTGAAAGCCCGATCATCGACAACAACGAACTCGCCAGCCTGCGCGATCTCGATATCGATGGCTTCCAGGCCGAGACCCTGCCGATTCTCTATCGTCCAGAAACAATCGACGCCGGACTCGCCGTAGGTCAACTCCCTGGCCACGTCGACAACCCGCACGTTTCCGATGATGCCGAGCAACTCACCGAAGTCTCAGGATACTCACTCAAGAAAGCACTCGATAAGCTTTTCAAAGCCGCCGACACCGCCATCCTTCACGGTGACAATGTGCTCATTCTTTCCGACCGCGGAATGAACGAGAAAAAAGCAGCCATCCCCGCGCTTCTCGCCGTGGCCGGACTGCACCACCACCTGATCCGCCAAGGCACACGGACGAAAGTCTCCATCGTGCTCGAATCCGGAGAACCTCGCGAAGTCCACCACTTCGCCGTCCTTCTAGGATACGGCGTAGATGTCATCAACCCCTACCTCGCCATCGATACACTCGCCGAAATGTGCGACGACAAAGAGCTGGACATGGACCACGCTACCGCGACGAAAAAATACCTCTACGCATCGATCAAAGGTGTAATCAAAACCATGTCGAAAATGGGCATCTCCACGGTCGCTAGTTACCGAGGCGCGCAGATCTTCGAATGCATCGGCCTCAACCACGAGGTGATCGACATGTATTTCACCCGCACCACATCACGCGTCCGAGGCATCGGCCTTGAAACCATTTCCCGTGAAACCAAAATGCGTCACGACGATGCCTACAAAACGCGCGAAGTGGAAAACGAGGGACTCGACACAGGCGGCATCTACCAGTGGCGTGCCACCGGTGAGCGTCACCTCTTCAGCCCACAAGCCATTCACCTTCTCCAGCAGTCCACCAAGCTTGGTGACATGGAAGTGTTCCGCCAATACTCCAGCCTCATCAACGAACAATCCAAAGGACTCTGCACCCTGCGTGGACTCATGGAGTTTAAGCTCGATCCCGATAAAGCCATTCCATTGGAAGAAGTCGAACCCGTCAGCAGCATCGTCAAACGCTTCAAAACCGGCGCGATGTCCTACGGGTCCATTTCCGCCGAAGCTCACGAAGCACTCGCTGTGGCGATGAACCGTCTCGGCGGCAAATCCAACACCGGTGAAGGTGGCGAAGAAGCCTACCGCTTCCGCTGGACCAACGAAAGAGGCGACTCCAAGAAGAGCGCCATCAAGCAGGTTGCCAGTGGCCGATTCGGAGTCACCAGTAACTACCTCGTTAGCGCCCGCGAAATTCAAATCAAAATCTCCCAGGGTGCCAAGCCCGGTGAAGGTGGAGAACTTCCAGGCCACAAAGTGCTTCCACAGATTGCCAAATGCCGGGGAACCACCCCAGGTGTCGGACTCATATCCCCTCCTCCACACCACGATATTTACTCCATCGAGGATATGGCGGAACTCATTCACGACCTCAAGAATGCCAACACAGATGCCCGCATCAACGTGAAACTGGTATCGGAAGTCGGAGTAGGAACCATCGCCGCAGGCGTGGTCAAGGCGAAAGCCGACGTCATCCTCATTGCCGGCCACGACGGAGGAACAGGTGCAAGTCCACGCTCCTCCATCCAGAATGCAGGATCGCCATGGGAACTTGGATTGGCTGAAACCAACCAGACACTCCTCCTCAATAACCTCCGGAGCCGCGTGATTCTCGAGACCGACGGACAACTCAAAACGGGCCGCGATGTCGTCATCGGCGCTCTGCTCGGAGCTGAGGAGTTTGGCTTTGCCACCGCCCCTCTCGTCACCCTCGGTTGCCTGATGATGCGCGTGTGTCACAAAAACACCTGCCCAGTTGGCATCGCCACCCAGAACATCGATCTCCGTAAAAAATTCAACGGAGCCGTCGAAAACGTCGTCAATTACATGAACTTCGTCGCCGTGGAAATCCGCGAAATCATGGCACAGCTCGGTTACCGCACCATCAACGAAATGGTCGGTCACTGTGATCGCCTGCAGATGAACAAAGCCATTGACCACTGGAAGGCTCAAGGACTCGACTACTCGAAGATCCTCTACCGTCCCAAAGTGGGCCCCGAGGTGGGAACCTACGCCCAGCAAACCCAAGATCACCTCTTGGACAAAGCGCTGGACAATACCACCATCCTCGAACTTTGCCGCCCAGCCATCGAGACTTACGAAAAAGTTTACGCTGAACTCCCGATCACCAACGTCAACCGCGTGGTCGGAACCATCACCGGAGCGGAAATCAGTCGTCACCACGGTGCGGCCGGCCTCCCCGAGGGCACGATCCATCTGAAGTTCAACGGCAGCGCCGGACAAAGTCTCGGTGCGTTCTGCCCACGCGGCATGACTCTCGAACTCGAAGGCGACTCCAACGACTACATCGGAAAAGGTGTCTGCGGTGCAAAAATCATCGTTTACCCACCGAAAAACTCGCTTCCTGAGCTCGTCGCTGATCAGAACATCATCGTCGGTAACGTCGCCTTCTACGGCGCGACTTCCGGTGAAGCCTACATGGCAGGTGTTGCCGGAGAGCGCTTCTGCGTTCGTAACTCCGGTGTCCACGCCGTCATCGAAGGCGTTGGCGATCACGCCTGCGAATACATGACCGGAGGCACCGTCACCATCCTCGGTGGCACAGGACGTAACTTCGGCGCTGGCATGTCTGGCGGTGTAGGTTACATCTATAATGAACATGGCGACTTCGAATCGAAAAACAACGATGCCATGTCCAACCTCTACAACCTAGCTGACTGCGAAGACAGCGAGATTGAGGAAGTCAAAGCCCGCATCCAAAAACACGTCGATTACACCGGCAGCGTCAAAGGACAATTCATCTTGGATAACTGGGATGAGTCACTCAAGAAGATGCTTAAAGTCATGCCCGCCGACTACGAACGCGTGCTCAACGCCGTCAAAAAAGCCGAAGAAAGTGGCCTCTCAGGAGACGATGCCATCCTCGCCGCCTTCGAAGCCAACGCACTAGCTGGAAACTAAATAACTAATAACCAATAACTTTTAACTAATTTAACACCATGGGAAAACCAACTGGATTTTTAGAATTTAAACGTCAAACCATTCCTGACCGCCCGCCACTTGAGCGGATCAAGGACTGGAAAGAGTTTCATGACGTGCGCGACGACAAAGCCGTTTCCACCCAAGCGGCTCGCTGCATGGACTGCGGCACGCCCTACTGCCACACCGGACTCATGTTCGGCGGCATGTCTAGCGGATGTCCGATCAACAACCTCATCCCCGAGTTCAACGACCTCGTTTATCGTGGCCGCTGGGACGAAGCTCTCACCCGCCTCCTCAAAACCAACAACTTCCCCGACTTCACAGGCCGGGTCTGCCCCGCTCCCTGCGAAGGCGGTTGTGTGCTTGGCTCCATCGAGCCGCCTGTGACGATCAAAAATATCGAGTGCTCGATCTCCGATAGAGGTTGGGAAGACGGACTGATGACTGCGCAGCCTCCTGAAAAACGCACTGGAAAAACTGTCGCCATCGTCGGATCAGGCCCTGCCGGACTCTCCGCTGCGGACCAGCTCAACAAAGCTGGCCACACCGTCACCGTCTTCGAACGTGCCGACCGCCCAGGCGGATTGCTCATGTATGGCATTCCTAACATGAAACTCGACAAAAAAGAGATCGTGCTCCGCCGCGTCACCCTCATGGAAGAGGAAGGCATCACCTTCAAGTGCAACGTCTTTATCTCCAAGGACAACGAGTGGACGCCTAGCCGACTTCGCAAAGACTTCGACGCTGTGATTCTCTGCTGCGGCGCTACCGAAGCCCGTGATCTACCCATCGATGGTCGCGATGCCAAAGGCGTCCATCAGGCCATGGAATTTCTCACGCTCAACACCCAGCACCAACTCGATCATGATTTTGACGGCTCCAACCCTGAGCTCAATGCCACAGGTAAAAACGTGATCGTCATCGGCGGAGGTGACACCGGAACCGACTGCGTAGGCACGAGCCTCCGCCAGAACTGCAAGAGTGTGAGCCAGCTGGAAATCATGCCGATGCCCCCTCACGAACGTGCCGAAAACAACCCATGGCCAGAGTGGCCCAAGGTTTACAAAATGGACTACGGACAACAAGAGGCCGAAGCCGTTCAAGGCTCCGATCCTCGGAAATATCTAGTGATGACCAAATCCATACTCAAAGACGATGACGGCAACGTCACTGGTCTCGAAGTGGTGGACATCACTTGGGGCAAAGATACGCAAGGTCGCTTCGTCCCCCAAGAAACCGACGGAACCATCCGCACGATTGACGCTCAGTTGATCCTGCTCGCGATGGGCTTCATGGGTCCCGAGAAAAAGATCATCGATCAATTCAAACTCGACACCGATCCTCGCAGCAACGTCAAAGCAGACCACGAGGTTTACACCACAAATGTCGAAGGAGTGTTCGCCGCCGGCGACATGCGCCGAGGCCAAAGTCTCGTCGTTTGGGCCATCAACGAAGGCCGAGGCGCGGCTCGCGAATGCGACCGCTTCCTCATGGGCAGCACCCAGCTTCCATAACAACAACACTCAAAACAACCAAATACCCCAAAGCCCCTTCTCTCCAAGAGACGGGGCTTTTTGTATAACCGGTTTGTCATCGGCCTCCAGTGACCGAGGCTTCCAGCCTCAAGTCCCACCTTTCATAAGCAAAGCATTACCTCGACTAATACTTCGCGCAACAGTAAGGTGACCGATTCCAAATCGATCAACGGCCTATCAGTGATCACCCCCACAAGAGCAAAACACCTAGCTCCCATCCCCGCTTACCACAGAAGCCTCAGCCGAATCCACAGCCTGATCTTCCTTGGCTGGCTTCGTTTTCTTTTTAGCTGACTCTTTAATAATCCTACGCTCTTGCTCCATGGTATCCTTTTTCCCCTGACTGATGGCAACACCTAGCCAGCGTAGCTCGGCACTGTTATCCAGCCCCACCTTGACCATCATCGTCAATGGCACAGCCAAAAGCATGCCCACGGGTCCCCAAAGGAAGCCCCAGAATAAGACGGAAATCACAATCACCACCGTCGACAATCCAAACCGGCGACCCAGCAGTGCGGGCTCCATGAAGTTTCCTAAAAACCCATTGATGACAAGGTAACCACAACCGACGGCAATGGCATGATTCACATTATGCGTAAGCAACGCCAACAACATCGGAGGAACGCCCGCAATAATCGAACCCACCGCCGGGATGTAGTTCAGTGCAAAAGCCAGCAACCCCCACAGCAAGGGAAAATCGATCTCAGCCGCCCAACAGAGCAGCCCCGCGAACCCGCCCGTAGCGATGCTAATCAACGTTTTAATACCCAGATACTTCTGAATATCACGTGTAGCACTCAGCATACGTTGAAGGTTCGGCCCCTTGGCCTCAACAATCGCCTCAAATCGCCGACTAAAAATCCGAGCTTCACTCAGCATGAAAACCAGCAAAATTAACACAATGGCGGAAACCTTCAGGGTGTCCAACACACTGCCCAGCAATGAGGTGATGTTGTCTTTGAAGAAATCAACAATTTGATCAACCGTTAGAAATTTTTTAATCTCCTCCTGAGCCCCTTCGACCTGCCACTCCTCGAGTTGAGCACCAGCATCCAATGCCACCATATACAATTTACTGCCATACAACTCCAATCGGTCACCCTCAGAAAGATCTGAAATCAACATCGCCGACCCCACAATAAACGCCGTCAAAAAAGCAAACACGACTCCGACCGTCGTCAACACCGCAAAAAACCGTGGCACCCGGTGCTCACGAAGCCAATTCATAATGGGAAAACTCACCGCCGCTAAAAAGAAGGCCAGACAGACAGGAATGAAAAAATCTCTGGCAGCCTGCAACCCTCCTACCACCAGCACAAGAGACGCAAGTAACAGCATCACCTTATAGGTTTCTACGGGCTTGGAGGAATCAGAAGACACGAAGTGATGAGAGAGTAAATTGACGAGCACACACCACCTGTGCAGGAATGCCTCGGTAGTTCGACGCCAGCATACGCTCGTTTAGGCTTGGAAGCAATGGATTCATTTCATTTTTCTAAAAAACATCACCCCTCTCAATTTCCCGCGCCATTCCCGTCTCAAGCTCAATGAGCGGCTTTCGAATTCAATATCCCGAAGCTTGCCAGCCAAGACTAATCTGCCTACGTTCTCGCCAGTATGAAATCTCATGAGGTCCTTAAAGAAGCTTTCGACCAAAGCAGCCCCAAAGCCATCGCCTCCGAGCTGGGAGTGTCCCTTTCCCTTGTCTATAAATGGGCACAGGAGCAATCCGACACTGGATCGGGCAGCCGTAACCCGCTCGACCGCATCGTCGAGATCCACGACAACACCCAGCACCAGCTCATCATCGAATGGCTCAGCGAGCAATGCGGTGGTTATTTTGTCAAAAACCCCACCGTCTCCAACTCAGAGGACTACAAGGTCCTGCCCGCGACCCACGAAATCGTCGGTCAGTTCTCCCACCTATTGGAGCGTATTTCCCAGGCCGCTCTGGACAACTCCATCACCCCTGACGAAGCCGCCGATATTCGCAAAAGTTGGGATGGACTCAAGAGCTACGCCGAAGGGTTTGTCCGCTGCTGCGAAAAGGGCGACTTCGAAAGCATCCCCAAAGATGACCATCCAGAGACCCCACCCGCCAATCCCGCCCCCCGTAAAACCCTCTACTAACACCCATAAAACGCCCCATTTCCCATGACCCGCTGCCAATACAGATTCGTCCGCAACCAACTCTTCCGTTTCGATGCCGAAGACGTGCATCACTTCTCCATGCGCTACCTGCGTATGCTAGAAACCTATCGGATCCTAGGTTTGCTGTCGGGAAAAATCCCAAGCTCAAACCCCGTCGAATGCATGGGACTCACCTTCCCTAACGCCATTGGTCTCGCCGCCGGTCTCGATAAACAAGGAAACTGCATCGACGCCCTCGGTCGGCTCGGATTTGGGCACATCGAAATTGGCACCATCACCCCCCGCCCACAGCCTGGTAACCCACTCCCCCGCCTCTTCCGCATCATCCCCGAAGAAGCCATCATTAACCGCATGGGCTTTAATAACGTCGGCATCGAAGAAGGAACCGTCAACGTCGCAGCCTCACAAAGCTTCCGCAAAAATGGTGGCATCGTCGGCTTTAATATAGGAAAAAATAAAGTCACCCCAAACGAAAACGCCACCGCCGACTACCTCACCTGCCTCCGAGGAGCCTGGGATGTAGCCGACTACGTAACCGTCAATATCTCATCTCCCAACACCCCAGGCCTACGCGACCTTCAAGCGTCCGACGAAACGGCGCGCTTGATTGAGGCGCTGAAAAAAGAACAGGAAATCCTCACCGCCTCCAGCGGACGCCGTGTTCCCATCGCCCTCAAAGTAGCCCCCGATCTCGAGCCACAAAACATCGCAGACCTATCCCGCGTCTTTCTCGATGGCGGGCTCGACTGCCTAATCGCCACCAACACCACCCTCGACCGCACCAAGGTAGAAGGCTGCGATTTCTCAACTCAAGCCGGAGGCCTATCAGGAGCCCCGCTCACCGACAAAGCCACCGACATCATCGCGGACTTCTACAGCCACCTCGGCGAGCAGATCCCCATCATCGGCGTAGGCGGCATCATGAACGCCGAACACGCCCAAGCCAAACTCAAAGCCGGTGCCAAACTCATCCAGATCTACACCGGCTTCATCTACCACGGCCCCCCCCTCGTCAAAGAAATCATCAAAGCTACAGCCTAACTCCATCTTCCATCTTCCATCTTACTTCTAAAAAAAATGATACCCAACATCCTAGCAGAACGCTACGCCTCCCCCGCTATCACTGAAATCTGGTCCGCCGAGGGCCGCATCGTGCTTGAACGTGAGTTCTGGATCGCGGTGATGAAAGCTCAAAAAGAACTTGGCATCGATATCCCACAGGAAGCCATCCACGCCTACGAGTCAGTCAAAGACCAAGTCAATCTACCCTCCATCATGGAGCGCGAGCGCATTACCCGTCACGACGTCAAAGCCCGCATTGAAGAGTTCTGCGACCTCGCAGGCCACGAGCACATCCACAAAGGAATGACATCTCGCGACCTCACCGAAAACGTCGAGCAACTCCAAGTTTACCGCTCACTACTCGTCATTCGCAACAAAGCGGTCACCACCCTCGCCGGCATGAAAAAGCGTGCCCTCCAGTGGCAAGACCTGATGATCACAGCCCGCACCCACAACGTCGCGGCCCAACCCACCACTTTTGGCAAACGCATCGCCATGAATGGAGAAGAACTTCTCAGCGCCCTAGGCATGCTTGAGCACCTGATCTCCACCTACCCTGTCAGAGGCCTCAAAGGAGCCGTCGGAACCCAGATGGATCAGCTTTCCCTCTTCGATGGCGATGCCGAAAAAGCGACCTCGCTCGAAGCCAAAGTCTGCACCCACCTCGGCATCCCGGAGGTCTTCACCAACGTCGGCCAAGTTTACCCACGCTCCCTCGATATGCGCACCGTCTCCATGCTTGCCGATATTGCCTCCGGCCCATCCTCCCTCTGCCGCACCCTTCGCCTCATGGCCGGTAATGAAACCGCCAGTGAAGGCTTTGCTAAAGGTCAGACCGGATCCAGCGCCATGCCTCACAAAATGAACTCCCGCTCCTGCGAGCGCGTCAATGGCTTCCACGTCATCCTCAAAGGCCACGTCACCATGGCTGGAGGCCTCGCTGGGGACCAGTGGAACGAAGGTGATGTCTCCTGCTCCGTCGTCCGCCGCCTCATGCTGCCCGATGCCTTTTTCGCCCTCGATGGACTCTTCGAAACCTTCCTCACCGTGCTCGGACAAATGGATGCCTACCCAGCCGTCATCGAAGCCGAAAACGAACATTACCTTCCCTTCCTCATGACCACCACCATCATGATGGAAGCCGTCAAAGCTGGCGTAGGACGCGAAACCGCCCACCACGTCATCAAAGAGCATGCCGTCGCCACCGTCAACGACCTCCGCACCGGAGCGATCAAACAAAACAACCTTCTCGAGCGACTCGCCAGCGACGACCGCATCCCACTCAGCACCGAAGATCTTGCCACCCTTCTCACTCAAGGACGACAAAACACCGGCACCGCCCAAAGCCAGGTCAGCCACTTCGCCTCAGAAGTCGGTAAACTTGAACAAACCTACCCCGAAGCTGCCAACTACCAACCCGGCGCTATCTTATAATCAAGCCACTTCTCCGACCCACTCACCAAAGCTTCACTTTAAGGGTTAATAATCCTGTCAAATCTTAAAAAAATCCTGTTAATCCTGTCTGCGTAGCAGGCATCAACAATAATAGCGCTCCATTCTCCATTTCCCATGGCACTACCACCTAAAAAAAGCGAACTCCTCTGTTTCTGCGATATTCAATACCGCTGGATCAAACGAAGCACCGAACGCGGCGTCGAAGTCAGTATCGAACTCAACGAAAACCCCAAAGGTCAAATGCTTATCGTCCAGTGCCCTCGCGTATTTCGAGACGACATGGTCGAAGAAATTATCGAAGAAGCCCCAAGCTTAGGATGGAAACCTGAAGAAACAGCCCCCCCCATCAAGGCCCGACTCACCAAACGCGGCCTATCCCTACTCAAAAAAGACTAATTCCCGACCTCAAGACCTCAAGACTTCCCGACTTCGCGACTTCCACCATGCAAATCCACTCTGCCACCTTTGAAATCAGCTCGCCCGACTACGAGGCCTGCCCAGAATCAGAACTCCCTGAGTTTGCCTTCATTGGCCGATCCAACGTCGGTAAATCCTCGCTGATCAATACGCTCACCAATGTCAAAGACCTCGCCATCGTATCGAGCAAACCCGGACGAACCCGACTCATCAACTTTTTCAAAATCAACAAAAAGTGGACATTAGTGGATCTACCCGGATACGGATATGCCAAGGCATCTGGACAGGCCCGGGGGAAATTCAACCAATTTGTTTCCGACTACCTTGCCCAGCGGGAAAACCTCTGCTGTGTCTTTGTCTTAATCGACTCTCGACTGACGCCGCAAAAAATCGACCTCGAGTTCACCAAATGGCTGGTAGAATACGAGATCCCCTTCGTCTTAGTCTATACCAAAACCGACAAAGTCAAACCCGCCGCCGTGCAAAAAACCATTGAGCAGTTTAAAGAAAAAATGCTCGAATACTGCACCGGACTCCCCCGCGTCTACACCTGCTCTGCCAAAACAACCTACGGCCGCCGCGACATCCTCGATTTCATCGGACTAGCCATCGCCAGTGACGAAAAGTAGGATAGGCCTCCCGGCCTGTCGACTCCCTGTCACGCAAAGAATCAAGCACAAAGAATCAAGCACAAAGAATCAATCCACAATCCCGAAAGCCGTAAGCGCCTCCAAAATCTCTTCACGGGCATTCGTGATTTCAGGAACAGGCTTGCCAGTTAGCTTCTGCGCCGTGCTCTTATAAAGATCACTGGTGGCCATGAGCGCATCCACGGGGACTTTGAATGTTTTGCCAATCTCTGTGCGTTCATCCATACGCTCTTTATTCAAAAGCACATCTGCATCTGGCACGGAATCACACAAAAACTTACGGAACATCTCCTTGGAGTTCTCCACAATCTTGCCGTCCGCATAGGCACTACTATCCCAATAACGCGATGAATCCAGCGTGCCGACTTCATCGATGTAGATCATCGAGTAACCGTCACCTGAGGCATTCGGGATGTAACCAAACTCAAACTTAGTATCGACTAACAACTGACCAGCCTTAGCTGCTTGATCCGAAATCATCTTGAAACCCTCAGCGAGCAACGTTTCGTAGCCAGAAACATCTTCAGGGGCGTGGAAGGCAAAAGCTTCATAGTTATCAAGAATCTGCTGACGAGTAACATCCACATCGTCCTTCTCAGGAACGCCGGAGATGCCAGAAAGAATCCCCTTGGTGGAAGGTGTAATTAAGAGTTGATCCAACTTCTCGCCATTTTTCAATCCGTCTGGAAGAGGGATGCCACAAATGCTGCGCTCGCCACGGTCGTATCCGCGCCACATGCTACCAGTGATATACTGACGCGCAATGCCCTCCACCATCACCGGCTGAGCTTTCTGCACAACCCAGATCAATGGATGCGGCGACTCCAAAATATGGTTTCCAGCTAAGCCCGCATTCTCAAACTCTTTAAACCAATGCAGCGCCGTTGCATTCAACGAAGCCCCTTTCCCAGGAACTCCCAGCAAACCATCTTCCCCCTGCCAAATGATCTCATACGCTGAAATCCGGTCGCTGATCACCATCACGCCTAGCTCCGTGCCAGGACTCACCTGATATCCGCGCTCCTGGATGATCCGGGCACTATCTTCAGCCGTCAGCCAGTAAACGGAGCGCACTTTGCCACTGTGAACACTACCTTCGTGCCTGATCGGCAGATCATCTGTCTTTGCAATGGCGAGATTGGCGAGATTTGATAAACTCATAATTTGTTGTTTTACGTGTTGGTTGCTAAAAGTGTTTTCGAGTGGCTCAATGTGGTGATCTAGAATGTGTTGGTCGGTAACCTCAGACAGGTTACTATACTATTAGATGCTTCTTGAATGATAGCAAATTATGTTTTTTCACCAATCTTA
>CAYNNY010000049.1:0-7198 GCA_964398555.1 uncultured Verrucomicrobiales bacterium
ATGAAAAAATCCTGTCACATTATTACGATTCCCGATGCCCCGATGGTCACCAATACCCCGCCATCAAATGAACAATGGCTTGAGCTGCACGAGCTTGCCAACCAGTTTCGTGGAATTTACACCTTTTCTGATCACGGCAGTTTTAAAGATCTTTCTTTTTTTCTTCAATTGCCTGACTCCCCAGAAATCATCAGAGTTCACATTTTCACCGAAGAATTAAAAGCGATTTTAATCGAAGCCGACTTCTTAAGTTCCAGTTTGCCAAGCATCCATCATCGCCAGAAGTACTACACTTCCGATATCACCCAAAATATCAGCCGCCATTTCCTCTCCGTTGCCTTTGTTAATAAAAACAAACTCAGCAAAAAGGACTTAGCTCTGCGAGAGGAGCTTGACCTTCCCTCTCCAGGTAAAAAACGCCTACGCTATATATCCATCACAGAAAAACGCCCGGGCATCCCATCTGTTTTAATCGATCAAAGCCACGTAGCCATCGTGAAACTTATCCTCACTTTTGCCTGCCAAAACTTTAACAAAAAATCGTTCAATCAAAACGGCACAGCCAACTCATTCATCTTCAAACCTCAGCCTAATACAAACCACGACAATATCAAATCTTGGAAAAAATCACGCTTTAAACTTCCTACTTTAGCTGAATTTTATCACCTCCCCATCACCGAGGAAGACGAGGCATCCAAGCTATCCATATCGCCTAAAACCTGGACGATCCTTAGCCATTTTATCCCGACCAACTGCCCGTGCCTCGAAGGCTACTTTCAACCTGTCCTCCTAAGCTACCTCCACCCCCAAACCGAGGAATCAAATTTCCCCAATAAAGAGCAACTCCTCATCCCCTTCAAAAATGTGCTGATCAAAGACCTCACCCATCTCAGCGAAACCATCGATCACAGCCTTCAAAATCGACTCACTGAGGCCAGCGAAAAACCTACCCACATCCTGACAACATCTCCCATCGTTTATCAGGCCATCTGTAAAACGCTTGAAGCATCAGATATCACCCTCGTTTTTGCTCTCGACAAAGATGAGGCCCCCTACGACTCAAAAGATGCCATTTATGATTTTCTCTACACCCCGGAAGATCACATCTACCAATTTCTTGGCTACCCATTGATCACGAAAACCAAAGCTGTTTTACATATCACACTCAATGATGTGAGTCCACCCGTCACCCGCACCATTGAGGTAGCAGGCGATACAAGCCTAGATGCCCTACACCACGATATTCAGTCTGTCATGAACTGGGACGATGACCACCCTCACGAATTTTTCATCAAGCATCCCAATCATACCATTCACTTTTCAGATGAGCACCTTAGCTTAAATATGAAACAATTGACTAAACCTACCTGTTCCGCCACCCTCAACAGCCTTTATCAAACAGGCTTCAAAAAACTCACTTACCTCTACGATTTTGGGAAAAACTGGAAACACACCATCACCATCCGTTCCCTCACCCCCACCGACACCCCACCAAAAAGTCCCATCTTGCTTGATAGCCAGGGGGATTCTCCAGAAGAAGACTCCTATGGTGCCTGGTAAACAAATGAATACGTAATTGTAAAATTTACATTATTTCCATGACGAAACACACCTTCCAAATCACCCACGAAAACGAAATCGATAACATCATCCCGATCAACCAAAATTCAGATCAATCCACTCAAACTCTCCCCCTCTTCGTTTACATCAGTGGAGGATGCCAAAAACTCTTCGGCATCAACCCCCGTGAAATATCAAAAGACTCAGAGGTCGATCTCTCAACATCCACCCCGCTCAGCCTCTGGCGATGCGAGCTCATGCGCTCTGACCCCAGAGGAAAACACCTCTTTCTCTTCACTCATGCCACCACGTTTTTCTCCATTGTCGTCTTTCAGGAAGAATTAAAACTAGACGCCTGCTTACGCCAGTTTTTAGATGAACTGCTCTTCCGACTCGAAGATTCTATCAAAATCCCCGAGCCTCTGAAAATCTCCATCGCAACCATCAAAGGCAATCCACGAGGACTGATCACCACGATGAATCAAATCATGTATGAATGTGACGTTGCTTTGAAACTCAACATCAAATCCTACGAAAATCTAGAATACCGTATCAACCACAGTCTCAGATCAAAAATATTTTTCGAGCCCCACGAGGAGTTCGTCAAAATTTCACATTCAAGCAAGGCATTCACCTCCAGCTAAGCCTCCGCATGACAACTACCCAAAAACTCGTCTCAGCACTCGCCAAGATCACCGGAACTGGAAAATTCACCTCCTGTGGCGACTCTTCATTTTTCTTACCTAATATCCGAGTTCACGATGAAGAACTCGCCTTTCCTCTTCCACCGTCACAAATCAAACATCTGATTTCGCTGGCCGAACAAGCTGCCTACGGAAAAGGTCACGACACCGTACTTGACGAGTCGGTTCGAAAAAGTTGGCAGATCGATGCCCAACACATCACATTTCCCAAAAAGGGCAACTGGACCAAGTATCTCAAAAAAATCAACGCGTCTATTGCCGAGGACATGGGCATCCATCAACCATTCATCCTCGATCCCTACAAACTTCTCATCTACGAAAAAGGTGGTCATTTTTTGCCACACACTGACACGGAAAAAATTGCCCACATGTTTGGAACCCTCGTCGTTGCCCTCCCCAGCAAACATCATGGTGGTGAACTCATCGTCCGTCATGCTGGTGAGGAAGTGAGTGTGCCGTTTGATTCCTCCTCAACAACCAATTTTCAACATGCCGCTTTTTTCTCCGATTGTGAACATGAGGTAAAACCCGTCACATCTGGATACCGAGTCTGCATCACCTACAACATCGCCTTTAAAAAGAAACCCACGATGAAACTTAACGAAGGTTTCACAACCTCCGTCCCTAAACTCACCGATATTCTGACACAACTTCACCCCGAAATAGCCAACTCAAAAATTCCTCTCCGCGCCATCTTACTCAATCATCAATACACCGAGGAACACTTCTCGTTTGCAGCTTTAAAAAATGAAGATTTCACCAAAGCCAAGGCGCTCATGACAGCAGCCGAAATAGCAGGCTACCAGGCGCATCTTGGACTTATCACTCTCTATCAAATGGGTGAACTGGACGGCTACTATGAAGACGACTACGGACACGATATCGATTATGACTCCGGAAGCATGGGCGAAATTTACGATGAAGAGCTCAACCTCGATCACTGGCGAGACAAAGACGACAAACCCGTAAGACTAGGCAACTACAAGATCTCACCCGACATATACATCCCAAAAACGGACCTCACGGCCAGCCAACCCGATGAGGAAGAAAGCGAAGGATATACCGGAAATGCGGGTTGCACGATGGAATACTGGTATCGCAAAGCTGCCATTGTCATTTGGCCAAAAGAATCACTCAATGCCGTCCTCTGCAAATACAACTTCAACAGCGCCGCAAAAAAATTTCTCAATTACAAAAAGAACGGACTGAACAAAAAATCCGCAGAAGACCTTGGGCGCACCCTGCTCAACGAACTCGGCAACTCCCAGGACACCAAAGGATTTTACAAGCTCTCTATCAGCGAAACCATGGCGGGAATCTGTAAAATCCGCTCCATGGCAATGCTTGCGAACAGCCTGCAAATCCTCTCTCCCTACGCATTGGCGAAAGTTGATCAAGCAACGTGGAAACAACTCTTTAAAACTTTCGACCACGATCAGTTCATCCCGTATTTTGAAAATTTTTCAAAGGAAATGATCAGCATCGACTCACAAATATTCATCCCCCCATTACAAGCACTTCTAAGCCAGTCAAAAGATTCACCATTGCTCGGTATTCTTGCAAACCATATCAAACATCACAGCTTCATCCAAAAATACACTTACTCCAGGGAAAATATCTCAACAGTCATCGATGTTGAAATCCTTAACCTCATGATCGCCGCATCTGGATTTATTACGGGACAGGAGCACCGTAAAAATCTACGCAAGCTCATTCTCCATGACCTGAGCCTAAATTACATCCGCGAAAAACTAGCACCTGCCCTACTCAAACTCAGCTCCCACTTCTCTCACCGCAACTCATTTCACGCCTCAATCCTCAAGCGCATCATCACCATTCTTGAAAAAGAAACGGCCAATCCCGTCACTCCCTACACAGACTGGACACGCCCATACAATGAGCCAACCCACTCTCGACTCGCCGTCGACTCTTCTTTTTCTAAACTCAAATTTTTCTGCCTCGATCCCGAGCTTCAATCAGCTGACTTCAAAGTGCGTGCGGAAATTCGAGATTCGATCGAAGGCCATATCGAAAGTTGTCAACTTGATTTCAACTGCAAAACAATCAAACAGGGAACTCCCTACATACTGCGCCTCACCAAAAACTCCAACTCATACCGCCGCGCGTTCAAAATTCAAAAATTAGACATGCTCCTCCTTAAAAAACTCCGCCTCGAACTCACCTAAAATATCCACCTCGCATGTCCTACGAACTCTCCCTGACGCCCAGCGGCCAGATTCACGTCCAACCTATCCAGAATACCACTTCCGATCAGGGCTCACCCACTCCACAAGACACCACCTGGATGCATCATGCCTCCGAGGCCTTTTCCATATCTCTCGGCGCGGGACTATTCTCCCTTGCTGCCACAAAACCCACCATCCCTCTGCCCCCGGCCTTTGCCTACTGGAAAGATTTTGCCAGCCTCTATCTCACAGAGCTCTGCCGCACACCCGAATCTGAGGCTGCGCTCTCTCCTGTGGATCTCCCGCAACTCTCCGAACTTAATGAGATGTTTCTATCCGCCCCGCCGATGCGTGGCGGCGAGTATCTCAGCCCCGGCACACTCCTGGATCTCTGGCTGGAGCTTGATCGCTGGGTTAGGCAAGACATCAGCGCCTTCCATAAAGGGTTCAACGTCTGGTTAGAAAAAAAAGCCCCCCTCTGGCACCAGCTTGGCCGAGTTTGCTTTCACCTTGCTGAAAACAAACGCAACCCGGATCTCCCCTTTGCCTTTCTCGCCACCTACGCGCCGAAACTTTCCGCCAAAGGAAAAGTCCAATACCAACCCCTAGGAAAGGCACTTAACGAATATGCCGGAGAACGCAATAAAAAGGCACTCATCAAACTTCTCTCTCCCGTGCAGCGCGCCGCAGAAACTATTCCATTTGTTAAAGAACTCGTCGAATCCGAGGACATCTTCCACCCCCTGGCATGGACGCCGCCCGAAGCCTACGAACTACTCAAAAACGCTACCCAGCTCGAAGATGCCGGCCTTCTTGTCCGACTCCCCGATTGGTGGAAAAAACGCCCACGTGCTCAGGTCTCTGTCACCATCGGCGAAAAGAAAAAGGGTCTCTTTGGCGTGGATTCCATGCTCGATTTCAAAGTCAACCTCGCTCTTGGTGATGAACACCTCACCGAGGAAGAATGGGAGGCTCTCATGTCCGCCACCGATGGCCTAGCCTACATCAAAGGACAATGGATCGAGGTGGATCAAGAAAAACTCCAACAAGCACTCGACCACTGGAAACAAGTCCAAGCGGATGCCGATGGCGACGGGCTCTCATTTATCGAAGGCATGCGACTCCTCGCTGGGGCTCCTTCCGATCTATCAGCCCAAGACGCTGCCGACATCGAAGACCACGACTGGGCCTTTGTGCATTCCGGTAAATGGCTCACCACCACACTTGCCAACCTACGTGAGCCAGATGGGATCACTGGGATTAAGGAAAGCGCAAACTTCCACGGAACCCTGCGCCCCTATCAGAAAACCGGCCGCGACTGGTTGCATTTCCTCACCACACTCGGCCTAGGTGCCTGTCTCGCCGACGATATGGGTCTTGGAAAAACCGTGCAAATCATCTCCTTACTACTCACGCTTAAAGAGAAATCGAAAGCGCACAAAAAGCCGTCCCTCCTCGTGCTCCCCGCCTCTCTCCTAGCTAACTGGAAAGCCGAAATCGCCAAGTTTGCCCCCAGCCTACGCACTCAGTTTGTCCACTCCTCGGAAACGGACAAATCATCTCTCGTCAACATGGCCCGCCACCCCGAGATAGCACTGAAAAACACCGACGTTGTTCTCACCACCTACGGCATGTTACTCCGCCAAACATGGCTGCTCGAAATCGACTGGCAGCTCGTCATCATCGATGAAGCCCAAGCCATCAAAAACCCAGGCTCACGCCAAACCAAAGCCGTTAAAAAACTCAAAGCCCAATCACGCATTGCACTCACCGGCACCCCCATCGAAAACCAACTCTCCGACCTCTGGTCGCTCTTCGACTTCATATCACCGGGGCTTCTCGGCACTGGGGGGAAATTCTCCCAGTTTGTCAAAGCACTCGAAAAACGTCCACACGATCAATACGCCCCCCTCAAAAAGCTCATCACCCCTTACATCCTACGCCGACTCAAAACCGACAAATCCATCATCTCAGACCTCCCGGACAAAACCGAGGTCAAAGCCTACTGCGGACTCGCCAAATCCCAAGCTGCCCTCTACGAAAAATCTGTCAAAGAGCTGGCAAAAGCACTCGACGAGCTTGATGGGATTCAACGCCGAGGCATCGTGCTCGCCTTCCTAATGCGCTTTAAACAAATCTGTAACCACCCCAGCCAATTTCTAGGCGATGGAAATTACAAGATCACCGATAGCGGAAAATTAACCCGACTAAAAACGCTCTGTGAGGAAATTGCCTCACGCCAAGAAAAAGTGCTCGTCTTCACCCAGTTCCGGGAAATGACTGCCCCACTCGCAGCCGTGCTCGAGGGCATTTTCGGCCGCAAAGGACTCATCCTCCACGGCGGCACTCCCGTGAAAAAACGACGCGGATTTGTCGAGGAGTTTCAGAAGGAAGACGGCCCCCCCTTCTTTGTCCTCTCAATCAAAGCCGGAGGCACCGGACTCAACCTCACCGCCGCCTCACACGTCATCCACTTCGACCGATGGTGGAACCCCGCCGTCGAAAACCAAGCGACCGACCGCGCCTTCCGCATCGGACAAAAAAACAACGTGCTCGTACATAAATTTATCTGCCGGGGAACTATCGAAGAAAAAATCGACGCCCTGCTCGACGAAAAAGCCAACCTCGCCGATGACCTCCTCGAAGGCGGTGCCCAGTCCAAACTCACCGAAATGACCAACGACGAACTCATCGCCGCCGTCACCCTCGACATCGATCAGGCTGATTTGTAATCGGCCAGCCGCTAAT
>CAYNNY010000049.1:7298-18282 GCA_964398555.1 uncultured Verrucomicrobiales bacterium
GCCGCCGTCACCCTCGACATCGATCAGGCTGATTTGTAATCGGCCAGCCGCTAATATTACTAAATTAAGCAGATTTTTTTTTGCTATTGCGCCAATACCGTGAACAACACCGTTCATTTTGTGATCTCTTCACGTCATCAAGCGGGTAGCACGGTTTCACCTTACCTTTGAACACATTCACCCCTTTGTGGATGGAAACGGTCGAATTGGGCGAGTTCTCAACAATTACCTCCTTATCCGTGATGGACATGTGCCAATGAATATAAAATTTATTGATCGAAGCCTGTATTATGATGCTTTTGTGGCTTTTGATGAGAAAGGTGAAACCTCCATCATGAAAGGCATTGTTGGAAAAGCATTGAGTAGTAGCTATCAGAAGAGACTGGCCTACTGGAAAGATTTTGCCAGACCCTTACTCCTCCTCAAAAATCCCACGACTTCCCCCGTACTTCTTTTGACTCCGATTAACCTTAATCCTTGTAAGAATATAATACCTTTTAATTTTAGCCTGCCATTCCTTATTCATTAAATGACGGATAAGAGCCTCTATCCCATCTGAAGAAACAAGATCCGGGCTCATTAAATCCACCTTCACCCCCACCATTTCTTGAGGCATCGAATCATCCCGATCACAGCGCAACCACTTCCGGTAATACGCCTCATTCTCCCAACCATAATTGACCACCGAAACAAGCTTACCATTATAAAGCACATGAAACATCGCCTTCCGACAATCACATTTTTTATCCGTGCAATAAAGATCTAGAAAACTATACTCGCCATCAGGCAAAAGAGGATCATCACTGATCACCACGGTTCTCACCTCATGCTTTTTCTTACCTATAATCTCTCCTGCGGGTATAAAACTCATAATGTTTGTCTCTCTGGACTAAAAATATCCCTCCCCCTCGCTTAAGCAATCCTATTCACACACACAACACCTACTTTTTGACCCTTAGGGGTCACTAAAACCCCCGCTCGACACCGCATCATAAGCCCTTACTCTCACACCTAGCTAGCTTTTAACCCTTCACCCATGACTCAAACTGAACTGAAACAACTCATTGAAGCCAATGAAACCTTTCGTGTGGAATTTACACGTTCCGTGACAGATACCGATAAATTCAGAGAAGCCATTTGCTCTTTTTCCAATGACCTATCTGGCGATAATTTTCTAGGCTACCTGATTATTGGCTTTGCTGAAGACGATCCCAATTTCCGCCTAAAAATCACAGACAAACTTCTTCAACAATTCGCCTCTTATCGCTCTGATGGGGCTATCCTCCCCCAACCCATCATGAAAGTTTTCACCATAAACCACCCTCACGGTAATGGTGAAGTTCTAGTCGTGCAAGTCACCCCTCATGATCTACCTCCTGTTCGATACAAAGGCCGCACCTGTATTCGTATTGGTCCTCGCAAAGACTATGCCACTCCTAGCGAAGAACGTATCCTCATCGAACGCAGAAACGCCCACTTCCCCACTTTCGATGCCACCCCCTGCCCAGAAGGCTCCACCGAGCGGCTTGATCAAATGGCCTTTACTCAGACCTATCGCCCCACTGCCATCGCTCGAGAAATCATTGAAGAAAATGGTCGTGACATCAAAGAACAACTAGCAGCATTACGCTTCTATAATTTAACAAGAGACTGCCCAACCAATGCTGGCATGCTGGTCTTTGCAGACGACCCCCTGGACCTTTTTCCCGGCGCGGTTATTCAATATGTCCAATTTGATGGTCTAGGCATAGATGCTGAACCATTGGCTGAAAAACGCTTTACCGGAAACCTCCTTACCATTCTCAGCGAACTCGACACCTTTCTTAAGGGGAGATTCACTCAAAGGCCCATTGAAATTTCAACACTCCAAGAAAAATTAATTTATGATTTTCCGCCTAATGCTGTTCGCGAGCTTCTCATGAATGCCGTGCTTCACCGTGATTATCAATCCACTAGCCCGATTCGTTTATATCAATTCGATAACCGTATCGAAATACAAAACCCTGGCGGACTTTATGGTGACGCCACGCCTGAAAATTTTCCTCGCGTTAATTCCTACCGAAATCCGATTTTAGCTGAAGTGATGCACAATCTAGGTTATGTCAACCGCTTTGGTCGAGGGGTCGCCAAAGCCAAAAAAGCACTCCTGGAAAACGGGAGCGCTGAACCCATTTTCCAGTTTGAACCCAATCACTTTCTCGCAACCATCCCCAAACACCCAGACCGATGAAAACCATAGCATTTTTCAATAATAAAGGAGGCGTTGGTAAAACTACCCTCGTTTACCACCTCGCATGGCTCTTTGCAGATATGGGGAAGCGGGTGCTCGTTGCCGATCTTGACCCTCAGGCAAATCTCACCTCCATGTTTTTGACAGAAGAGAAACTCGAAAAACTTTGGGATCCTGAAAATCAAGAGCATCAAAGCATCATGACCTCCCTGAGCCCACTCATCAAAGGTTTAGGTGATATCGGGACAACACCGACTCAAAAAATCGGACACAATCTACAACTCATCCCTGGCGATCTCAGCCTATCCAACTTTGAAGCAAAACTCTCAGAGAACTGGACGAAATGCCTGGATCGTGATGAATCGGCCTTCCGTGTTACCAGCTCATTATTCAGACTCACTCAAAACGCCGCTGATGCTTTTCAAGCAGATATTATCCTCATTGACGTTGGACCAAATTTCGGAGCCATCAACCGCTCCGCCATGCTCTGCGCAGACGCCATCGTCGTTCCTCTAGCCCCGGATCTATTCTCCCTACAAGGACTCCGCAACCTGGGACCCACACTCAAAACTTGGAGAACTGAGTGGAATGACAGAAAAAAACGTAACCCTGAACCCTCCCTAGCCTTACCAAACGGTAGCATGATCCCTCTCGGATACGTGATTATGCAATTTGGCATACGCGATAACCGACCCGTAAAAGCCTACGACAAATGGGCACAACAAATTCCTACAACCTATGAGAATTACTTACTCGAAACCACAGCTCAGCCTCTCCTAGGCGAATGGGATCAATCTCAAAATAATCATTGCCTAGGCTTACTCAAACACTATCGCAGCCTCATGCCCATGGCTATGGAGGCGAGAAAACCCATTTTCCACCTTAAATCGGCAGATGGAGCCATTGGCTCACACATGAGTGGCGTTCAATCCTGCAAACAAGACTTTGAAGCATTGGCCAACGCCATCCTCGTAAAACTTTAAAAAAAACACCCCCCAACACACCCACTCCTCTCCCTCATGCCCACACTGAACTGGATCGGCAAAGACGCCGTCGTCAAACATCACCAAGATGTGCCATTCCGCCTACTTGAACCCGATGAAAAACTCTCTCACGGCGATGCCGATGATGGAAACCTCATCGTCCAAGGCGATAACCTCCACGCACTCAAAGCACTGTTGCCAAAGTATGCTGGGAAAGTGAAGTGCATCTACATCGATCCACCTTATAATACGGGAAACGAGGGCTGGGTTTACAACGACAACGTCAAGGCTCCCGAGATCAAAAAATGGCTCGGGCAAGTCGTTGGCAAAGAGGCCGAGGATCTATCACGCCACGATAAATGGCTGTGCATGATGTATCCAAGGATGGTGCTTTTAAAACAATTTTTAAGCGAGGATGGTGCGATCTTTGTTTCCATCGATGATAATGAGGTCGCGAATCTCAGGCTGCTGATGGATGAGATTTTTGGAAGGGGTAATTTTGTAGCTCAATTAGTCTGGAAAGCCCGTCAGCACCTAGACAGCAGAGCCATCAGTCGCATTTCAACAGATCATGAATACTTGTTTCTATATAAAAAGAGTAGGGATGGAGGCTTTGCATTTAGGGGGCGCGAGCGAGACTTATCAAAATATACAAACCCTGATGCTGACTCTAGAGGATTATGGATGAGTCGAAGTATTCTAGGACTAGCAGATGCAAAGGCTCGTCCAAACTTGCACTATTTATTAACCGATCCAGTTACAAATTTTGATTATCCATGTCCCCCAAACACGGGGTGGAGATATTCACGAGAAAGAATGGATAAATTAATTGCTGAGGGATGTATTTTATTCCCTAAAAAACGAACGGGTCGCCCAAGAGAAAAAGTTTTTCTAAAAAACTTAATACAGCCTTATACATGTTACCCCTCCATCATTCAAAATGTTTATACTGATCATGGAACCGCTTCTGTTCGGGCTATTTTTGGAGAAGGTATATTTGCTTTCCCTAAACCTCCTGAACTTATAGCCAATTTGATCGAACAAGCCACCGACAAAGACTCCATCATCCTCGACTCGTTCGCGGGCTCCGGCACCACGGGTCACGCAGTGCTCAAACAAAACGCCGCAGACGGAGGCAACCGTAAATTCATCCTTGTCGAGATGGAGGAAAACATTGCCCAGAACATCACAGCCGAGCGCGTCCGCCGGGTTTCCACTGGCTACAAAGACTCCAAAGGCAAAGATATCGAAGGACTCGGCGGAAGCTTCCAGTTCTGCCGCCTCAGCAAGGAGCCACTCTTCGCTGCCGATGGCCGGATCCGTGAGGACATCACCTTTGACCAGCTTGCCGAGTTTGTCTGGTTCAGCGAGACGGGAAGTGCCTGGCCGGGGTGGAAAGAAACAGGGAAGAAAAAAACGAAAAAACACACCTCCCCACTCGGCCCGATTTTTGATCAAGAACACCAGATCAGAAACTACCCACGCGGGCCGATGATCGGCATCAAAGACGGGCATGCCTTTATCCTTCTCTACAATGGCATTCTCGCCGACCGCTCGGACTTGGGAGGCAACGTGCTGAACCAGCGAACGCTGGACTACCTGCAAAAAAACATTGACCACGAAGGTCCTATGACGATTTTCGCCGCACGTTGCCGCTTTGGCAAAGCCCGCCTCCGCGCCCAGAACATCACCTACAAACAGCTCCCATACCGCCTCAGCGAATCCCTTTGTTCCTAAAATCTCCATGAAAAAAGAACTCATCCACGAACTCACAGCCACGTTTGAATCCTGTGCCCATCAAACGGAAACAGGCGTAGAATTCTGGCTCGCCCGCGATCTCCAACACCTTCTCGACTACACGGAATGGCGGAATTTCACGCTCGTAACCAACAAAGCAAAAACAGCATGCGAAGTCAGTGGCCATCAGATTTCTGATCATTTTGTTGACGTCAACAAAACGATCGAAATGCCCAAAGGAGCAACCAAGGAAATCCCAGACATTATGCTCACCCGCTTTGCCTGTTACTTGCTCGCTCAGAATGGTGACCCTAAAAAACAAGCAATCGCCTTTGCCCAAACCTACTTTGCCGTCCAGACCCGCAAGGCAGAACTCATTGAACAACGCCTCCTAGAATCAGAACGTGTGCAGGCGCGTGAGAAGCTCAAACAAACGGAAAAAGAACTCTCCGAAGTCATCGACACCCTCACTGGGGGCGGCCAAAACTTCGCCATCATTCGTAGCAAAGGAGACCACGCCCTCTTCAACCAGTCCACCCAGGGCATGAAAAATCGATGGAACGTGCCAAAGAACCGACCACTTGCCGACTTCGCCCCCACCATCATCCTCAAAGCAAAGGACTTTGCCACGGAGATCACCATCCACAATGCTCGTGCTCACGAAATGGAAACCGAAGGTGCCATTTCCCACGAACACATCACGAATAATCAAGCCGTGCGTGACACGCTCATTAGCCGTGGTATTACTCCCGAAAACCTTCCTCCAGCTGAAGATTTACAAAAAGTCTCCCGCCGACTCGCCTCAGACAAACGTAAAACTCTCAAAAAACCAGACGCACTCGATTAACAACATGCAACTCAAAGACTACCAAGCCAAGCTGCTCGACGACTACGCGGATTTTTTACGTCGCTGTGTGGAGACGGGCAGTGCTAAAACTGCCTATCAGGAAAGTGTGCGCACATGGCGGGATCTCACTTGTGATCCACCCTACCACCCGCTCCCCGGTGCCGAAGAAGTCCCCTACATCTGCCTTCGCGTTCCTACTGGAGGAGGAAAAACCTTTCTCGCGGCCCATGCCATCGACATGGTAAAACAACACTACCTACCCGCCGCACAAACGCTCACCATCTGGCTCGTCCCCACCGATGCCATCCGTACCCAAACACTGCGGATTCTCAAAAACCGAGAACACCCACTCACCCAAAGCCTGCGCCGGGCCATCGGCAGCATCGAGGTGCTCGATGTCACAGAGGCACTCTACCTCACCCCCTCCACGCTGGACACCCACCACACCATCATCGTCGCCACCATGCAGAGCTTCAAACGCGAGGATGCCAGCACCTTGAAAGTCCAGCAGGAAAATGGTCACCTCATGGACCACTTCACCCATCAGCCGGATGCCGTCAAAAAAGGAAATCATTCGCTCGTAGATGTTATCCGTTTACGCCGCCCCTTCGTCATTGTGGATGAGGCTCATAACCAGGGAACCACTCTCGCGCTCGATACGCTAACGGACTTTCACCCCTGCGCCGTGCTGGAGCTTACAGCCACTCCCGACCGTAACCATAGCCCCAGCAATGTATTACGCTCCGTTTCTGCCTCCATCCTCCAAGCCGAGGACATGCTCAAGCTTCCGCTAGAACTCAGCATCCACCAAGACTGGCAAGTCGTCCTCCGTAATGCGCTCAGTCGCCGTAGCCAACTTGAAAAAGATGCCCAGGATGAAGAAGCTGAAGGTGGCAAATACATCCGCCCTGTTCTTTTTATCCAAGCGGAAAAAAAGCACAAAAACAAAGACACCATGGTGCCTGAAAAGGTCAAACAGGCACTCATCAAAGATTTTAATCTCACCGACAAAGACATCGCCATCTGCATTGGCGGGCTGGATGAAATTGGCGACCGACAAATGGAAGATGCGGATTTCCCCCGGGTCATCATCACCGTAGATAAACTCCGCGAAGGCTGGGACTGCCCCTTTGCCTACGTCATGATGACCTTCCGTAACACCACCTCAAAAATTGCTGTGGAACAAGTGGTCGGGCGCATTCTCAGAATGCCCTACGTGCAACGCAAAAAACGTGAATCCCTCAACCGCGCCTACTGCTACGCCTGTTCCTCCGATTTTTCAGAAGTCGTAAGAAACCTCAAAGACGGTCTCGTTCAGAGTGGCTTCGAGCGCATGGATAGCCAAGATCTCATTGTCATGCCCGATGATGGACGCGAAGGGAACGAAAATTTATTTGATCAGCAAAAGGATGTCTCCATTGACCTCCCCGTAGTCGGGGGCGAACTCAAAGTGCCTGATCTGTCTGGGTTTTCCCCAACCATGCTCAAAAACATCGAGCTTAACCCGGAAGAAGGCACTATAACTCTCGTGGGAAAACCCACCCCCGCATTCAAAAAGAAAATCACAGAAGCGGTGGCAAAAGTGGCTGGAGCAGACGAAGGTGATAAATTCAAACTCGATATGGATCAAAAGCTGGAATACCGGCGAACAGGAAGAAACCCTCAAGAGTTTCCATCCCGTCAAGGAAACCTTTTTTCCGTGCCCTATCTCATGCTTCGGCAAGGATCATTTCTTGATAAATTTGAAGAAACTGCGCTCCTCGATGGCGAGTGGACACTCAGCAAAGACTTTGACGCCACTCTCACCGATGAGGAATTCTCAACCAACCCAGAGGAAATGAAAAAATTCCGCTTTGATATGAGAAGCGGCCACGTCCACTATTCCTTTTACGAACAACAAGAAAAAGAACTCCTTCTCCACGAACGAGAAGCCGGATGGGACACTATCTCACTAGTGCAGTGGCTCGACTTTAACATAGACTTCCATTACGCAGATCAGCCAGACAAAGTCGCATGGCTCAGGCGTATGCTAGAAGAGTTAATCACTAATCGCGGAGTAACCATTGAAGAACTAGCCTTCCGGAAATTTAGACTCCGAGAAACCGTTCGCAAAAAACTTGAGTCAGGACTCAAACACATCAAACAACAAAATTTCAACGATCTCTTCAAGAACGAAGATACCTTTGAAGTCCCTGGTGGCGAGCACAGCCTGACTTTTTCAGAAGGCCACTATGGCTACAACTCAGCCTACAACGGAAGTTACGATTTCCAAAAACACTTCTTCCCCCAAATTGGAGATCTTAAATCCAAGGGTGAGGAGTTCGACTGCGCCTGCCGTATCGATCAACACCCAGACGTAGAATGGTGGGTGCGTAACGTAGAAAAACAACCCGGTGCTTTCTGGCTGCAAACATCACGCGGTCGCTTTTATCCAGATTTTATCGTCAAACTGACAAGCGGAAAAGTGATTGTCATAGAATACAAAGGGAAACACCTCTCAGAAAACACCTCGGAAGTAGAAAAAGACGATATCGGCCAGCTCTGGGAGCGCCGAAGCGCAAACACCTGCCGCTTTAGCATGGTCAAAGATAAAAACTGGAAAGAGCTCCAATCAAAACTAACTGCATAAACAAATCCTAACCTAACATAATCACCATGAGATACGAACAATGGGCACCTTACGTGCCAGTCGCTGAACGCCGCAGACAGGCCAAAGCGCAAATGCAAAAACTAAAGAAAAAAGGACTCGATGTGCAACCTATCGAACTCGAAGGTCGCAAGATTGCGAAATCCTTTTGGGGCATCGCATGGAACGAGCATCTGGAGTCATTCGGCGACTACGCTAATCGCATACCCCGTGGGCGAAGATACGTCCGCAATGGCTCGGTCTGCCACCTCGAAATCCAACAAGGAAAAATTGAAGCCTGTGTCAGTGGATCATCGATTTACCGAGTAAATATCACTATCGATTCCCTCCCCAAGAAAAAATGGCACACCGTTAAATCTAAATGCGCAGGTCAAGTTGGCTCAATACTCGAACTTCTCCAAGGCAAACTCTCATCCAGCGTCATGAAAGTCGTGACCGATCAAACGTCCGGACTTTTCCCCGCACCCAAAGAGATCAACCTCAACTGCGACTGCCCAGATGGAGCCTACATGTGTAAACACATCGCCGCCGTCCTCTACGGAGTGGGTGCCAGGCTCGACAACGCACCCGAACTCCTCTTCAAGCTCCGCAACGTCGACCACGAAGAACTCATCAGTGCCGATATTGACCTAACGACAAAACCAAGCAAGGGAAGTCGCCGCCGCATCGCCGACGACTCACTCGCCGACGTCTTTGGCATCGATCTCTCAGACACCCCCTCACCGAAAAAGAAAACCACTAAAAAGAAAACCACTAAAAAGAAAGCAGCGAAAAAAGTCGCCAAAAAATTGCCTAAAAAAACAGCCCGCAAACCCGTGAAGAAAACCGTAAAAAAAGCGGCTAAGAAATCGGCAAAAAAGGCACCTCCAAAGCCAGGGCGAAAGAAGCCCCCTCGTGCCAGAAACACCAAGGGGCAACTGGTCTTCAGTGCCGGTTCCATTTCCAACTTACGTAAAAAATTCAAGATGAATGAAATCGAATTTTCCCACCTTTGTGGAGTCACCCCACTCACGATCCAGAACTGGGAAAGTAAATCAGGTGAACTCACCCTCAGAAAAAATTCACGAGAAGCACTGGAAAAAATCGAAAAATTCACCAAACCCAAAGCGTGGAAAGAACTCTCCGACATCACAGGATTCTAAAACTCGTTACCCACACCTCCACCATGACCTCTCAAGAAAAAGCCGCCGCCATTTCAGCCCGCAAAGCCACCCTGACCCGCGATACGCCTATTTCCGCCCTCACCGCCTACGACTACCCCACCGCTCGACTTCTCGATGAAGCCGGTGTGGACATCCTACTCGTCGGCGACTCACTCGGCATGGTCATGCTCGGCTTTCCCGACACCACCCACGTCACCCTCGATATGATGATCCACCACACCGCGGCCGTCGCCCGGGGAGTGAAACGAGCCTTGGTGATTGGCGACATGCCCATTCAAACCTATGCCACCCCCGATCAAGCACTCGCCACCGCCCAAGCCTTGGTCAGAGCAGGTGCCGATGCCGTCAAACTCGAAGGAGGTCTCCGGCAAGTGGAAAAAGTCAAAGCCATCGTAGCCGCCGGCATCCCCGTCATGGGTCACCACGGCATGCTCCCCCAGCGTGTATTAGAAGAAGGCGGGTATAAAAAGAAAGGCAAAACGGATCAGGAGTCCGACGCCATTCTCGAAGGAGCTCTAGCACTCCAGCAAGCCGGATGTTTTGCCCTCGTGCTCGAAAGCGTCGTTCCCAAAGTTGCGCAAAAAATCACAGCGCAGCTCAACATCCCAACCATCGGTATTGGATGCGTCAGCCCATCACACCCCCACACCTGCGACGGAGAAATAGCGGTCATCACCGACGTCATTGGCTCATCCCCCTGGTTCGTCCCCCCCTTTGCAACCACCCGTGCCAACGTCGCCGCCGAAATCACCCGCTCAGCCAAAGAATACATTGAGGAGTTAAGCTCCAAAATCTAAGTTCTAAAAACCAAATCAGAATGATGCCAGACAAGAAATCCCCACTCCAAACTCAGCGTCAAATGCCTCAACCCAAGCCACCCCATCCAAGCCCCCAACCTAAGAAAAATTCTGTTAAATTCTGTTAATTCTGTCTAGCCCCGCAGGCAGTCGCGTTGCTCCAATTAAAAATTTGAGAATTGAGAATGAACATCCTAAATACCCAAGAAAAATCCTGTTAATCCTCCAAATCTTGTAAATCCTGTCAAGCCCCGCAGGGCACAACCCAAGCCCTCATCCCAAGTAATTACCTAAGAGCTATCTCCGCAGAGTAAAATTTCCCAGGCTCCGGTTCTGAAAATTTCTGTTCATTCTTTCTATCGCGCAGAGCACATCCCAAGTAATTCTGAAAATTCTGTTAATTCTGTCTAGCCCCGCAGGGCACAACCCAAGCATCCCAAGCACTTCCATGTGATCCGTAGTTCCAAATTGAAGTATCAACCCAAACAACGATCCGTAAGATCCGTCCGATCCGTGGTTCCAAACTGAAGTATCAACCCCTGCTCCCTGACACCCGTCCCCTGATTCCCGAACCCCGTCC
>CAYNNY010000050.1:0-17766 GCA_964398555.1 uncultured Verrucomicrobiales bacterium
CTTAAAATTCATTTATTTTGATAAATACCTCCCATCAGAAAAAATCACACCCGAGAGAACATCAAGATAGCGCTTAACCGTCGGGCTTGAAAAACTCAATGACCCAGCAATCTCGGAGGCATTCAGGTTTTGTCCGTGATAATGAGCCAGCATTTTCCATAGTCTACCCATCGCCTCTGGCGCAATCTGTAATCCAAACTGCCTGAGATCCCGCTCGAGAAAATCCCGGGTGAAGTTTTTCCTCCAAAAAACACTTTGTTCATCGGAATCCGCTAAAAAAGACAAAGGAAACCCGCCTCGGCACCACAGGTTATCCAGGTTTTTCATACCCACCTCCCCTAAAGAAAACCCCTCCATCTCTATCGTGGCTATCCGCCCCGCAAGCGTTTCTGAAGATTGCCTGAGCAAATCAGGAGAGGCACTACCCAGTATCAAAAATTTCGCCTTATTATCGGGCCGATCAATCAAAACCCGCAAAGCCGGAAAGAGATCGGGCCGCTGCTGCACTTCATCGATGACAACCAACCCCTCAAGCGACCCCAAGGCAAACATGGGATTTTCTAAGCGTGCTAAATCAGCCATATCTTCCAAATCAAAGTAATTCACAGAATTTGGGGAAACAAATTCCCGAGCAAGGGTCGTTTTCCCACATTGCCGCGGACCAAGTAAAGCGACCGCACGACTCCTCTCAATCGCTTGGGTCAACTCCTCAATCACCACTTTTCGTTGAATCATCATTAGAACGCCTCACAGACTAGCGCATTTTCTGGAAGACGATGTGCCTTCCACTACAATCTCATACCAAAAAGATTGGCCAAGCCGATGGAAAACGACCCTTCAAAAAAATCTCACGCCCCTAAGCCCCCTCGCTCCCGACCCCTAAAAGTAGGATAGGCTTCCCAGCCTGTCGACTCCCTGCCCCTGATCAACCCAGCCTCTTTGAGCCACCTTCGAGCCTTGCCAATGCCGCGGCAACGGCACACTAACTTTTTAGGACAAGACATTAAAAAATGTTCTCGGAGAAATGACCCTCGATACCTTTGACTATTCAAACTAACTGTTATCTAATCTCCCACATGCCTCCGAAGAAAAAAACCAGTCGCAAAATTGCCCCCAAGACTGCAAAAAACCCATCCACAATGACTACACACTCGGCGCACCGCCCAAATTTGAATTTTTCAGTGATCGATTAAAAATTACGCCGATGGGCGGATTATCATCGGGCCTTGAGGAGGATGATTTCTTTTCCGGCCTTTGAATCCCTCAGGCGTCCTTCACGGCCTCTGGCTCAGAACTGGAGGGCTTGACCTCGACTGCCGCCTCCTCCTTTTTCTCAGTCTTTTCTTTTTCTTCCGGCGGCTCCGGCTTCTCTTCAGTCTCAACCGATTCCACAGCATCAACCTTCTCAGACTTCAAGACTTCAGAACTCCCCGACTTCTTCGTCTTCTTGGCCTTCTTCGTCTTTTTACCCTTTTTCTTCTGAAGCTCCTTCGCGGCGTGTAATTTCCCATCGGAAAAGAGAAGGACAATGCCTTCATTGATGAGCCAGTGGAGGTCGTGATACCATAAATGACGTGTATCATCATCGACATCTTTAGGCAAGAGAGCCTCCCACATGGCATCGATTTTGCCGCCTGGATTCTCAATCACCCAGTGGAATAATTGACTTGGGCGCTCAGCCATCGACATATTATCAGAGACGGTTCGGGGCCTAGCGGGACCGCAGTGGAGATGTTTTTTCCACTTAAACACCGCGAGGTGTCGGCCACTCATTTGACGGCACAAAATCGAAGCTAGTTTACCGGGGTAGCGGCGCTCTTCGATCACAGTGGTTTTCAACAAGGTCATCAAACCCTGATCAATCATTTTCGCCGGCACATTCGCCAGCACCGACATCACTTTACCTACTTCAAACTCCAGCTCAAATCCATGACTTAAAAAGTGCTGCTCCACCTCCAGGTGATTATCAAGAATGACAACCGACTCCTCAACTTCAGGAGTAACAGCCTCAACCTGTGCGATATCAGCTTCGGCAGACTCGGGAGACTCTGAGGGAGTATTATCAGAATTCGGAGCTTCATCTACCACTTCTTCCACGACCTCCTCAACCACCTCTTCCGAAGACTCCTCCGCTTCCACTTTTTCAGATTTAGGACGCCAACGGACATGCTTTTTCATGCTGTCCATCCACTCCTGCACCACCTCTTCGCTGTGCTCCATGCGGACCTTCGCTTTATAACGATCCAGAGCCATGTCCGAAAATTTTTCCCGATGAAGATCGAGAAGGTTTTTTTGATAGGCGTGATGGTTAGGAGGGCCAATCAAAACGCCACTCAGCCCGCAACGCCCAACCGATTGAAAATTTCCTTTCGGAGGATCCACCTCAACGATTTCCTCCTCGTAATAATGCTTCACAATCCCCTTCGACCAAAAATGCGCCATGCATTCTTTCTGAGAAAGCCAGAGTGAGTGATCTTTTTTACTCCGATACAGAGATTGGTTTTCACTTTCAAAAATAACATGGAATCGATCCAATTCACCCATTACCATCCAGGCGATATCAAATACCGAGTGCGTCCGTCCTGTCGCCGTAATATCCTTAGCCAAGGCATCCAAGCCGTCCTCAATGGGCATGATGCGCGCCGTAATGCCCTCGGGTGCCGGGGTTATTTGTTTTCGTTGAGAATCTCCCCGACCACCTTGAGTTCGTGAGGAATCTCGCCGACCTCGAAAATCGCGTCCACCTGATGACTGACGGCGTTCTCCTCCATCGCGCCCTCCACGCTGATCGCGGCGCCCTTGCCCTTTATTTCGGTCGCCATCATTTTGACGCTCATCGCGGCGACCACCTCTGGAGCTTTCTTGCTTACGAGGCTTTCCACTGGGTTTATCTCGTGCCCAGGCAGGGCCGAAATTTAGCGCACTCAGATCAGGCAATTGCTCGCCGGAATTATTGGATGAATCTTTATCACTCATGGATGAGCGGGATGGTGGCACGTTTTCAAAGCTAACGGAAGCTTTCAAATGCAGAAGTTTGAGAAAATTAGCGATGCCCTATGACTCGAGTTAAGACTTCAGATCATCGATCGTCTTCTCAACAGCCCGCTCGTGACAGGAGAGCACCGTCTGGGCATTTTCAGCCATGGTTTTTGCCGCTTCAGAATCTGCAAGTAAGTCAGTGATGGCTTGAGGCAAGAATTCCGCCGACTCCAGCATTTTGACCCCATCCGCCTCACGCAACATACTGATCAGAGGCTCAAAATTACCCATGTGAGGCCCACAAAGCACGGGAACACCAGTTACAATGGCCTCGGCTGGATTTTGGCCACCTTCTCCTAGCCAGCTTTTTCCAATCACGAGAAGATCAGCGTGAGCCGTCCAGTCGCTAAGCTCCCCTGTGCTATCGACCACAAGACATGCTTTTTCGGGAGATTGAGGTGCCGAGTAGCGGCTCCGCAAAACCACCTCAAACCCCGCTGACTGGAGATCACTGACCACCTCGGCACGGCGTTCAGCATGGCGAGGAACCACCACATACAGAGCCTCGGTTCCGGATTGAAGGTGCGCTTCAGCGATGAGTTTTTCTTCCCCCACATGCGTGCTCGCCGCCATCACCACACGGCGGCTCACCCCAAAGTCATCCAGCATCTTCTGAAATTCCTCACGCCGATGCGGCACAGCTCCACCTACGGGATCAAACTTGATACTGCCTGTGACCTCGATTTTTTCTCTCGGCACACCCAAGCCAACAAACCGCTCGGCATCGCCTTCGTTCTGCACACAGTAGCGGTCCACCATACTAAAGAGCGGCAGCACTAGGCTGGAAAATTTTTGATACCTAGCCTCAGACCGCTTGGAAAGCCGGACATTCACCATCGATACCGGAATCTTTCTTCGCCGTGCGACATTGAGCATGTTCGGCCAGGCTTCGGCCTCGATCAAGACGATCTGACTGGGCGAGAACCTCCGAAACACAGCACGCACGAGAAAACCAAAATCGATCGGGCTGTAGATCACACGCACACCCTGAGGAGATTTACCGAGTGCGACGTCGTGCCCGGTCGATGTCGTCGCGGCGAGCACGATTTTCTCCTCTGGATACTTTTCCAGCCAAAGATGAATAAGTTTCAGAGCAATCAACACCTCGCCCACACTCACGGCATGAATATAAACCACACCCTGAGGCTCATCAGCAGCAAGCGCTTTAAAATGAGCAAAGCGCTCCAACAAACCCGTTCCATAGCCACCACGCTTCCACATTTTCACCAACCACGCAGGAAAGGCGACGATGAAAAACACCGGCAATAAGATATTGTAAAGAATGAGAACGAAAGTGCGAGACATCGCGATGAATCGTAGAGGCTCTAGGCCCGTTGGTAAAACAGAATCCCACAACTTCCATACTTCCGCTGATCCAGCAGAGTCCAGGCCGCCTCGCCATCAATGACAATCTCGGCAGGCCGATCATTGGCAGGCGGGTCCTCAACCACCAACAAAGCACCATCCGCCAGCATAGACGGCAAGGACGCGTGCGTTAGCAACTCATGCACAAAGTCTGTATTTCCGGCATTTTTAAAATAAGGAGGATCAGCAAAAACAAGGTCATACGGGCCGTTGCGCCCTTTCAAAAAACGAAAAACATCACTCTCCACCACACGACCGCCTTTGAGAGCCAACGATTTAAGATTATCGCGGACCACCTTGATCGACTCCCGACTTTGATCGACAAAGTCAGCCGAACTCGCCCCACGACTTAGACACTCCATGCCCAGCGCTCCCGATCCGGCAAAAAGATCAAGCACACGCGCCCCAACCACTCGCTCTCCAAGGATGGAAAAAAGCGCCTCGCGCAATCGGTCAGTGCTCGGTCGGGCAACATCCCTTGGTACACTAATCTTACGTCGTCCTGCACTACCACTGATAATTCTCATGTTATTGTTTGGTAAGTCTAAAGAGTTATGAGGAGCGAATAAAGCCGGAAAAGCTTAATTCTCAGCCCCTAACTCACGCTTTTCCTCCTTCACTCGGGGAGACGACAGCCAGAGGTTCGAGCCCCCGTAGACCAATAATACGATCAAAATCAACCAACCCAATAGCTTGCGCAATCGGCGCATGATCGAGGAGGAGATCACCCTACTTTTTCTTGGAGCTTTTTGCAGGAGATGGTGAGGCAAAACGAATCACCAAACTCTTGTCATAGCTGGATACTTTTTCCTGAATCCGGTAAATCAGCAGACAATACTTCCCATCATTGAACTTCCCCACCGCCAGATTTTCGATCGTCCAGGAAAACTCTGTTTTCTCCTCAAAACTCCACTCCTGCCCCTGCCAAGCACCCAAAATACTACGAGCGCTGGCATTGATATCCTCGAGTCGCTTCAGCTCGCCATTAGGAGACTTGAATAGATCCGTTTCCGGATAGTAGCGTAACAAAGTGATAGGCATCCCCACCCCACTGACGCGAATCATCCACTCCCCGGGCTTGGGCTCCTCCAATCGGAGAAATACCTTCTGAAGCACCTTAAACTGACGCTGATCCCAGAGCTTGAGATACTCATCGTATTCATCCTTGGTCAGCCCTAGCTTTTCATGCCAAGGCAAAGGCAAACCCGGCTTGGATTTACTGGCAAACTCCTGATGCCAAGCTGGATCCAGCTTAGCTGCCGTCTGCACCTTCGCGATGTATTTGTTGATCTCTTTGGGTGGAACCACCGCTCCCACCTCACCCATCACGGGCTTATCCTTGATCAAATACGGAGCAAAAATTGCCGTTGCTTGGGTAGCCGCCACAGCCTTCTTTACAGAGGCTGCGGTCTTAGAGCCCTCTTTAGCATCGGTTTCAGCCGCCTGCGCCGAGGTCAATATCACAGTGAGGATTACCAGCGAAGATATAGTCGTTTTCAGGAAAGATAATTTCATGCGTAACAGAGTGTAATAGTCAAATAAATCACCTCCCCGAAAGTCCGCCTTCAAGGCAGAGGGAAGCTGGGCGGCACATTAACGAACCCAAAGCCAAGTGCAAGTGCCAATGTCCAAGCCCATCCGAACACGCACACTCATTAGCGCTCGAGACGAAACACGTGCTCGCCCGGCTTATAATAATTTAACCGATCCCGCGCTATGAGCTCCAGATACTCGGAGTCAGATTCAATCGCCCGGTGCTCTCGGTCCTTGGCATCCACCCGACTGACCACCTCATTTTCCATGCCGTGAACCTCGCCAAGGTCGACCTTCATCTTCTCAAGCTTCCGGTACTCGGGTAACATCGCCACCATAAAGGCAACACAACCCATCAAAGCCAAAACACAAAAACCCAGACGCACACCAGTATGCATCTTCTCAGTGCGAGCGTGCATCTTCGTTGCGCGGTTATTAAGGCGACGTTTCGCCCTGCCATGCTCCCTCTGAGCTCCACTATGTCTTCGGTTACCTGCCATAGAGATATTAGTTCTAGCCGAACCTACCTAATTATTTAAGATATCAAAAGCAAAAAATCAGAAACATCGGAGAAAAAACCGCAGCAAGACGAAGCCCATCCACCCCATTTATTTAAACATTTGGTATTTGGTATTGGGAGTTCAGAATTTAGAGCCTAAAATCCCCGCATGTCCTTTCTGGAGCTACAAGATATCAAAACTCATTTCCCTGTCCGAAAAGGCATGCTCAGCAAAAAAAATACGGACACCGTAAAAGCGGTCGATGGCATTAGTCTGAAAATCCAACAAGGTGAAATCCTTGGACTCGTCGGCGAATCTGGTTGTGGAAAATCCACTCTTTCACGCACCATCATGCAGCTCATCCCCGCCACCTCGGGCGGTGTAATTCTCGAAGGCCAAAACCTCTCCACCCTTCCCAGCGGCCAGATTCGCAAACGCAGGCTGGATTTCCAAATGATCTTTCAAGACCCCTACGCATCGCTCAATCCGAGAATGACGGTTTTCTCGACGCTCGCCGAAGCGATTAGACAGCGACATCCCAAACTCTCCGGTGAAGCACTCGATGAAATGATGGAAAAGCTCATGTCGCGCGTCGGCCTTGATCTTCGCTCCATTCGGAAATACCCTCACGAGTTCTCCGGCGGCCAACGCCAACGGATCGCCATCGCCCGCGCTCTGGCCACTGAACCCAAACTCATCATTGCGGACGAACCCGTCAGCGCGCTCGACGTCTCCATTCAGTCCCAAATTATTAACCTCCTGCTCCAACTCCGCAAAGAACTCAACCTCACCATGATCTTCATCTCCCACGACCTCTCCGTGGTGCGCTACATCGCCGACAACATCGCGGTCATGCACCTAGGAAAAATCGTCGAATACGGAGAAGCCGAGCAGGTCTTCAACTCCCCCCAGCACCCCTACACCCAGACACTTCTCGATGCGATCCCTCAGATAGGGTGAACATCCTCATTTTTTCTTTTCTTAACTATGAGCCAAAACGAGCCAAAACCAAGCACGTCAGACTACCTAGTTTACGCGATCTACCGAGTCTTCGAATTCATCCTCAAACTCGCCCCGGTCAAGGTGCTCTGCTTCATCGGAACAGGCATAGGCCACCTCACCTACCTCCTCCTCAAAGACCGCAGAGAAATTGTCACGCGCAACCTGCGCATCGCATTTGGCGAGGAAATGAGCCATGATGAGATCCTCACCCTCACAAAAAAAACCTTTCAACATTCCGGCTCCAACCTCATTGCCAGCCTCTGCACCTCCTCCTTTTCAGAACAACAAATCCGCGATCACATCGAATTCGTAGGAGCGGGAAATCTCGATGCCGCACGGCAGCAAGGAACCGGACTCATCGGCCTCCTCTCCCACATGGGCAACTGGGAACTCATGGCTCAGATCCACTTACTTCACCCTGCCCTCTGCCCTCCAGGCTCACTCTACCGCCCCCTCGACAATCCGCTCATCGATAGCCTAATCAAATGCCGCCGGAGCAGCGAAGGTGCCCAACTTTTCAGTCGCCGTGATGGATTTTTCAAACCCATCGCCCACATCAAATCCGGAGGATGCCTAGGAGTTTTGGCCGACCAGCATGCAGGAGCGCATGGACTCGCCGTTCCCTTTTTTGGCAAACTCACCTCCATGACCAACCTCCCGGCCATCATGCACCGCCGCACCGGAGCGGCCATCGTCCCGCTCTCCATGGAATCGACCAGCCCAGGCAAATGGCGCATCACCATCCACCCAGCCATCGACATCCCAGCCGATAAAAAAACCGACACCCTCTACATCACCATGCTTTGCGCCAAAGCTTACGAGACCATCATGCGCACCAACCCCGCCGATGTTTTCTGGATGCACGGGTACTGGAAAACCGGTAGAAAAGGACCGTTAAAAATCGATGGCCTCCAAAAGAAAAGAAAACGGGGAACCCAGCGCGCTTTGGCCACCAAACCATTCCGAGTGATCGTTTACACAGGAAGCGCTCATCATAATGCCCTGGAAATGATCGAGCAGCTTCAACGCCTCAAAAATTACCGACCCGATATCCACCTCACCACCGTAGGCGAATATCCCATTTTCAAGGAAAGCCATGAGCATATCCCCGCACCGGCTACCCAATCACCCAAATCGCTTGCCGCCACCCTAACTCAATACGATCTCAACCTACCCACACCGATTGATTGCACCCTCGACTTCACCGCCGACGGCTCGGGTGGCGAGCTTTTCCAACTAGCCAAGTTCACTCACATCTTCACCCTGCACGGAAAACACCAAAGCAGGCGAACACAGGGAGCCTTCTCAAACATTGACACCCCCACACTCGCAGACTTCCTCAACAGCCTAGGCATCCAAGACTAATTCATTACGATGAGCAACACACTTCCCCAGAAAAAAGGCTGGCCAGTCTTCATCGATCATCTCGCCCGCACATGCAAGCTCTGGCTATGGATCATCTTTCTCCTCTTGATCTCACGAGCCATCCTCATGTGGACCAATCGTTTCAGTATGGACGAGGGGATCTCACTCTCGGATTTTGCTCTCGCGTTCTTCACTGGATTCCAGTTCGACGCCCCCGTCGCCACCATCGCCAGCCTGCCCGCCTTCCTCAGCACCTGCCTCACACTTCTCTTCCCTTGGGGAAAAGGAGCCACGATCATCCGCGCGGCAAGCACCTACCTCATCACCATTCTCTGGGTAATCATCACCACGGTCACCCTTGTTTACTTCCACAACTTTCACAACCAATTTGATGCCCACATGTTGGGAGCCGTTCACGACGATCTTGGCGCCGTGATGATCACACTTTGGAAATCCCACCCGATCATCCCGGGCGCACTTGGGTTAATCATCCTCTGTGCACTTCTCCTGTTTGCTGGATCACGCTGGGTTCGCGCCCCCTTCCCTATCATTCATTCTCTCAAAAAACCATCCCGCCTCATCTCCAAAATCGTATTTACCCTCCTCACCCTCGCCGTTATTTTTATCGCTCTCAGAGGAACACTGAGCCACCGCCCCATCCAGAAAAAAGACGCCGCGCGCACCACGCATTCCATGCTCAACCGCTGCGTCATCAACCCATTTTCATCACTCAAATACGCCATCCAAAGCCATCAAGATCTCATGAAGGCTAATGGGCTAGACCATTACATCGATCACGAAAGCCCCCTCGGTGCATTCCGTGAATACGCCAATAACCCTGACATCAAATCCGTGGACGATGCCTTTCTGCGCACAGCCCAAGGCCACACGGGCAAAAAACCACGGCACATCTTCCTCATTGTCATGGAAAGCTACGACGGCTGGACCATGCTCCCCCAGCATGCCGACTGGCATATTTCCGACGAACTCAAAAAGCTCGGACAAGAAGGCATCTACGTGCAGAAATTCCTCCCTGGATCACGCAGCACCATGACCTCACTGGGAACGATGATCAGCGGCCTTGCGGACGCCGGAGTTATCACCAACGAACGCTCACGCCCTGGCGAAGCTCCGTTTGCTACAGCCATCGCTGCGCAAATGAAACAACTCGGCTACGACACCCACTTCTGGTATGCGGGCTACGCCAGCTGGCAGCGCATTGGAGATTTCACCCAAGAACAAGGGTTTGATCACATCCACATGGCAACCAGCATGGGAAAAGACGCAGACATCAATGAATGGGGAGTTTCAGACAAGCATCTCTTTTCCCATATCCGCAATACATTTCGAAGTGACACCCCGACGTTTAACATGATTATGACGTCCTCGAATCACCCCCCGTATTCGCTCGATCTCAAAAAAGAAAACTGCCCGATCACATCCGTCCCCGCAGCTTACCAAAAAGAATTCGAACACGGCTCAGCCACACTCAACATGCTAGGACACCACTGGTATTCTGACAAATGGATGGGAGATTTTGTCCGAAAGGTTTCGGGCCAAACTCCCGACTGCCTCTTTGCCATTACCGCCGACCACTGGGGACGCATCTTCCCAGGCCCCCGCCCCACTCAATTTGAAAAAGCCATCGTCCCCCTCGTCCTTTACGGACCAGACATCCTGCCCAGCGACATTGATGCCGATCAACTCAGCGGTAGCCACTACGACCTAGGAGCCACATTGATCGAGCTTGCCGCTGAGCCTAGATTTCAATACCATGCGATTGGCCAGAACATCCTTACCACCCATAAAAACAACGTCGCCATGTCCAGACTCTGGTTACTTGGAGACAACTTTATTCTCCCCGCCACCAAAAAAAATCAAATCGAAACCCTCGACGGCACAAAACTCCCCACTTCACCTATCGACCTAGGCCCCGTCCGCAGACACTACAACCTCACCCACGGCATCTCATGGTGGCGACTCCGTAAAGGTAACGATCTACCCAACAAATAAAACCTCCCATCACCCATGAAAACGATCAGCCAAAAGGAACTGGACGCCCTCTGCCAAAATGGCCAAGCCATCGACAGCAAAGGCGGCTATCCCGCAGTGGTCATTCATCCCGATGACACGGTCACCAAGTTCTGGGCGCGTAAAAAAGGCTTTTTCTCATCAACAACTCTCTACCCCTACTCAAAAAGATTCTTAAAAAACGCATCAGAACTCACCCGACGAGGCATTACCGTTCCGAAAATTCTGGATCATGCCAAGCTCGAGAACAGCCATGTCCGCATCGTAACCTACAGCTCGCTCCCAGGACAAAGCATCAGAGAACTTCTTGAGAAAACCCCCACCCAAATAGACATCCATTCACTTGCCCAATACCTCTATCAACTCCACGAAAAAGGAATATATTTCGGTGGCATACATCTGGGAAACATCATTCAAGGACCAAGCAACCAAAGTTATGGACTCATTGACTTCACCGATGTCCGATTCTATCCAAAACCTTTAAACATCAAGCGGAGAGCTGCCAATCTATCCATCCCGCTTCGCTACCCAAAAGACATAGAAAGAATCAAAAAATCCGGACTCCCAGACCTACAGGAAAGCTATCTTAAAATTCTCGCCCCCAGCTCGGAGGATAGAGAATTCATCATTCGAAAAACTTCAAAATAAGACAAGTTTTCAACCTGCCCCCAAGCATTGTCATTTAACAGGCTTAGATTGAGACCCCTGTGGACTGACAGATCCAAAAATCCCGGGAAGCGTCGGATCCTCACCTCGATGCCTCTGATAGAACTTACCCGCCCGCTTCACAACGGCATTCCAAAATGCGGATTCCTCATGCAGCTGTTGTTTCCAATCAGCCCCCAGATAAACCTTTAAAAATGCCACCAGATCCCGGTCGGTTATTTCACAGTCAATCGCTGAAAAAAGTAACGCTCCCAGATCCTTCACCAGCCATCGCTGAGGCACCAGACCTCGAATCTGCGCCCGATGCAGATCAATCAATGGCAAATGAATCTCCTCCATAGACTCATCACCAGTCCACTTACGATCCATGATATGGAAATGGCACAGGTAAAAATCCCGATGATTCATCCCGGCACCATGCATCCGTCTAGCCGCATCTGCGACTTTACGGACAATCTTCCTTTTTAACGCCAGCCTCCCCCGCGCCGTCACCCCTCCAAAGTCCTTCAAAAAACCCTCCACTTCCACGCGCTCATCCAGTGCCCGCATGATGACAAACGATTCAATCTTTGCCGGATTTTTACCCCGCGATCCTTTACCTACAATTTTCACCGTCTCCACTCCCGAGCTCTCAAGCAGACCCACCGCCTTCCACTCATTTGAAGCATCCGTGATCGGCAAACGGAAGCTGCTCAGATTTTTCCAGATCTCACCCCAGCCGATGCCGCTGTGGATTTTTGCAAAATACTCACGCCCCCCATGTTCAAACAATAAAGTCCGGCGCCCCTCCTTAGCCCGGTAAACATCCCCCTCAAGCGCCATTACCCGGTCAAAGGCATCGTCACCTGAAAATTTATCCCTCAATTCATCAGCCAGTTCAATCATCTGCCACCAGCAGAACCCGCTTCAAGCCCAAGGTCAAGAATTGACCTTGGCAATCCTATAAATTCCGGCAAAACTCCCCCGCCAAAAGACACGCCAAAACTCCCATGAAATTTGCCATTTTCCTCCAAAACTACTTCCCCTACGGCGGGCTACAGCGCGATGCCGTCCGGCTTGCGGAAGCCGCGGTGAAGGCTGGGGACCAGCCCACATTGGTTGTCTCCACATGGAACGGGCCGAACCCCGGCGGCATCCAGATCACCGAACTTGGCTGTGGAGGCCGCAGCAACCACGCCAAAGCATCCCGCTTTGCCACTGCCTGCAAGGAGATTATCAACTCCGGAGCATACGACACCTCGATCAGCTTTAGTCGCGTTCCCGGTGCCCCATTTTATTTTTGTGGCGACGCCTGCTTTCTTGAGAAATTCCAAACGAGCAAAAAAAACATCACCCGACTTCTACCTCGCTACCGGTTTTTTCTCGATAACGAAAAGGCACTGTTCGATCCGACCACCGGCACTCACACGTTTTTCCTTTCCCAACAAGAAGTCGATACCTACCGGAGCCATTACCCTATTTCTCAGGAAAGTCACAGCATCCTGCCACCATGGCTCAGCCCTCCCCGAACCTTCGATCTTTCGAGAGAACAAATCCGCCAATCGACTTTTGATGATTTGGGGCTTTCTCCCGCTAGCCAACTCCTGCTCTTCGTCGGCTCTAACTACGCACTCAAACGGGTCGACACCCTGATCCAAGCCGTCGCCGAACTGGCACCACACATCCACCTCGCCGTCTGCGGCCAAGATGAACTTGGTCCGCCACGCAAACTTGCCGAAAATCTCGGCATTGCCAACCGCGTGCATCTCATGGGAGCCCAGGATGACATCCCGAAATGGATGACTGCCGCAGACATTCTGGTCCACCCATCCCAACGGGAAACGGCCGGCATGGTGCTGGTGGAAGCCCTTAGCTACGGACTACCCGTCACCTGCACCCAACTCTGTGGATACGCCCCACACGTCAAAGACGCCGGCGGCACACTACTCAGTCAACACTGCCCTCCCAGTGAGGTAGCCAGCACGGTGAACGCTATGCTTAACTCACTCCCCCGCCTGCGGGAACAAGCTCTGGACTGGGCCAGAAACCCGGAACATTTCCACACAGCCGAGCACATCCTACAGTCGATGCGTGACAGCCTCGACAATCAACGATAGCCTATTTCATCTCCATGCCTGACACATCCTTCACAGACCCAGATTGGCAAGACTCTCTCGCCGAAGCCGGATACACCAACTTTGACGCCTGGTGGAATGCCGAGCAAAACCTCGTCGAAGTGGGCAACTTCCGGGGACCAGATGCCAATACCTCCTGGAGCCACGTTTCCCGTATCGAACTCCCTGACGGCCGCACAGTTTATCTCAAACGCCAGCAGAACCACTTCCCGAACAATCTGCTTCTGAAAGCTAGGAAAATACCAACGTTCGAAATCGAGTGGAACAACTATCAGAAACTCAACGCTGCCGGGGTCCCGACCCTGAACATCATCCACTTCGCCAGCCGCAAAGTGAATGGAGACAAACAGTGCATCGTTGTCTCTGAAGAACTCAAGGGCATGTCCCCTATGGACGACCTGCTCAAATGGTTTGAAGCTAATACCTGGCCATCACGCAAACAGCGACTTGCCATGCTCGGGGCCATCGTCAAAGTGATCAAAAAAATGCACGCGGCGGGACTCATCCACAACGCCCTCTACGGCAGACACATCTACCTCAATATTCCCATGGTCAACGGAGTTCCGCAATTTCCGGAAAGCTACCATGCATGCTTGATCGATCTTGAACGAACTAAATCCCCAGGCAAAAACTCCCCCAAGCTGATCAAAAACGACCTTGAGAAAATGTATCGCCGTATCCCGGAATGGCCTGCTCGTGATTGCCTATGGTTCCTGAAAGAATACCTCGCCATTAACAAACTTACTCCTGAGGCCAAGACCATCGCTCGCAAAATTGCGGCTACGAGAAAGTAACCTCCAACTCCCTGCAAAACAGCTTAATAAGCTCCGGGGTGTCCTCCCAATTGCGCATAAATCTCGCCAAATCCTTTCCCTTCTCACGTTCAAAACTCTGATTAGAACGATGGAAAATCATACTGTCCAGATCGATCAACTGAAGCACACCGGAGTCATCTAAGATAAAATTACTCGCTTTCATATCGCCATGTGTTGCCTTCAAGGCATCCAGCTCATGCAACCGGCTTACAAACTGCGTGGGAATACCCTTGCTAGGATCAGCGACATCTTCGCGATCCATCCAGTAAGGCGACTCCCCTGAAATTTTTTCCATCAGGAGGTAGCCCTTTCTAAACATGGGGCCAGTCCTGTAAATCAAACAAACCATGGGCCTTGGTGTTGGGATCCCGAACAAACGCAGCACATGCCCGCTACTCCAGCTCGATAAAACCCGTGGCGTGGTCAGCATGTGTAGCAAACGATATGCCAGCGATTTCTGGTTATAACGTTTAAGAATATAACTTTTTCCATTCAGCTCAATATCGACCACGGAACACGTTCGGCCGTTCTTGATCATATCCTCCCCAGCTCCAAAAAACTGGTCGGGGTTTTGCAAAAGCTTGTTTTTGAGTTCAGCATCAACATCACGGCAAGCAAGCCAATCCGCCCCTGAGTTTTTCTCATGCTCAAATTCGCTGCATGCACGGCGGGTTTTCTTAGAGTAGTTTTTCTGCCGAGTCTGGATCGATGAGGAAACAGCCCCGGCTAAGCCCTCTAACTTTACATCATAAAAATGAGAATAAGCCGTATCGTATTCAGCCCGCAAGCTCAACGGGATACCGGCTGCGAGCATTGCCATATTATTCCGCCGGCTTTCATCGCTCAGCGCACCATTCGATATCTCGCAGGTGCCAGCATCAAGCATCCACAATTTCCCCTCAGCCCAGAGATAATTCCCCAAATGGTCATCTCGCTGATACATACCAGCATCATGCTGCTTGGCATGTAGAGCGATCAGCAGCTTCATGACCTCCCCACACTCCTGAGGAGCAGAACCAACAAACACCTGGTTCAAAGTTTGCCCATCCGGGATATAGTCAAAGGCGACAGCCAATACCCCATCAGCACTCCGGGCAAAAAACAAGGGGGCTGGCAGATCAATATTTAACTCCGCAATCTGAGTGGCATGGTGCCATTCACATACAGCATCGCGCTCCTGTTTGGGATGCGGATCATACAACTTCAAGAGAATGGCCCGCCCGGAACATCGCGCTTTCCAAACAGATCGCCGCCCCGGCAAATACCTTAACCGCTCGAGACACGTAACATCAAGAACGCCCAGAAAATCGGCCGAAACCGTTTCCTGGACGTTTAAATTAATGAACTCCCCCGTCCGTGGCATATTTTCACTCATGGGTGTTATATCATATCCGGGGTGTCACTATCCTAGGCCAAAACCTAGAATCGCAAAGTCATCTGCAGTCGAGCATCTGTTTCTGGACCATCATCGAGAATACCAAGACTGATACCTGCGTTGATGTCTAGGTGCTCACCAATGGGAACAACCACCTGAGGCACCACCTGCAAGCTATTGTAGTCAGAGAAACTCCCCTGATACACAAACTCGATCATAGGGTAAGCCCATGCGTTACGAGGAGCATAAACAAAAGCCGCCGAAGCATCGAGCAGGAAAAACTGATCTGATCCACCATAAGGGTGAATATCATCAGACTCCCAATAGTAACGCCCCCCCAAATTACCAATAAACGTCCAGCACTGATTCAACTGCCTATCCGCTTTCATTCCAAACAGAACAGCTGATCCACGGTGGTTAATGCGGTCGAGACCCCCTGTGTTCAGATTTTTAGATTCCAGATAATCCAGCGCCGTTCCCACACCCAAATAGGCAGCCAGATTATACTCCCCAGCAGAGTTGGCTTGCTTGAATTGATAATCAACAATCAGGCTTGGAAAATCGAGCATTCCGCCGTCGCCATCGATATCGACATCATCTCCAGATCGAATTTCTTGGGCATCACCTTCGGTCTGAACGGGATAATACAAGCGCATCTGCCACCGCTCACTCAATGGAGCTGTCAGTTCGAAATCATAGCTAGAACCATCAAACTCATCGACTTCCTGTAAGCCAACGCCGGTAAACGAGCGATAACTGCCTCGAACCGTCCACTTCTTCGTCGTTTGAGCGTAGCGCGAAAACAACGGTTGAATCTGGCGCGAAGAACACTCTGGCTCAACGGGTTGGACTATTACAGCCTTCGCTGAATCACCCCCCCCTTTGGCGGAAGCATCGGATCCAGCGTAAACAGGCAAGACAAGTGAACTGCAAGCAGCAGCAACAAGAGAGTATGATTGAATTTTCATCGTATGAGTATCGAGTTCAAGAAATAGACGTCACATTAAGTGTGACGCGAGGCAAAAATTGCACCCCTCATTAATACAGTCAAGTCAATACAAATGTTGTAAAGGAGCGTATTACGCCAAATAGAATAACATCAAAGAAAAGCACTCTGAAATAATAACTTTTAGAGTGGCGTGCTAATCCGCCATAAAGGTTGATTTTTTCATTGGTGAGTGCTAGCAATGTGTCATTGCTATCCAGTTGGGTGCTTAGCGCTAACCGCTCCTTATTCTCATGTCGTTTATCAAAAAAATATGTAATACATTCAAACTACATCAATATAACCGAGTTCATCAGGTAAAAATTAAAAGTTTGAGCGTTTCTCTTAAGGCTCTATTCGGAGCCAACGTTGAAGTGGGGGCTCACACTGCCATTGACTCCCAATGCCAAATCGGAAGCTATGTCTATATTGGAAATAACTGTCACATCACCAAAACTAAAATTGGCTCGTATTGCTCAATTGCCAATAATGTATCCATCGGACAGGGAGAGCATGATTTGAAACAAATTTCAACAAGCTCAATATTCTACGGGGCATCCTACGAGGAGTTAACGAAAAAAGAATGCTCTATCGGCAACGATGTTTGGATAGGAACAGATGCCGTTATCCTTCGTGGGGTGAAAATTGAAAATGGTGCTGTAATCGGAGCCAACGCTGTGGTCACCAAAGATATTCAAGCTTTTGAGGTTGTAGCAGGGGTCCCAGCACGACATATCAAGTTTCGCTTTCCAGAGAACAAGCGCCAGCAAATCAATGACTCGGCGTGGTGGAAACACGACATAGAGCAAGCTCGCAAACTGATCAGCCTACTTGAGCAGTAATACGGTATAATCCTCGTATCCCTCTACGCCATCTTCACATCGCCCGCTCAAGTGTTAACACATCCTCCGGAACAAGCGCTCACCAAAACGAATACATGGAGCTTCAATCAACTCATAAGTGAGAGATGACAGAA
>CAYNNY010000051.1:0-11595 GCA_964398555.1 uncultured Verrucomicrobiales bacterium
ATGGCTGAATGAGATAAGGATTGCGCAATCGTCTGTATTGTTTTCGTGTCGCTCAAGATGTGTAAATTTGATATGTATAACCTGAAGATGAGGGATCAGCGAGATCCACAAAAAACCAACCAAAACACAAAAAACCATGAGCGACGAAAACACAAAAACTGACTCCGAAGCTAAAGCTGATTCCTCTCCATCGATTTGTTCGGTTACTCTGGGAGCCGCAATTAAAATGATCGAGCAACAAGAATATTTAATGAAGAGACAAGATGAGTTACTATCAGCAGCTATTAGAGCGAATAGAGCTTTAGCCAGCGCGGCGAACGAATACGAAACAGAAAACGCGAAGCTCCGCAAAGAACTAAACCTATACGAACGCCGAAAAGCATGGGGTTTCTTGGCAATGTTTATTCCGTCAGTAGATGTTAAATTCTGATTACCGAACGATTAGCTCTCTGGCCGCGATAAACCTCAACACTACAATCAAATATGACCACAAAAAATAACACTGAAAAACATGACAAGGGCGCGGCTAGCGGTCGAGAGGAGCGGCTTGTTCGTCCCACGTTGATTATGGACCAAACATCAAAATTCACCGGTGTGAAATTAAAGCGAGGGGAAAATATAAAATGGACCCGCGACAGGGAAGGGAATGTGGTCGGCTATAAAATAACAAGGGTCGACGACTTCATTTCTGACGATTTCAAAAAACAACTAAAAGGCCTCACTTTAAGTCGAGCGCGTTCTGACGCGATAAGGTATTTTAATTCGACGAACCCCGAGGCTACCGATCCGAAAAACTAACCAAAAATCAAAACTATGAGCAACGAGAAAACAGAAACGAAACCTGAAAACGCTGCGACACCGGATTCGGTGAGCCGTGTTGTTCGGCATCTTGATTTGTTCAGCGGGATCGGAGGCTTTGCCCTAGCGGCTCGATGGGTTGGAGGAATCGAGACAATAGGGTTTTGCGAGATTGACCCATGGGCGCAAAAGGTGCTCAAGAAAAACTTCCCAGGAGTGCCGATTCATGGCGATGTAAAAACACTAGATCCAAAAAATTATGAAAGAATTGACCTTATTACCGGAGGATACCCTTGCCAGCCCTTTAGCGTTGGCGGAAATCAAAAAGCGGCAAAAGATCCACGTCACCTCTGGCCGTATATGTGCGGAATCATTGAGCAAAGCCGACCCGCTTGGGTCGTTTGTGAAAACGTTCTTGGTCACATCAAGCTGGGATTGGACCAAGTGTTGCACGACTTGGAGGCTATCGGCTACACCGCAAGGGCGTTTACTATTCCGGCTCTGTCCACAGGTGTCCCCCATAACCGAGGACGAGTTTACATTGTGGCCAACACCGCAAGCAATGGATGCGATGAAAGCGAGACCCTCTCTAGCGATGGTAAAGCACATGACAGGGCCGAGGAAGGGGCGAACGAAAATAGGAACAATGAAGGATGCGGCGGTTTACGGCCTACTCTGGACTGGCAAAGCTACTCGACAGGGAGAGGGGGAATTGAATCCACAGCGATTAGAGTGGATGATGGGCTACCCTATAGGATGGACAGAAATAGAGGGTGCGGGAATGCCATCGTGCCGCAAGTCGCCGCCGAAATCCTCCGAGTGATGATGACCGTAGATTCTTATTCGCCGAACAAGCAGTTATAAAGACCCTGAAAAGTCCGAAAAATGAATTATCACCGTATCCATAAGGCTCGCAGCGAGGCAGCATCCAAACGCGCGAGACTCGGATGGGTCAAACGCCACGCGGCCATGGCCACCCGTGAGCCGTCAGACGAGGATTCCTACCGCCGCGCCATCAATGACCGCAGGGGTGAGGTATTTGCTACTCTCCAAACCACCAATCATGCCACGGGGAAAATCACTCGTATTGTCCTCCATCACTCTCTCACTGGCCGCTCTGACCAGTTTCGAGTCACGGTCAATGGGCAATCACTCAGGAGGCCTATGGGCATCACAGAGGTTTTTAACCGATGGAAAAAATCGATTATTTAAGGTGGTGAACCTATAAACCGTGACATGGCGGAAAGTTGGTGGTGCGTTTAGAGGTTTTTGATTATCTTATCCAAATATTTACTGTAATCGTTTTCGATGATTGGAGTGAGCCCCACCTCCCATGCGGTGAGAATGGCTTGTAGTAGGTCAGCGAAGATGAGTTCTGTTCCTGATTCTATCCATTCTTCTACGCGGCGGCGGATGCCTGAATAGTCCACTCTTCCGTTGTAGTCATCGGAGATACCGTTGAAGAGTTTTTCGGCGGTGAAGTCTACGTCAATTTCTCCTGTCTCTGGATTGATGTCCGCTTTGGTTATGTCTTTCCCTTCGGGATCTCCTTCGGCTCCGGCGACAACCCACTCGCGGATGTCGGCGAGGGTGATTGCGTCTGGGGAGTTGTTGTCACTTAGTTGGTTTTCTTCCGATCTTCCTTTGTAGCTAATCGATAGTCCATTTGAGAGTGCGGCTGCTGTGATGGCATTTATAAAGTGGGTTGAGTAGCGTTTCCAATCCTCATCTCCTGTGTCGATGGGTTTGAGGAGTGTGAGGGTTTGTTGGGTGATTGTTTTTGCGATGCTCAGGTATCGATCGCGGTTTTCATGGAAGTGCTGGAAGGGTTCCGAGATGGAGATGATAGTTTGATCGACGTTGTTGATCATGCGGTCGAGGGCGTCCATGATTTGGTGGTTGTTTATTTAGCGGGTTTGAGAAGGAGGGTGCGAAAGGTGGCGGCATTGCTTCCGGTGAATGAATCCCATGCCTCCGTGAGTTCGCTCCCTACTTTTTTCTGGGTGTAGAAATGGCCATTGATTTCAAAGCGGGGGTTGGGTTTGTTGTCGATATTTACAGTGGTTCTGATGTCCAGGATGATGTCGCCATTTTTGACTTCTGCAAATCGTTGGAAGGTTGAGGTGCCGTGTTGTACAAAGTGGGCGAAGGCTTTGAATGGATCGTCCGTTTTCTTGGTGGGGGCTGTTCCGTGGGTGCTGAGGAGATCTTGGTGGAAGTTCGCAGGGATGGTTCCGGCTTCCGTCCAGTGGAGGGTGACATCGACGGTGTTCATACCATCGATGCTTAGGATTTGATCGGCGGTGGTGTTGAGGGTGCGCTGTGCTTTTTTTAGTAAGTTTTGGATTCCCATGGTGGTGAGGGTTAGTTGATTGAGATGCAGTCGTCATCCTCTTGGTGAAATGACTTTTTGGGTGTTGTTTTGGGGGGCGGGCTGATGGACTTCATGGCCTCTATTGTTGGATCTTCCGGCAGTTCTGTGGAGGCGGCAGAGGTGTCGTCTAGGCTCACGTCATCGACGCCTTTGATGATGCCTGATTGATTGTCTTCGCTGGCGCTGAATGCTGTCATTATTTTGATCAGTTTTCGGGTGGTTTCACGTGTGACTGCGTTGGGTTTGTAGTCTTTGTTGTAGAGGTTTTCTGGTTTGAGATCTTCGATGAGTTGGAGAACTATATCTGGGCGGTATTGAGCGGGTCTTGGACCTTGGGGGGCGAGTAGCCAGTTGATCTCTTTAGCAGTAAATACGTGGTCGAGGAGGTAATTTTTCTCATTGTTTTGAAAGGCTCTGCAAGCTTCTGTTAATGAGGAAATTGCTCCTGTGAATTGGGTTTTCAGGTGGTCTTCGTCGGTGTCCTGAATGCCGAGGGCTTGGATGATTTTTGTATGGGCTGCGGCGGCTTCTCGGAGGGCTTTTTCTGTGTTTCTGAGGCGGTCTTCGAGGCTTTTGTTGTGGGTGTCTGTGAAGACTTTGGCGTCGCCGTTGCTGCATAATTCCTTGGATTCGCGTTGGATTTGGTTGTTGATGTTGATGAGGACGGCTTCGTAGTTGTACATGGAGACTTCCAAACCTATGATTTGGCGAGCAGAGGCTCGGCGGTTCCGGTCTTCAAAAAACTCTTTCAGGGTGATAGCGCGGTCGGCAATGTCGAGACGGTGGGAGGCTTCTTTGATGTGGTTGTATCCGATCTGGGTGAGGATTGATGTGATGGTTTCTTCGTTGATGTCTTGGTAGAGATCCAGCTGGGTGGGGAGATTTGCCGGGGCTTCTGAATCATCCGTGGTGTTGGATGCGGATTTCATTTTGGCGTTCATCTTGGCAGATGATTTGCCTTTTCGCCAAAAATCAAGGGCGTTGTCAAACTCGGTGAGTGTGAGTTTGAGTGGAACGCTTAAATGGTCTGCGATTTCTTTGAACGTCCAGCGGCGGTGCTCAACTTCTTGAAGAGATTTTGAATCATAGATGGCTGCGATGAAGTAGTATCGGCGAAGGATTGTCCATAGTCTCCCTTGTCCGGCGAAGGTGTCGTGCCAGCTAGCCATGTCTGAGAGGGAGAGATCGAAGTCGTCCGATAGTTTGTCCCAGACATCGACGCGCCAGGCGTCTCCATTTGATGTTTGATATTCTTTGTAGGTTACTTCGTTGTCGATAAGGAAGTCGTCGGGGATCTCGTTGATGAGGAGGTCGTTGATGGGGGTATTTTCTGACATGTTTGGTGAGGGTGTGTTAAGTTGTGATTCCATCTAGGATTCCGGTGTGGGGGAGTAGTAGTAATCCGGTGTGTCCTGTTTCTGGATTTAGGGTTCCGTTGGGTGCTATCCAGATGGGGGGGTCAAGTGGTGGTGGTGTGGTGATGGTAGCGGTTGTGATGGATGGGATGGCGATGATGCCGTGTGAAATAGTGGCGTAGATGCGACCGAGGAAGCGGAAGCGCAAGAGTGGGTGAGGCCAGTGGGATGCGGAGGGATGTGAAGATATGGGTTCTGGGCATCCGAGTAGTTGGAGAGTGTGCCCGACTGCTGTTTTAAGTCCGTGGTGGGATGGGTTGAGGTGGTTTCCAATGGTGAGGGCGAGTGTTTCTGTGAAGGTGAGGCCGGTGCGTGGGAGGTCGTTTCCTGCGGATGTGGCTTCCGTGGTGTTGAGGGTGAGATATTTGATGATGGCTTGGGTTGGGTTGTTGGCATCTGGGCCGACGTAGCAGTAGCGTTGGGATTCTGCCTCGCCTGTGGGGATGAAGGCGTTCAGTGGTGACTCTTGCCAAGTCTCGGAGGTGGGATTATAGTGAAAACAGGGGATGGTTTTTCCTTGGTGACACCATTCGACGGTGGCCATGAGTTGTGGAGTGAGTGGTGGTAAAGCCGCTTGATTGGTGTTTCCTGCGAAAGATTCAAGGTGGCTGGCTCGGAGTGAAAATGAATCGTTGTCTGAGCTGATGTCTGATGCTGATTTTTGGTCGTTGAGGTGGGCGTGGTGGAGTTGGATGAGTTTCCAGTTTCCATGAAGTTTATCGTAGGTTCTGATGACGAGAATGTATTCGGAGGAGGGATGGAGCTGTGAGATGATGTTGTTGCCTCTATCATTGTAGGCGTATGTCTGTGATGATATGGTTGCGGTGAGTTGGGAGTGTTTTTTGTTGGGGGTGTTTTGCGACCAGTTGGCGCAAGTGGGTTCTTTGGGGGTGGTGGACTCAGATATTTCAACGGATGCGTGGCACTGTCCGATAGGAGCTAGTATTTCAGATGTGTTGGGATCTCTGAGCGGGGTTCCGTCTGGATTGGAGTAAAATATAGCAATTTCACCTTCAAGAAAAGAGTAGGGGGCAGTGAGTTGGATCATGGCCGTGTGGTGGTTAGAGTGTGAGGAAGGCGCAGTCTCCAAGGGCCGAGGTGAGGAATGTTTGGCAATCGGGGTCTGCTATGATGGTTCCGTTGGCGGTCTCGTCGCAAATGTTGCCGTCGCATTCCAATTCATGAATCAGGCGTTCTAGTCCGTGTAGGGTGTCACGTCGAGCGACGTTATTGACGGAGACGGACATGGGTCGTGTCTTGATGTTAACAGGTGTATCCGTGGTTTGAACGAAGAGTGCGGCTTTGAGGATGTAATAGCCGAGGGTGTCCGCGTTTTTTGGGGCGGGATCGAGAGCATTGCGGTCGGCGTTGAGTCCGATACAGTCAGGGGCTAATCCCAAGTCGATTGCGGATTGGAGTATCCCGTCGAGCTGGGCGTTCGTGAAAGATGGCTGGATGGCTGATGGATCATCTCCGAGAGCAATGCGCAGGGCTGTGTAGCATTCTGATAAGGGTTTGGACATGTGTTTAGTTTAGCTGGCTAAACTGAAATAGTAAAGGCTGGAATTGAATGCTGGTGTTTGGTAAATAATCACCGTTTTTTCGTGTTGGTGGGTTTTTCGTTCTTCTGTGTGCGATTAGCTTTACTTTTGGTTCGTCAATGCTAAGAATCGGCGGTGTCTGGCTCTTTCATACGTTCTGGATTATCCTTCGCGAACTTTTTGAAGTCTCTAATCCTTTTATAAGCTTTCCAACCATGATCAAGGATGCTCACTTTCAAAGCATAAGCGTGTAGAGCTTTTAAAGCATGCTTATCTCTAGCTCGAAAGATAAAGATTGGTTCGTCGTCTGGTATAGCCTCACCGCTTGCGCGGTTTACAATGCTGGTTCCTTCGATTTTGTATTTTGGTTCTTGGTTTTTGGTCATGATATTTAAGATAGAACAAATTGTTGTGTTTGTTTTCTGATCCATGTGTGTGAGGGTTTTTGCGGATTCTTATGGATGGGTTGTCATGAGGGTGGTTGTCATGGCTTGGATGGCTTGGACTATCTCTTGGTTGGATGGTGCTCGGTGGCTGAATATGGAGAAGTCGAGCATTGCTATAGTGAGTATTATGGTGTATTTCCCCATCCCTGCGAATCGGAAAGAGGTGGAGTTAATGTGTGTTTGGGAAACCAGGGTGAGATCATCGAGGGTATTGTTGATGATGTGGGTGCGGATGACTGAGGTGAAGAGGTGTGCGATTTGGGCATCGCTGGGTTGGTGTGGGATGTGGTGGGTGTTATCGTGGGCAGATAGGGATATGAGGGCCCGCGATGACGGGGTGGCGGTAAAGGTGAATGCGCGGGAGTTGTGTCGTGCGGCGTCTTTGACTTCGTGGGAGTTCAGATTGTCCATTTTTTAGGGGGTTTGTTTTTTGTGAGGAGGGTGGTGGTATGGTGGTGAGTTATATCTTTATGAGGTGGCTTTTGTGGATGCCTTCGAAATAGGTGATGTTTGCGGTGGCTGAGGGGATGGACACTTGGAGGATGTTCTTGTTTTTAGATCCGGTAGTTGGATCGTGGCCTACGACGTATCCTATGGTGTCTGCTATCCCCCATGACTTTGTGGTGAGATTTGGTTTTTATTGTGGGGTAAAGAACGGCGGCGGGCTGTGTGCTTGCCGCCGTTCTTGATTGTTGTTTATTGGGTGTCTTTACTCACCTGTGATGACGGCGAGGGTAACGCAGACTACGGTGCTGTTTTTTGTTTTTGTTCGTTCTTTTGTGGCGGCTTTGGCGGGCTGATAGGCAACTTCTTCGACGGCTTCGGCCGCTTTGATGGCGGGCGTAGCTTTGATGCCTTTATCTTTGTCTGCCTTGATGGCTGGTGATGCTTTCACGGCGGGAACGTATTCGACGGCTTTGATCTCATTTGAAGCTGGGATTGCTGGCGCTGTCTTTGTTTTTCTTATGTTGTGTGAGCATGAGCTGACGACGCGGAAGAGGGGTTTTTTTGAGAGGAATTTGTTCACTCGCTTTTCGACGGATGAGGATGATCCTGTGATTATTTCGATTTTATTGGTTTCTAACATGGTTTCTTTAGGTTTGGTTTTTCTTTTTTTTGTTGTTGGGCTGATTGCCCTATTCTGGTTGCGTTGTTGCTCCCGAGATTTTTTTGTTTGTTCCGAATGCTTGCATTTCATCCGATGGTAAAGGTGGGTTTTTGGGGGCGTTGATTTCTGGAAATGCCTCATTGATTTCGGCGGCGAGCCTAAGTGATTCGTCTGTTTGGGTGCTGTTGAGGAAGTTTCGAGTCCTGATGAGGAGTTGTGTTTGTGGGGTGTTAATCATTTCTTGGATAGGTGGTTACGGAATAGTGACTTGAGGGCGGTTGGGCTGGTTATTGATTCTTGAAATAGCATTTGGTTGATGGCGCATGCTGCTGCGTAAATAGCTGCGTAAGTGGTGGTTATTCTTCCTCCAAGTTCTTTTTGGATTTCGTCGTTATTCAACCATACTTCCATGAAATGTTCAGCTTTGTCCGTGAACTCTGGTAGGTTCATCATGATCCAACGGGTGATGGTGTGTAGCTCGGGTGCTATGGCGAGAAGGCTTTCGAGTCGGAATTTTTGTTGGGATGGTGATAGTCCTTGTTTGCTTGGGTTGGATTCGACGGAGATGAATCGTGATCGTGCGGATTTATCTAAGGTTGTCTCACTTGTGATTATGGTTATGGGTGATGGTGTTGTGGGGATTATGTGGAAGTGGTTTGAAGATTTATTTATTTTTTGGGAAGTCTTTTGTTGAGTGTTTGGATGTTTGGAGAATGTGATATGACTGTAATCTGGGAATCCGGCCATCTGCATGAGGACTCGTGCCAGGGTGTTTTTCCCTGAGGCCTTTTGTCCGTGAATCCAGATGCCGAGCTTGGTGGCTGATTTTTCTCTGATGAGTGGGGTGAGTGGGTAGGCGAGGATTGTGAATGTGAGTAAGAGACTCTGCGTTTTTCCGACGAGGGCGGTTGTATCTGTCAGGAATCTGCTTAGGGTGACGGCGGTGGTGCTGGTGAGCTGGTGGCGGGGTGATGGGTGGGTGAGGTTTTCGATGATTTTTTGTTTGTTGGTGGTGGTTTTTAAGTAGGGGAAAAGGAGTGGGGTTTCGGTGTTGGGGTATGTTTTTGGATGGTTTTTGGCGATGTTGAATGAGTGTCCGTTAATGGTGATGATGCCATCGCTGGATGGGAGAATTATTTTGCCTGATGGGGTGACGGCACAGTCACCGAAAATAAAATGTTTGTTTTCGGTGTTATATCCGATGGTGGTTGGTCGGTGTGTTTTCATGGAGGTGGTGAGTTTATTTATTTTGTTGGATGGCCGTGTTCAGGGAGAGTAGTCCGAAAATAATGAGGTAAATAGTGGATAGTGTGAAGGATATTCCGGTAGCGATCTCGGTGTTTTTTTCGGAGGTGTTAATTGTGGTGAGAGTGTGGAAGGTGATGAGGCTAAGGGCACATCCAATGGTGAGCGAGACGATGATGATGCGGATGGCGGTCATGATGATGGCAAATTGCTTAATGGGTGGGTGGCTCATGGCTGTTGGATTGTGATGGGGTGGGTGATGGTGCGGCAGGTGGTGAGAACTTCATCAAATCCTATGGGGCGGAGGTGGGCGGAGCGTTCGAGGAATGCTGCGAGGTGGGCGGGTGATGGGGCTTTCTTGTGGTAGTGTTGTTGGATGAGGGTGGGTAGGTGGAAGGCTTTCCATGGGGTGTTGTTAAACTGGGCGGCATACCATGTGGGGAGGGTGATCCCGTTCCGGCATAGGTTGGCCAAGTTCCATGATTGGCGGTGCCATTCAAATTCGGCGATGGATGATGTGAGGATGGTTGCGCGGGGTTTCTTGGCGGTTGTCATGGTTTTTTATTTCGTGGGTGTTGTTTTTTTCGGGGGTGGATGTTGGAGGATGGTGGGATTGTGTTTATTTGAGGTGATTGGAAAGTGGTGATTTTTATAGTAGTTTTGGGTGTAGTTTTTGGAGAGTAATTGGGTTGGTGGGCTTTAGGTTTTCCCGAGTAAATGCTTCTTGACGGGGGTTATGGTGCTTTCGCCGCTGAGGTAAGTGAGGATAAGTTCTAGTGTGTTGACGCGATCTTCGTGGCAGTTGTCGAGGTTTAATTCGCATAGACAAGCTTCGAGATTTTGGTGGCGTTTATCAACACTCATGTTTTTGGTGCCGTTTCCACCACTACCACCGCCATTACCTCCACCACTGTTGTTCTGTTTGTCTTTTTTAGCTTCATCGCTCCAATCAATAGGTTTGGTGGGATCGTGCGCGGTGGTGTCGGGTGTGGTTTCTGAGGAGGTATCGGCATCTTGGGTGGAGGTGTCAGTTCCCTCTTTATTTTCGGCGTTTTCCTTCTCGTTTTTCAGTTGTGCTTTAACAGTGGCTTTGCTGGGAGATGGTGTGGATGATAAAACATCGAGGATTTTTGACTCTTGGGCGGCTTTATCGTTTTTGTGGAGTTTTATCACCTCCAGCGCGGCGGATGCGCTGATCTGGTGGTTGCGAATCATTTGGAGAACATTTTGGGTGCCGTATTTTACAAGTGTGATGGCTTGGGACACAGCTTGTTTGGTAGTGTCTCCCATGCGTTCGGCAATGTCTTGGCCTGTCATTTGATGTGTATCATGCAGCTCCATGTAGGCGAGGCCTTTTTCGAGCATGTCCATGGGTTTCCCTGAGTTCATAACAAGCTGGCTGATCAGTAGGTCTTTGTCCGATGTGTCTTTTGGGATGAGGCGGCAGGGGAGGGGAGGAACAATGTGTCCTTCTTTTTTGAGTTCAATACATGCTTTGTATCGTCGTTCGCCATTGACGATGTAGATCTTGTTGTCGTTGGGGATGGTTTTGATTCGTATGGCTTCTTCTACTCCTTCCGGGCTGTGGCGTATGGATGCTTTGAGGGCTTCGATGTCACCAAAGTCTTCACGGCGGTTGAAGTTTGGGAGTGGTGTCAGGTGTTCGGCATCGAGAAAGAAGATGTCGTTTCGTTTGTTGCTGATTGTGCGTATATATGCTTGGGTGGCCATAATATTATTTTGATTTTAAGGGTGGGTGAGTGTTGGTTGTTGTTGGGGTTAAAAAAATCCGATTTTCTTCTTTTTTTCTTTTGTTTCGCTGATGTGGATGTCTCGGTTATTAATAGTGACAGTGGCGCTTTTGACTTGGGATGCGGAGAATGTGACGCCAGAAACTGTGATGGTTTTTGCGGGTGGGTCTTTGGGGTGGGTATTATTTTTGTCTGGAATTTGCATAGTTTTTGGTTTGATGTGTTATGAGAGTCTGTGTAATACAGACTTGCTGAGGGGTTATCGTCAATTGGAAAGTTCGATTTTCTTTAAAGGGGTTTGCTGAAATCTGCGATCATTGTGTTGATGTTAAGGAAACGGTCGATGCGTGCTTTTCTCCAAGTTGTGGGAGTTTTGAAGTAGAAATATTTGCCGTGACTGGTGTTGGTGTGTCCGTTGAATTGCTCATTGTCTTTGCTGATGACTTGGCATGGCTTCCAAGTGGCTCCGCTGTGGTTGTTCATTTTCGGTTCGGAGCATGTTTCTGAACATGGGAATGAGAAGTTGCGAGTACGTTTTTTAGGGGTGGATGGTTGTGTTTTCATGATTATTTCTTTTTGGTGTTGGTATTTTTTGTGTTCTAGTGTTTTCCCAGCTAGTCTGGGTTGGTAGGTGATGTGAATGGTTTTTTGGGAGGTTTTTCCGCGACCTTTGATGAGTTCGGCTTTTGCGTTTCTGAGAGTGGGTTGTAGGTGTTCTTTGTTTTTGGAAATGAATGGATTCATTGTGATTGTTTTGTTTTTATGTTTGGGTTCTTGCTTTCCTACTTGCTTGTTGGTTGGATGGCCTCCCTTGTAGGTTTTTTACTGTTCTCCTGAGGGTATTTTTAGGCCGTGGGTGCGGCAGAATTCGTTTCTGAGGATGACAGCTTGGTGTTCTTCTTTTCGGTAGCCAACGT
>CAYNNY010000051.1:11695-17515 GCA_964398555.1 uncultured Verrucomicrobiales bacterium
CAGAATTCGTTTCTGAGGATGACAGCTTGGTGTTCTTCTTTTCGGTAGCCAACGTGTTTGGTTTTGTTGACTCCTTTTATGGCGAGGTAAACGGTAACTTTCCAGTTGTCGCTTACGGGGTTCCAAGAGATGTATTTATATTTGGAGGATTTTCTGGGGAGTTTTCTGTGGGTTTGCTTTGGGGCGAAGCTGAGTAGGCGGCGGGCTTGTTTTTTGGCTTGAGCGAGTTCAAATGTGGTCATTGTGTTGGTGGTTGATTCTTGTTGTATTAGTAGTTTTTCGAGGGTGGTGGGTGGAAGTCCGGATTCGTCGATGAAGATGGTTCCTCCGTTTAGGGTGACTGGCGGTTTGAACGGGTTGTCTTCGGTATTGGGTTTGCTGACAAGGGTGAATTTGGTGTGTTTTCGCGGTGGGTTCATGGGCTTGATATTATGCGACTAGGGAAAAGCGGTTTGGCCATTGTTTGGCGGCGAGTGTCATTCGTGGTAGTATGGTTGAGTTCCATTGAGATTCAGCGGTGGATTCGGCCAGGGTTTCCGAGTTGGGGTCGAAGTCTCCTATAGCATCTTCCATGAGTTCGGCGAGGTTTGGAGGACGTTCGTCTTTGATGGTTAAGCATCCGTCTAGGGCGAGATCTTGGGAGTTTGACTTTTCTAAATAAACAGTCTCCATACGTTCATCTAGGGTGTTATTGGTGATGATGTAGTATATGGAAACGTTTTTAAGTGAGGTGAGTCGGTGGACGCGTTCTACAGCTTGACTATTGGTATCGTAAGCCCAAGAGAGTGACGGCATTATGAGGTTTGAAGCGCATTCGAGGGAGTGACCTTCGCTCATGGAATCTATTCCGGCAATCATGACGGCGTGTTTACCTTGTTTGAATTCTTTGGCGAGGTGGCCGCGTTCGGTAGGGGTCAGGCGTCCGTCGAGGATGATGGAGGGTAGAGAAGCTTGGGCTAGTTTTTGTTGGAGGATGGTTGAGAAATCGCAGAATGTGGAGAAAACAACAACTTGTTCGCCTTGGGATGTGAGATCGGCGATGAGTTTGAGAGTTGCGGCGAGTTTGGGGGTGAATGGATTGGTAGACCGTTGGGCGTTGTGTGGGTTGTTTTTGTCGGTGAGTTTGGGTGAGGTGGGGGTGAGACTTATTTGGCGGAGGCATTGGAGCTGAGCCCCTTTTGATTCTTTGAGTGCGGTTATTTTGGCGGTGCGTGATCGGTTTTTTGGGATAACTAGAGGTGGATTTTTGAGGTGGTGTTGGTAGCATTTTTGTTGTTCGGTGCCGGATGGAACACGGATGGGGATGAGGGTTTTTTTGACAAGTTTACCTCCGAGCTGATCTTTCCTGCGGCGTATCATGATGGGTGCGAGGACTTTCCAAAGTCTTTGCACGTTGCAGATCTGATTGGTCTTAGTTCGGGAACGTCTTGGTTTTCCGGTTCTGAGAGATTCATTGTAGCGGCTGAGGTTCTCACGGCTAATAAGGTGGTCGGCGATAAACTCTTGTCTGGCTTTGGTGGTGTTTCCGTATGGCCAAAGGGCGGTAGGTTCTGTGTGGTTCCCAGTGACCCAGCAGGCGAGGTGGAAGATGTCTCCGAGATTGTTTTTGATGGGTGTGCCCGTCATGGCAAGGCGGTAGATGCAGTCTAAATTAAAGACGCCGTGTGCCATGTGGGTAGAGTTTGATTTAAGTCGCACGGCTTCATCGCAGACGACGGTATCAAAGTGAGACTGGATAAGCGATGAAAGGGAGGGGGTGTGAACACATCGGATGCCGTTACGGATACTGCCGATCCCTTCCGAGAATAGATCAATGTCCGAACTTGTGGGAGTGTGGCCGATGATGTTTTCTAGCGTTTTCGACCGGCGGCGGATGATGGTGGCGGTAGCTTCCTTTTTTTTGTAGGCGCGTTCGTCTGCGCCATTATATCCGAGCCAGCCGTAGTCAGTGATGAAAAATTCTGGGGATGACTTTTCGAGGGGTGGCTGACTCGTTGGATTGGCTGATAGTTTTCCCTCTTTGACAAGTTGGTGGTAGTGTCTTTGGCTTTTAATCTGGGTGACGGTGGTGCCGAAAAACTTCATTCCCTCATCGATAATTTGCGGGTGAAGGTCGGCAGTCGCCACAATGAGGCATTGTTTTGATTTTTTGAGCATGGGCCAGACAAAGGCTGCGATTGTTTTTCCGGCTCCTGGGCACCACGCCAAAATTAATCCGTCGCGCATGGCTGCGCGGGGGAGGTCTTCAAGTTGGTGTTGAGAGAATTTAAACATGGGTTTAGTGGTGGTTGAGGGTGGTATGATCCTTGATTGTGGCTTCTGGAGAGATTGTGAATTCGGGTGGTATTTCTTTGGGGATGGTTTGGTCGTCAATGTCCATGTGGTCGAAAACTGAGATGAGTCCTCGAATTTTCCAGCTGGTATCACAATTGATGAGATTGAACAGGATTGTTTTTTCCCCATTGGCGTCTTTAATATAGCGTTTGATTTTCTGGCCTGCCATTGGGGATGGGATGTTTGATTCGTTCAGGATTTCTAGGATCTTTGGGAAGGACATGTCGTGGTTGTCGCGGAGATCGAGGATCATTCTTAAAATGCTTTGCTGAAATGTGTCAGGCACTAGCATTTTGAGGGGTTTGCCTGATTTGGTGGTTTTGTGGGGATCGGGCTTGGTTGTCCAGCCGTAGGGTGCGCGTCCGTTGCGGGAGATGCGTTTTTCCCTGTACATGTTGACGATGCTGAGCTGACGTTGTTGTCGGGTCTGGGTTTCCATCTGGGCAAATTGAACGAGGAACGAGAATATCATTTCGCCTGTGGGGGTAGATAGATCGATATCCGGCTCCATAAAGCGAAAAAAGATGCCCTGGTCTTTTAGGAATTTGTGGGTGATGGCATAATCTGTGGCATCCCGGAAGGATCTGTCAACGCGCTCCATTAAAATGGTTTTGACGTTGTTTTTTTTGATGAATTTCATCATTTCTTTAACTGCGGGCCTCTTGAGAAATCCGGTGGATGATGCGGAGACATTGGAATCCGTGAAAACACCCATGAGTTCGAGGCCTCGGCTTTTAGCGAAGCGGGGGAGTTGGGTTTGCTGGTTTTCAACGGAGTTCTTCTGGTGATCCGTTGAGACTCGGACGAGGGCGACGACTTGGTTCGGGTTAGCATTTTTGATGATCCGAGTTGATTTTCTTTTGGCTGATCCTTTGCGTGGTTGTAACATGATGTTTTGCGGGTTGTGGTTGTGATTAGTTGAGGGAGTAATTAAAAATTGTAGTGATGATAAATTTTATGGTTGAGACATGTTGGAGTTGATGGATGTTTGAATTTCTTTGAGGGTGTTTATATTTGTGGTGAGTAGTTGTGGCGCGGTGGTTGTTATGTCTGGCTGATGAGGAATGGTGAAATGCATGAGAATATCCGAGAGGGGGTGGTGCAGGATTTTTTTTGAGGGGTTCTGTCGGTGGGGGGTGGTTGGGGGTGGGCGGTAGTGGAAATGATGATCGGTGGAATTGGTGCTAATGATGACTACTAGCTCTTTTCCTGAATATTGGATGTGGTCTAAGACTCCTTCGATGTTCTTTTCCTGATCTTTCCATTTAACATCTTTAATTCTTGTTTGGATGGGGAAGGAGGCTCCAGATTTGACACCTTCTAGTTTGCTGGAGATGGCGGTGATTTGGGTTATTTCGTCAATCCATCCGAGGGACATGGTGGTGTTCGGCTGGAAAAATGGGGCGCGGCTGTTTAGGAATTCGTCAATGGCGGTGGTGACTTGAGGGGCGATGTCAGGGTGAACGATGAAGGAGTTATCGTTGATGACTTCGATGAGTTTTTTGCGGGTGGATTGTTGGACGATGAGGGAGGGAATGCTTTTGCCATGTAGTGATGAGAGTTTGGCGAAGTGTGGTGAATGGAGGGTGCTGTTTAGGGTGTCATAATTTCTGGCCTTGGTATGAAGAATACCGTTTTTTAGTTTGATGTGATATTCCGTGGCTTGAGGGTTGTTTCTGAGGGCGAGTTCTTCTGAGATGGTTTGATACTTAGTGTGGAGGGTGTCTAAGGCGTCACGGTGGGATCTGGGGCTGGATGGAATGTTGTAGTTTTTGGCGGCAAATGATGAATGAGGGGGGATGGCTGGCATGGTGTGTGGTCGGTGAGTGGTGGTAGATAGCGGTCGGCTAGAAGTAGGTTTCTATTTCGTCCAAGGTGACATTTTCCGAGGTGAATTGGCCTTCGCTTCCTTCATAGGCTTGAGTTTGGCCGTATTCTAAGAATAGTGTTTCGTCGTCTGGTGAGAGCGGCGGTTGCTTGTCTGTTTCCAAGAGTTCTTTTATGGCCTCCAGTGCGGTTTCTCTGCTGGTGAAAGCTCCGTGTGGAAATCTTGATTCTGAGGTGTGATGATTATCGCATGAGTAGAGTATGGTTATGTTCATTGTTTTTTTTTGTGGTTAGTGGTGGTTGATGGGAATTTATTTTACCCACTGCATGGAGATTTCCATTTCTTTAAGGATGAGGATAATTGTGGGAGTGCGGGAGGATTTCAGGGATCGGGTGGGCGTGTCATAGTAGCCTTCCGGCCTTCCTAGTTTCCGGCTGACTTGGTTTCCGAGGTGTTCGATTTCCTTTCGGGTGAGTGTGCGGGAAATGGGAAGAATGGAATAATGTTTTTCTTGCTTGGATGTCATGACGCGGTTTCCGGTGGATGGGTAGGGCGCGAATTTTGGGCATCCGTTGGCATCCTTTTCCAGTGTTTTCGAGATGTCTTTTCCGGTGGTGTCGAGTTTGCTGGTATTGAGCGAGCAAAAGGCGGCGGAGGAGCTTGACCATCGCGGTAACCAAAGAAGCGGTTGAGATTCTAGGAAACTTTTGAATTCTGGTTGAGTAGCCATGGGTTTTGTTTTTTCTTTGGTTTGATGGTGGGGGTGTGCTGTTTTTTTGCGGAAACGGGCGATGATTTGTAAGGCGCGGGGTGGGCAGTATCCCCACGGTTTATCTTCTGGGAATTCGATTTTTCCGATGGGGTCGCGGTAAACGGTAATTTCTATCCCTTGAGTATCGACAATTTTTTGAGCGGCTTCTAGGGCTTCTGTTTTAGTTGGCATTTGCTTGTTTTAGTAGAGTTTCGATTTGGTCGTAAGTTTCAGAGTTTAAACGGTGTGTCTGAAATCCTGATTTTGTAGGTTTGAAGATGGTACCGATGAAAATGCGGCCCTGATATATGGGGATGATGAATCCGCGTGATTTGATAAAGTGAATAACTGAGCTGAGTTGAGGTAAGCTAAAATCAGATTTCACAATGAAGGCGACATGATCGTGATCATTGGCTATACATCCTTGGTTTGTTCCTATGTTTTCGATTTGCTCGAATGCTTTCAGGGTTTGGATTGAGTGGATTGAAATTTTATTTTGTTTCTCGCTCATGAATTTTTAGGTTGAGGGTTTAGGTGATGAGGTGGCTATGATTTTTTTTTAATGAATTTTTCTACGGCGGTTTCAATGATAATTCCCTCAGTCATTCCGGTGGAGGCGGCGTGTTTTTTGATGGCGTCTTGAAGACTTATTTTCATTCTCCAGGGTGATGATTTTCTTGGGTCGAGGCTGGCGGGGCGGCCACGCTTTGCGGTCTTTTTGGCGGCTTTTTTTTTGATTATTTTTTGTTTCTTTGACATATTTATTTTTGTTTCTATTTGATATGAGTTAAAATTGAATGGGGAAAATGGGGATATTGAGAGCGATGCTAGCAATACAGTAGCCAAAAAAGGCAAAGATTGGGGTGAGGATGATGCAATTAAAAAGAGTTTTCATGCTGATTTTTTT
>CAYNNY010000052.1:0-16871 GCA_964398555.1 uncultured Verrucomicrobiales bacterium
TTAGAATTTAGAATTTTTCTGAGATTGTTTTTTCTGCAGGCAGAGAATGGCTTCGGTGATCATGAAGACGAGCATGGCGATGAGGAAGGCTCTCCAGATTTCGTGAGCCAGCGAGTCTGACTGGCCTTGGTCTTCGAAGAGTTTGTAGGGCACGCCCTCTAGGAGGCTGTCGAGCTTGCTCTGGCTGAGGATTTCCTGTTGATCTTCTGCCTTGGGGCGGTTGGTGGCTAGGAGCCGGTCGCCTAGTTTCCAGATTCCGGCTTCATACGGAGCGTTGGTTGAATTGGATTTTGCGTGGGTGTCGAGTCGGGTGCGGATTTCCCCATGTGAAGTTTGGGCTTTTTGACTGCCGGCCAAGGCTGAGTAGACCGATCCAAATCGAGTGTCTCCCAGAGCAATCATACGCTGAACAACGGGAAGTAATACATCGGCATCAGCGAGATTGGACCAAGTATAGTCAGGGAGGGTCGATACAAAAATGGCAGAACCTTTGCCGTTGATTTTGCGCATTATGAACGGGTTTTTATCGTCCCAGGAGGCGAGGGCTGTTGCTTCGCCGAGGATCTCTCTTCGTTGGATCGCTTTGAGTTTGGGCACGGGGATTGCGGTTCCTTCAAGGCCGTTTCGTAGGGGGCCGTCTGCGTGGTTCCAGTCATCGACGATGAAATATTGTCCGCGAGGTGAGGTGCTTAGAGTTCCCCAACGAAGTCCTAGGAAGCTGATGTCTGAATCGCTGCTCGGTGGCAGTAGCAACGCGGATCCCCCTGACTCGATATAGCGGGAAAGTTCTTGGGCGACGGGGCCGGTGGGGAGGGGCGCTTGCCAGATGACGAGAGCGGTGCTGGGCCAGTTGATTTTATGTGCGCTACTCGCGGCAAGCTCGATGCTTTGACTGGCTTCGTAGCCGGGAGGAGCTGCGGCTAGCGAGAGCCAGGTAGGGGACTCGCCTCCCTCAGTGATGATGTAGGTGGTGGACGGGATGTCTTCTCCGTAGGCAAAAAATGAAACGTTGTCGCGTGCGTTAGTGTCCGACGGGATAGCTACAAATCCGTGTCCTTGACCATTGGTTTTTCCAAGCGGGAGGCGTTTTTGAAATTGGTAGTTTTGTCCGGTGAGGTTGATCTCTTCGGAGCTGCGCGTGCCATTGAGGCTGTAAGTGATCGGGATAGAGGCTGGGCCATCGGTATCGGTCCGAGAGAGCTCAAGGTCGAGGACAAGCTCATCGCCACTGCGGCGAGAGGAGGTGACTCGGATCGAGGTGTTATCATAGGCAGGGGAGGCGAGGGAAAGAATGCGGAGTGTGGTTTTTTGAGGGAGATCGGTGATGCCGGTGCGGATGGCATCCCATTGCCCTTGATCGGGTGCCCAGTCGGACTGCTGCAAGTCAGAGGCTACCCATATTTCCGTGCGTCCCGGCGAGTTGTCTAACACGTAGTCGATAGCGCTGGAGATAAGGGCGGGGATGGAGCTTTGGGTATCGGTGGCGGAAGTGGAGCTTAGCTCTTCGAGCGCATCGGGCGAGGGGATGTCTTGGACTTTGCCGCTAGCGCTATCGATGAGGATGAGGCGGGGGGCGTTGAGTTCTTGAAGTGATTGACGCACGCTGGCGATGGCGCTCTGGCGTTTTGTTTGATCGCTGCCTTTGGAGAGTTGTTCCATGCTGGCGGAGCGGTCAAGGATGAGGATTACGGTGTCGATTTTTCCACCACCCCAGCCGAGAAATCCGCCGATGAGTGGGCGGGAGATAGCAAGGATGAGAGCGGCAATCGCCAGCGTCCGGCAGGCGAGGATGATGAGGTATTTGAGTTTCTTTTTTCCTCGGGACTCACGGGTGGCTTTGAGCAGGAACTCCATCGCGGCCCACTGCACAGTGCGGTGCCGCCTGCGGTTGAGCAGGTGGATGATGATGGGGATACTTGCCGCGAAGAGGCCCCAGAGGAGTGATGTTTGAAGGAATGACATTTAGGTGTCTTGAAGTCTTGAAGTCTGGAAGTTGGGGTTATTTTCCTTTTTTGGAAAGTCGGCTGGTTAGGAAATCATGGATGATTTGCTCGTAATCTTGATTGGTGGTGATGAGGTGGTAGTCGGCGTGGACGTCGTGGCATTTGTTTTTGACCTCTTTTATAAATTCTTGCATGGCCTCCCGGTATTCTTCGGCAACTAAGGAGGGTTCTGCGACGATCGATGTCTTGTCTTCCATGTCCACAAAGCGGTGTGGGCGCTCGAAATCGAAGTCGATCTCTTGCTGGTCAAGCATGTGGAACACGGCGATGTCATGCTTGCGATGGCGAAGGTGTTGGAGGGCATCGCCAAGTTCCTTGGTGTCACAAAAAAGATCAGATAGAATAATCACCAGCGCGCGTTGGCCTACTTTTTCCGCAATGGTATGGAGGGATTCGACTAAGCCGGTCGCGCCCGTGGGTTCGGTGGTGGCGAGCACTTCAAAAATGTGGTGGAGGTGGGCCGCTCGGCGGGTGGGAGGGATTTCGATGTGGATTTTTTCTTTGCAAACAGAGAGTCCTGCGGCATCGCCTTGATTGACAATGAGGTAGGCCATGTTGGCGATTAGTTTGCGGGCAAATTGAATGCGGGCATCGTCAGCTGCGCTGAAGCCCATGGAGCCGCTGGCGTCTAACACGAAGTAGGCGCGTAGGTTGGTGTCGGCCTCAAACTCTTTGATGTAGTATCGGTCCGAGCGCGCGTAGGCCTTCCAGTCGAGCCGTCGGGTATCGTCGCCTTGGACGTATTTCCGGTATTCGGCAAATTCAACCGAGGAACCCCGATGCGGCGACCGGTGCCGACCGGCGATGCTGCCACTCATAGCATGACGCGCCTCCAGCGGCAAGGAGCCAAGCCGAGCAAGGGCGTCAGGATCAAGAAAGTCGTATTTCATGTTTTGGGACCCTTCGGGCCAGAGTTAAGAATGAAGAGTCAAGAGACCAGATTTAGGTTGCTGAATCATTTTCGAGATGGTCGGTCAGTCCTTGGAGCATTTTTGAAGTCACATGTAGTTTTGCAAACATCCACCGCCAATCGGCAACCTCGTTTCCAAACCTCAAGGTTTTCAAAATGGTGTGTATTCATCTTGTCTGGTCTCTTGATTCTTAACTCTGAGGCTAGTCCTCTCTCATTTCCTCGACGAGACGATCGATCACTTTGGCGGCGGTCATGCCTTGGGATTCGGCGGCGAAGTTGGTGAGCACGCGGTGGGTGAGCACGGGGCGGGCGACGGCTTCGATGTCTTCGAGTCGGGCCATGTAGGATCCGTTGAGCGCGGCGCGGGCTTTGGCTCCGAGGATGAGGTATTGCACTGCACGTGGGCCAGCTCCCCAGGCGATGTATTCATCGATCCATTCGGCGGCGGCCTTGGTGCCGGGGCGGGTTTTGCGGACGATTTCTACCGCGTAGTCGTAGATGTGATCCGGCACGGGCATGCGGCGGACGAGTTGCTGAAAATCGATAACTTGCTGGCCGTGAAGGATGTGTTTGAGAGCGCTTTTGGCCACGCCTGTGGTTTCGCGGGCAATGCGGAGTTCTTCTTCGTGGCTTGGGTAATCGACGTTGATGAGGAACATAAAGCGGTCGAGTTGCGCTTCGGGAAGTGGGTAGGTGCCTTCTTGCTCGATGGGGTTCTGGGTGGCGAGCACGAAGAATGGTTTGTCGAGCGTGTAGGTTTTTCCGAGTACAGTGACCATGTTTTCCTGCATCGCTTCGAGCATGGCAGATTGCGTTTTGGCGGGTGCGCGGTTAATTTCATCGGCGAGCACGAGGTTGGCAAAGACGGGGCCTTTGATGAATTCAAACTCGCGGTGGCCGGCATCGGTCTCCTGAATGATATCGGTGCCGGTGATGTCGGCAGGCATGAGGTCGGGGGTGAATTGAATCCGGTTAAAGCTCAGATCCAGGGTTTCTGCCACGGAGGAAACGAGGAGAGTTTTGGCGAGTCCGGGAACTCCCATCAGCAGGGCGTGCCCACGGGCGAAGAGGCAGATGGCCAGTTGTTCAATGACTTCCTCCTGACCGATGATGACTTTGCCGATCTCGTCTTTGAATGCCCGGTAAACTTCACCGAGCTGGTTGATGGCCGCTACGTCGTCATCCGGTAATGTAGATGATGTGGTAGATGCACTGGAAGGGGTAGAGGGCTGAGGGGGGGCTTGCGGAATGTCGGGAATGTCGGCAGAGGCAAAAGGATCGGTGGGTTCGGTTGGGGTAGCTGGTATGTCCATGGTGGCTAGATGAATGCAGGTTGTTGGTTGCAGGTTGCTTGTTGACGACTAAGCGATGCTAGAAGTGTAATTTATTTTGTCGAGATACTAAAAAATCAAATTTATGTGATTTTTCTCTCGGCGGTTCTCATGAATACTCGATCCGGATGGGATTCATTTCTCTCATTTGAAAAAAACATGCTAAGGTCAAATTTCGCGCTTGTCATTGGTGCCAAGAGTCTCTTGACTTTGCCATGGCGCAGATCTCCCTAGGACTTTCATTTGATGATGTATTGTTAACTCCTCGCATGAGCACCATTTTGCCGAGCGAGGCCGATTTGAAAACAGCTCTGACCGATAAGATCGGGCTGAACATTCCGGTGGTTTCCGCCGCGATGGATACGGTTTCTGAAACGGAGCTAGCGATTGCTCTGGCTCGTGAGGGTGGTATCGGAGTGATCCACCGCAATAATACGATCGAGGAGCAAGCCGCGATGGTGATCAAGGTGAAGCGCTCTGAGAGTGCGGTGATTGCTGAGCCATACACGGTTTCCAAGGATCTGACGGTGGGTGAACTGAAGTTCATCATGGCGCAGCAAGGGTTTTCCGGCTTCCCCGTTGTGGATTCCGCAGGGAAGCTTGAGGGCATGGTGACTGGACGCGATGTTCGTCACTTGGCTGATGATCATGCCAAGATTTCCGATGTGATGACCCCGCTGGAGCGGCTCATCACGTCACCTGAGGACACGTCCCAGCGTGAGGCGCGCAGTATTCTTTACCAAAACAGAATTGAAAAACTTCCTCTGATCGATGCCAATGGCATTCTGACCGGCCTGATTACCGGTGCCGACATCGAAAAGAGAATTACTTTCACGAATGCAGCCAAAGATTCCCACGGTCAGTTGCGCTGCGGTGCGGCGGTGGGCGTGGGGCCTGACTGTGTGGAGCGTGGTGAAGCTTTGATAAAAGCGGGTGTAGACGCTCTCTTTATCGATGCCGCTACAGGACATACGAGCCGGGTGATTGATGTGGTGAAGCAGCTGATCGCTCTCGGCGATGTGCCGGTGATCGCTGGTAACGTGGTGACCGCTGAAGGCGCGCGTGATCTTTGTGATGCGGGTGTTGCCGCTGTGAAAGTGGGCGTAGGCCCTGGTTCTATTTGCACCACACGCGTGATTTCCGGTGTGGGAATGCCTCAGTTCACTGCGATTGAAAATGTCGCGGCTGTCTGCCGTGATCGTGGTGTGGCCGTGATTGCCGATGGCGGTATCCGATACTCGGGCGATATCGTTAAAGCTTTGGCCGCAGGTGCTGATCTTGTGATGCTGGGATCCATCCTCGCAGGAACCAGCGAAAGTCCCGGGGCTACGGTGCGTTTTCAAGGACGTCGCTTTAAAACTTACCGAGGTATGGGCTCGTTAGGAGCCATGCGCAAGGGATCGGGTGATCGCTATGGGCAGAACAGCTCTGGTAAACTGGTGGCTGAAGGTGTGGAAGGTCGCGTTCCTTACAAGGGTCTCCTTGCTGAGGTAGTATTTCAGCTGATGGGCGGTTTGCGCTCGGGTATGGGATACACCGGTGCTTCGACCCTTGACGAGCTTCGCGAGCGGGCGATTTTCACTCAGATCACCACAGGTGGTCTTAAAGAGAGCCATACCCATGACATCGTCATCACCGAGGAGCCAACGAACTATCAGCCGTTAAGCTAATCGTTTTAAACGATAAATTCTAAGCTTTAAATTTCAAATCATCTATCTCTCATGACCGAAAATAATCATGTAGCCGTTCTCGATTTCGGCTCCCAATACACACAACTCATCGTCCGTCGCGTCCGCGAGCTTGGATTTTTTGCTAAACTTTATGAACCCGAAGATCTTGATGTAATTGGTAAACCCGGGGCGATCATTCTTTCTGGTGGTCCTAAGAGTACCAGCGATGAAGATGCTCCCGATATCGATTTTGAAAAGCTCGATGCCTTTGGCGTGCCAGTTCTGGGTGTGTGTTACGGCATGCAGCTTCTGAACATTAAATTTGGAGGTTCTGTCAAGTCGAGCAACCGTCGTGAATACGGCCCAGCGGGACTTCTTCCGGTTTCCAATGAAGGTCTGTATGAAGGTATTTCTCACGAGTCCCAAGTGTGGATGAGCCACTCAGATACCGTCAGTGATTTGCCTGAGAATGCGAAGGTGCTCGCCACCAATAAAGAGGATGTTCCGGTTTCTCTTCAGTGGGGGGATCGTTACTTTGGTATTCAGTTTCACCCGGAGGTGACACATAGTCATGAGGGGTTGCGCATTTTGCATAACTTCCTGCTGAATGCCACGGATCTCGAAGAGTTCCATATTGAAGATTTTAAACGTGAACTCATTGAAGGCATCCGCGAGCGCGTGGGTGATAAGCAAGTTGTTTGCGGTGTCAGTGGTGGCGTTGATAGCACGGTGTTAGCGGTGCTTCTTCACGAGGCTGGTGTCAATATGCGTGCTGTTTTTGTGGATCACGGTCTGATGCGTGAGGATGAAGGTGATGAGGTTCGCAGCAATTTTCATCGCATGGGCGTGGAGATCGAAACCGTCGAGTGCTCCGAACTCTTTCTTGGAAAGCTGGCTGGCGTTTCCGATCCCGAAGAGAAACGTAAAATCATCGGCAATCTCTTCATTGATGTCTTCTGGGACTCTGTCGGCAATGCTGATATATTGGCTCAGGGAACGCTCTATCCGGATGTGATTGAGTCCGCCTCCAATGCGAAGTCCAAGGCCTCTGTGATTAAAACCCACCACAACCGCGTTCCTCGCATTCTGGAGCTTCAGAAGCAAGGCAAGGTGCTCGAGCCCCTGGCTGAGTTATTTAAAGATGAGGTGCGCGAACTTGGAACATCGCTGGGTATTCCTTGTGATATTTTAGGCCGTCACCCATTCCCCGGACCTGGACTGGCTGTGCGCTGTCCTGGTGCCATCACGGATAAAAAGCTCCGCATTATCCGCGAGTGCGATTCCATCTTCATTGGCCGACTCAAAGACTACGAGTGGTATGATAAGGTATGGCAGGCGTATGCTGGCTTGATCCCGGTAAAAACCGTCGGTGTTAAAGGTGACGAGCGCAGCTACGAGTGGGCGATCAGCCTGCGCGCCGTGGTCAGTGAAGACGCGATGACCGCCGACTGGGTGGAGCTTCCTCCTGCATTGCTGCGCGAAACCAGTAACCGCATTCTCAATGAGGTGGATGGCATCAACCGCGTGCTTTACGATATCTCGACCAAACCACCGGCCAGTATCGAGTGGGAGTAATCGGTGATATTCAACCAACCCAATTTTTTAATAAGTCCTCCACAGTCTGGAGGGCTTATTTTTTACGTTCGAATCCAGCTCGGCCTTGGCGGATGGCTTGGCTGAAGCCTTTGGCTTGGGGGTGGGCTTGAGCGGTTTCGTTGATGAAGGCTTGTTTGCGGAGGGCTTCAAAACTGAGGCCATCGGTTTTGAAGACTTCTTTTTCGTAGAGCATGCGGTCCATTTGTCCATTGACGAGGAGGCGCCAGTCGAACGGGTTGCGGCGGTCAGCAGGGGTTTGCGCCCGGTAGCTGGTGGTGCAGTTCGCCGTGATCGCATTATACCAGTAAGGATGGTCTTTAAGTCGGTTTTGGGTGTGGATACATTCGAGTAAAAGTTCACGGGCCTGTTCGGGGGTGGCCGTCGTCCGGTAGATATACATTGGCTCATCGCGGATGTTGCTGCGCACTCGCACGAAGTCGGCTTCGTCGCCGAAGATGTATTGCAGCTCAAACATTTTGTAAATGCCGCCAAGCGCAGAAAACGATTCGTGTTTCTCGCGGCGGGTTTCGATTGATAGCACCAAATGTCCTTCGTCGCCAAAATCAAAGCTGAGCATCGGATGGGCCATCAGCTTTCCTCCGAAAGCGTCAAGGTGGAGGTCGATCCCGTTGAGCTTATCCAGATGATGGCTGCGGGTTTCCCATCGTTCTGTGACGATGCCCGTGGGTGATCCATCGTCGACGTAGTCGAAGTTGCGGACTTTGTGAAAGGTGAGGGTGTCGCCATCACTATGGATATCGACGTAGCCGGTCTGGCTGAATTCAGCTTGCCAGTCGCGGTTGTTCGATGGCCGGATGGTTAGCCAATAGACATAGACAGGAAGGCAGCAAAGAATCAGTCGGAGCTGCCAAAGGCGGGCGAATTGGGCTTTTTTTGCGATGATGACAACGGCGGTCAACCAGAGCCCAGCTAAAAGAAAGTTCCATCCGCCTGGGGCCGCAGCGGGACCATCGTAGTAGAGTGCCCCGAGTGTCCACGCTGTCCCGATAATGCTTATCAGAGAAAAAATGCCTGATAAAAGGAGCTGAAGTAGTTTAGTCACGCCAGAAAGAGTTACGCATGAAGTAAAAAATATCAAGCGCTTTGCCTCTTTGACTGGGAAAAGATCAGATATGTTATTTCAACCGTCAATGAAGCGAAGGCTGACAAGTGGGCTGATTCGTTTCTAAGTTATAACACTAAGCTTGAGAGGGGTTGCCTTCTAGCGATTTAAGCAGTGCCTTACAGCCATCTTCGAGCATGTCGGCGACAAATTCGAAGCCTTCGTCTCCTCCGTAGTAGGGGTCGGGGACTTCGTCGATTTGGTGGTCGGGTTTTTGGCAGAATGAGCTGAACTTTTTCACCTTGTCTCGGCAGATGCCCTCGGGGTCGAGTTTTGTGACGTTTCGGTAGTTCTCGTCATCCATGGTGAGGATGAGATCGAAGCCGAAGAAATCCTGAGCGGTGAAATGGCGGGCGGCTCCATCTGTGGGGATGTTGCGGTTGCGCAGTGTCTGGCACATTCGCCGATCCGGGCCTTTGCCAGTGTGCCAGTCAATGGTGCCTGCAGAGTCGATGTGAAATTGATCGCTGAGTCCAGCCTGAGTAACGAGATGGCGGAAGATGTTTTCTGCCGCAGGGGAGCGGCAGATATTTCCTAGGCAGACGAAGAGGACGCGATAGCGGGAGGTTTTTGATGGTGATGTGGATAGTGCCATAACTTATTTCGAAGGATCAACGATAAGTTCGCGAATGACAAGCCCGGGGTCGAGAATGTGGAGTTTTACGTGGATGGGTTCTTTTTTCTCGCAGCTGTAATCGATGAAGCGAGAGGTGTGCCCTGGGCCGCCTGAGTTTGAAAAGCAGCTGAGAGGGCGCTGAAAGTTGATTTTTAGTATCGAGCGTTTATTTTACTTATCAAGGGGGAGTTGTAAGAGTTTAAAGCTATTCTTGGCAAGTGCAGTGCTGGCTGTAGAATACGCACATGCTTGTCAAAACGGTGTTCCTGATCTGCTTAAAGATACTGATGATTTCCTCGGTCATGGCTGCGGAGGCAAAACGGCCTGATGTCTTTGTTGTGGTTGGCGATGCTAAGCTGAGAGCTAAGGAGCGCTCCTCTCCGCCCTATTACTGGTTTTCTCCGGGGAGGATCGCAAATCTTGCGGCATTGCTGTATGGGAAAACACCTCTGGAGTGTGGAGTGGTGAGTGATCTCGACTGGCGACGCAAGCCGGTCAAGGGTGAGAGTCTTGCCGACCATTATCATCGCGCGGGCTATTACACGGTGTTTATTGGGGAATGGGGTATGGGGGAAGCCAAGCCTTATGATCCAGAAAGTCGAGGGTTTGATGCCATTTGGTCACCCGAAGTCGGAGATAAAAAAACGTTGGAAGAAGCCGTTTTTGAAGAGAGTCGTGGTAAGAAGGAGTTTTTGGAAAGCCTTGCTCAAAGTAAACCATGGTTCTTTGTGCTTAGACAGGGGCGGCGTGGAATGGATGGCTCAAAATTTTTGGATTCTGTGACGAGAGAATATGGCCCTAGAACTGGATGGCTCGTGAATATGACGGCAGCTGGCGCTAGGTTTTCACCTCTCAATGGTTATGCTGGTAAGTTGCCTCAAGAAAATCCGAGGACGATTTCGGAGTTGAATTCCGCATTGCTGGCTTTGATAGGTGGAAAGCCGACTGAGAGATCACCCTACATTTTTTACCATCAAGGTGGCTGGCCGTTGACTGACGCCCCCGAAAAGCACCGACATCGTGGTTCGACTGTATTGGGTGAGAAGTTTGCCTTGGTTGACGGCTTGGAATTATACCCCCTAGCGGCTCCTTTGAGTATTTCTCAGGGTGATCCGTTGGATTTGGGTGATTATGCCAAGCCGCATCAAGCTCTGCTCAGCGCACACGCTGAATGGTGGCAACGGGCCAGGATATCGATCAATGACCCCCGGTCCTTTGATGTGGGGCAGAAGGATGACGAAGCTTTGTATTTAACGGCTCTTGATTGGCGGCCTACATTGATCCTGCACAAGGATGGTTCAACGTTGGCTTCTCAGCCTATGGTTTATCAGGAGCGGCTGCTGGCAACTTTGAGGGGGCTGCACGACAACGAAGACTACAAGCAGTCGTTTCCTGCCTATTCAGGGAGCTGGTCTGTTCATATCAGACGGCCAGGGCGCTATCAAATTACCGCGCGGTTATTGCCAGATTCAGCGATGAAGCCTGAGGATGCTGACTTGGCTAAGTTAGAGGGGGGGCGTGCGCATATTCGATTGGGGCTCAATGAAGTGCAGTTGCAGGTGCTGAAAGGGGCAACTTCGGTATCGGTGTTAGTAGATGCGGATCAGGGGGTAGCTGATCTGGAATGCTGGTTCACCGGGCAGCTGTCGTTAGAACGTGAGCTTGGCGCATTTTTTGTTGAGATCCAGCGCGTGGGTGATAAGAAGTTCAAGTTGAAAGCACCTTCCGGTGCGTTGCAGTTGTGGCGCTCGCCATTCAACCATATCGCAGATGCTTTCAACATGGCTCCAGCCATATTCAACGTTGAAAGCTCTCTCAACTGATCGACGGAATGCGAGTTAGATAAGCAACGCGATTTCTTCCCCAGGGCCGTGCACGCCTTCGATCAGGATACCTTCGACGTCGGCAGTCTTCGATGGACCCGTGGCCCAAATGATGTTCGGGCTGTCACCAAATGAGGCAATGGCATCGGGGATGGTGCGGAGGATTTTATCCCGGGAAAGCACTCCTACATGGACCCAGGGGCTGAGCGCAGCTAGTCGGTCCGATGTTTCCTCATCGTTGAGAATTAACGTGCCGCTTTCCGCAATGGCACCCGTGGCGCGGGTGATGCCAAAGGCGTAATCGTCATAGCGAGTGCGATCATAGGTAGTTTCTACTTCCAGTCCAGCCGCCACGAGTTGGTTGCCGACACTTTCCATCAGGGCGGGGTCGCAGTATCCGTGGAGCTGATCATTGTCCTTGAGAAAGCTGATGAGCTGATCCACTGAGGTCATGGCCCGGCCACTTACCGCGGTGAAATTACGAGTGAAGATTTCTTCGAGGTCATGGCCTTTCAGTTTGACTAACGAATGCACCAGTTCGGGTTGGTAATCCGGAAGGGGGGTGGGATCGGCTAGCTTTTCTGTGGCTTGCTTGATTTTGGAGAAAATAGTCGTGCGGCTCATGGCTGGGGGCGATGGTAGTCGATAAATGGGTATATGCCAAGGATCAACACCGGGCGGAATGGCCTAAATTGTATAGGAAGGGTTAATCAATTTCCGCATGGAACTGGGCCAAATATGCGTGGCAAACACTGAAAATTGTGTTATGGTTCTGCTGTTAAACATCCCAACGGAATTATGAATGAAAGTCAAAAAAAAGAATTACGTGACTCCCTGAAGCTGCAACGTCAACACGTGCTCAAAGACGTGAGCAGGCATGGCGTGATGAATGGTGTCGGCGCTGGTGTGATTGCCGATGAAACCGAGCGTGCCGAGAAGATTGCGGACGCCGCCGTTGAGCATCAGCTTGGGTTCTCCGAGAGTAAATTACTGGAGAAGATCGAGTATGCCCTGAAGCGACTGGATGAGGGCAGCTACGGCATTTGTGACGATTGCAATAAGCCCATCAACATCGCACGGTTAAAGGCTAAGCCCTCGGTTTCCCTCTGCATTAATTGTCAGAGTGCGAAGGAGCAGCGAGGTTAGGGCCACGGAAAGAAATACAGCACCCGATCTTCTTGGTCTTTTTCTCATCACTTGCGTTACTATCCATCTCGAATATCCCGATATACGAAGATGGAAGATGCCTTGCTGATGAAAAAAAATCCCTACGAATCTCAGGTGCCCTATTTATTTCCGCGACCCTTAGCGTAGTCCTTTGCGGACGGGTGTGGGTTCTTTGAACTCAAGATAGGTGATTCCTGTGACCTTGCCTTTGGCGGGGTCAAAGGACTCGACATTCATTTTTTTGAGTGTTCGCCCATTCGCGACCTTCATGAGGTCCGTGACGTGAAAGCGCTTGAGGATTTTTCCATCTTTATTGTAGCCCTTGACCTGCATCAGGGCGTTGTATTTCTGATGCACCCAAATGTAGACGATGTCGTATCGGCCGCCTTTGCCGGGATTGACGAGTCGAATTTTATGGCATTTCTGGAGCTTGATCGTTTCTTCGCCGACGATTTTCGGGTTCGGCCAGTAGAGGAAACGGAACGCAAGATCTTCGTAGGTGAGATCGGTTCCCATGATAGGCTGGCCAAGCTTTTTGGCTGGGAAGGTTACATTTTTGCCATTGATGATCTCGAAGAAATCGAATTTTTTTTCATTCAGGCGCATGTGGAAGACGTTCCACTTTTTGTTTTTCTGGTATTGGAACTGAATGTTTTTTCCACGCAAAAAGAGTCCGATCGGGGTGCGTTTACCATTTTTGCGCAGGGTGCCGTTGAGATCGGTTTGCTGAAGCGTGGAGGCAAGCCGGACTCCTTTGACGGCGTGCTCGGCGGCGGCATCGGCATGCACTGAGGCGGTGCCGGAAAAAATAAAGAGCGCGGTGGCAGCCAAGATGAGACTGGGTGATAAATTTTTCATGCTGGAAATAGAACACTTCATACCTCGATAGACGGCAAGACTAAAAAGTTATTCACAAAATGTCAGTTTTTAGGCTTATTTTAAAAAGAATGCTTGAGGGTTGACGTGGCAGTGGATTTTATGGGCGGGGGTTTACCTAACGCACTCGAATCAGCGAGGCTATGTTATCCTTACAACTTTCAATTATGAGCCTACGCAAGCAACTCAACGAAGCCCTTCCCGATTATCTGCCCGCTAATCCCCAAGATGCGATTAAAGGAACCGAGTTGATACGGATGATTCGGATGAAGCTGGAGGGGAACTATTCAGATGCTTCGCTGCGATATCATTTCTCGATTATGTCCTGTGACCCGACCTCGCCGATTGCGAAGGTGGAAAAAGGGCAGGGCTATTACCGGAGGACTGCGCCTATCCCAGCACTTGCAACGGCGCAGGAGCTTTTTTCTCAATATCAGGGACGGCTTGATGACATTCAGGGTGATCATGAAGAAGTGGATCACGCGATGATGCGTATTCGGAAATTCAGGGCGATCGTCAATAAGTGGTGTGATGTGAATGGTCGCTTCCCCTTTGCCTTTCGTGAGCCATTTAAGGCGGACGCGCCCATCGGTAATCTTTGGAAATTTCCCGAGATGTTGCTGGTTGATTGGGAAAGTGGTGGGGATGAAGACGCCAAGCCATTGCTGAAGCTGAAATCTCAGCTTGGACTACCGCCATTCCGCTTGCATGCTGCCCGATTGCGTATTTTGCCGACCCACGATACCTATCGATTGGATTTTTTCCAAACGCTGAGCGCCTCGGTATGGGCTCAGGGCGGAGAGTTGATTTATGCTGCTCCAATTGTCGATGAGGCTTTGGCGGAGGGAATTCGTCGTTTATGTTCTTCTTTTGGGATCGGGGTTACGACGTTTGGGCTGACCGCTGAAATTTTAGATGATCTGCCTCGTCCGGCTAATATTCTCAATGCGCACCCGCGTGAGACGGAGGCGCTGATGGAGCGATTGGATGTGACCAGAGTCGCGACGGCAAAGTCACGGCCACATATTGATTGGGCTGCGCTGGAGGCGGTTCGCGGTGATAGCAAGGAGGTGGACGAGCTGCTTTCCTGGCTTTCTTTCAGTGCCGATGCCGGTCAGATGCTGCCGTATGAAGAGGGCTAGGAGGTGAGGCTTATTTTTTCGACTTACTGTTTGTTTTGCTGGCCGTTTTCTTTTTAGCGGCTGCTGGGGGTGGCGCTGGTGGATCAAGAATGTTCAGCAGGGCGGTGACAGATTTGATTTCCGGGATGTCGCCGATGATTGCCTTGGCTCTTTTGAGGGTGAGAATGGCGAGTTGTTTATCGCCGCTTTCACGTTGGATATCGGCTGTGTAAATCCATTGTCGGAGCCGATCTGCGTTGAGTATGTGTTTCCTGCTGGCGGTTTGGAAAAAGGCAATGGCCACTTGATTTTGTTGGTGAAACCGATGCCAGAGTCCGAGGTATTCGTAGAGGGTGGCACTGCTTTTATCCGCCGCGGTGGTGCGGAGTTTTTTGACCATGGTCTCGGGCGTTTTTCCCCAGAGCTGGTTGGCCATGCGGATGGCGCGGTAGTCGCGGTCGAATCTGTCTTTTGTGCCGCTGCCATCGAGGTGTAAGAATGGGCGATAGAGGGGGTCTCCCAAGACGACATTTTGCCAGGATGTAGCCGGGCAAGCCATGTAGGCGGCTTCGACTAAGGAGTAACCTTTGATGAGACGGTCATGCAGGATGTCAAAGTGGTGGGTGAATTGAAGGTAGGGTTCATAAACGTTGCCTACAGTCGCTGCTGCACCTTTGGTGAGGATGGGGCCCGTCCAGTTTCTGTTGGCGTCCCGCAGGTTGCTGGCGCTGAAGGAATGCAAGTGGATCGCTACGGCACCACGGCGAAACCTAAATTTGGAGTTGAGCAGGGGGCCGTTTTTATTTCCCGTGTACCAGCCGTAGTAGAGTGCGGCATCGTTCATGGGGTAGTTGGTGGTGAAGGTCTGTTTATTTTTGTCGATAGCGGTAGGAATACCCAGTTCGTCATTGAGTTTGGCGATGGATTCGAGCCACTGATCTCCGATAGCGTAGTTGCTGCCTTTTTTTGCGAAATCGAGATAACACATGCCCCAGAGTCCGCGCCGCTCCGTGGCGATGGCATCGCTGATCATCCGTTTGCAGGTGGCGTAGCTTGGGGCATCGATGCGCCCAACGAGCAGCATGAAAGGGAGCTTGGCCTGGGCGATGCTGATGTCTTTTTTAAAGTAGGGATTATTCAGTGGCCCAAGAGTGGCGAGTCCCTGCACTCCAAACATGGCGAGCTCTGAATCCACGGCGGCTTCATTGGCTTTGGCAAAATGGGCGGGGAGCTTTTTTGTGGAGGGGGTGTTGAGCGCTTGCCTTTTGATTTTGTAAGGGACACCACGCATGCAGACTAAGGTTGTAATTTTGCTTTTGCTGGGGAGGATTTGCCCTTCTGGGGTCTTTGCCATTTTCCACCATTGTCGCGATTGAAAGATGGCGAGGAGTGGTTCGCTCAGTGTATCATTGTATTCCTGGCGCGTGATTTCACCTTTTTTAGAGAGTTCAAGACCGATCAAGTTTGCCCGTGGAATGCCTCGCTGCTTGGCATAGAATTTGGCCAGTTCCTCGGACTCCGGAATTTGGTTGTTGTAGAGCACCGCCACACTTTCCGTGGCAATCGGGATCGGGGCGGCGGCAGTGAGAAGTGCCGCGGAGAGCAGTAGGATGGAAAAAATGATTTTCATAGTGAGGTCAAAAAATGTGTGGCTTAGCTCGTAGCTGGGAAGATTAGTTTTAAGCCATCGTAGGCAAACTGGGCATTATTGGGCAGATCTTTTTCCGTTTCAGTCACGTTAAGCTCGTGAGAGAGGTGGGTTAAATAGACTTCTTGGGCTCGGAGTTTTTTAGCTGTCGCCAGCGCTTCGGAGAAGTTCATGTGGGTGGCGTGCTCGCGGTGATGTAAGCTATCGATGATCAGGATGGGGATGTCTTTGAGCAATGTTTGGCTGTCGTCGGGGATGGTTTTAACATCGGGAAGGTAGGCGATGGATGGAGTTCCCGGATAGTCAAATCGATAGCCCTGCGTGACCACATTTCCATGGATGACTGGAATGGCGGTGACGGTGAGCTTGCCTAATTGGATAGGCTGGAGAAGGCCGGATGTTTCTCTCGGGTCGGGTTTAATGTAGCCTTTGTAAATGTTGGTTGGGAGAAATGCCCAGTTGAAAATACGTTTGAGTTCATCAAGGCATTCTTTGGACCCATAGAGAGGAAGCGGGTCTTCTCGTCTCCAACAGAAGGCGCGCAGTTCGTCGAATCCAGTGATGTGATCGAGATGGGCGTGGGTGTAGAAGACGGCATCCACCTGAGTGAGGTTCTCTCGCAGTGCCTGCTCGCGGAGATCGGGGCCGCTATCGACGAGGATAGAAAATTCTGGAGTCTGAAGGTGAATCGACGACCGGGTCCGCGTAAAGCGTGGGTTTTCGGAGGTGCAGACAGCGCATTGGCATCCAATGACGGGAACGCCGGTGGATGTGCTGGTGCCAAGAAAGGTAAGAGTGAGATCAGGCTTCAACTTGCGCATAGTCTGGCATATTTCGTTGCGGAGCGCAAAAGATAAAGCGGGGAGGCCTGATTTTCAGCGTCCATTTTGCTTGGGTTTGTTTTGTTTCTCAACGCTGAGGTTCAAGTCCTCTGTTTATAAAATGAACATCGAAGAATAAAAGAAACTGTTAGCGATGAAAGTT
>CAYNNY010000053.1:0-16463 GCA_964398555.1 uncultured Verrucomicrobiales bacterium
GACTTCCAGACTTCAAAAAAAAATGCACCAACTCTACCTACTCGACGGCATGGCACTTGTTTACCGTGCCCACTTCGCCCTAATCCGCAACCCCATCCTCACCAGCAAGGGAATGAACACCTCCGCTGTCTTAGGATTTATCAACGTGCTGCTCGACCTCATCGATAACCACGGCGCCAGCCATCTAGGCGTCGCCTTTGACACCAAAGAGCCCACTCCTCGGCATATCATGTTCCCCGCCTACAAAGCACAGCGCGATGCCATGCCGGAGGAACTCGCCACCGCCATCCCCTACGTCAAAGAACTCTGCCGCGCCCTCGGCATCCCGGTGCTGGAAGTGCCCGGATTTGAAGCCGATGACATCATTGGCACCTTGGCCCATCGCGCTGACCAAGAAGGAGGCATCCACACCTACATGGTGACCCCCGATAAAGATTTTGCCCAGCTCGTCACCGACACCACCACCATGTGGAAACCAGGCCGACAGGGCGGGAACCACGAATTACTCGACGTCGCCGCCATTAACCAACAATGGGAAATTGAATCGCCCAAACAAGTCATCGACATCCTCGGACTCTGGGGCGATGCCTCCGATAACATCCCCGGCGTGCCCGGCATCGGTGAGAAAACCGCAAAAAAACTCATCAAACAATTTGGCTCGATGGAAAAAATCCTCGATTCCACCGATCAGCTCAAAGGTAAACAAAAAGAGAACCTGATCAACTTCCGCGAGCAGGCACTGCTTTCAAAAAAACTCGTCACCATCATCCTCGATGTTCCCGTCGAAGTCTTATGGGACGACCTTCGCCTCGGCGCCCGCAATGATGACGCGGTAAAATCGATCCTCTCTGAGCTTGAGTTTAACGCCATCGGCAAACGCCTCTATGGCAAGAACTTCACCGCCGGACGTGGCCATACGGAAATAGCCTCAACTGGAAACACCGAGAAAATAAGTGACAACCAAGCCGCCCCCGAACAAGCAATAGCGCTCAAAACCATCTCCGATATCCCGCACCAATACACCCTCGTCGATAATGCCCAAGCACTAGACTCCCTGAGCAAAAAACTCTCCCTCTCCAGTCGATTCTGTTTCGATCTCGAAACCACCTCACTCGATCCCCGGAGCTGCGACATTCTCGGCATCGCCTTTGCCACCACAGCACACGAAGCCTACTACGTGCACACTGGGCTAGGCAGCGTAATCAACATCCAAATGGTGCTGGATAAACTCGCCCCCATTTTTCACTCGAAGCTCGAAAAGATCGGCCACAACCTGAAGTTCGATCTCTCCGTCCTGCTTGCCCACGACTATGCCGTCAGCGGCCCATTCTTCGATACCATGCTGGCGCACGCCCTCACCCACCCCGATCAGCGCCACAGCATGGACTTCGTTTCAGAGTCACTGCTAGGATACACCCCGGTCAAACTTGCCGATCTCGCCGAGAAATGCCCCGAACCCGAAATCGACCTCTTTGCCGCCATGGAGGAATCCGCGCCCCAACCCAAAAAGAAAAAGGGGAAAAAGAAAGACATCAACATGTCGCTCATCCCCGTCAAGGAGCTCGCTGAGTATGCCGCCGAGGACGCGGACGTCACCTTCCAACTCTCTGAAATCCTGCGCACCGCGCTCGAGAAGGCCAAACAAGAAGAGATCTATAAAAACATCGAAGCCCCCCTTCTCCCGGTGCTCACTGCGATGGAAAATGAAGGCATCGCGCTCGATATCGTCGCCCTCAAAGCCATCGGCGATAATCTAGGCAAACGCATCGTCTCGCTCACCGAAGAGATCACCACAGCTGCGGGTCACGCCTTTAACCTGAACTCACCCAAACAACTCGGCGAAATTCTCTTTGGCGAAATGGAGCTGGTCGAAAAACCTAAAAAAACCAAAACCGGACAATTCAAAACCGATGAACAAACGCTCTCGGCACTGGCCGCGAAACATCCCATCGTCGCCAACATCCTGTCCTACCGTGAGGCCAGCAAACTGAAGTCAACCTACGTCGACGCCCTCCCGACCCACGTCTCCATCCGCACCAATCGGGTCCACACCCACTACCACCAGCTCCTCACCTCCACAGGCCGACTCGCCTCCAGCGATCCCAACCTCCAAAACATCCCCGTGCGTAGCGAAGCCGGACGCCAAATCCGCAAAGCCTTTGTGCCGCGCGATAAAAACCACACCCTGCTCGCCGTGGATTACTCCCAAGTGGAGCTCCGCGTCATGGCCGCCCTCTCGGGTGATCAAGCGATGATTCAAGCGATCAAAGACGACCTCGATATCCACTCCGCCACCGCCGCCCGCGTCTATGGAGTCGAGATCAGCGAAGTCAGCAAAGAACAGCGTCGCAACGCCAAGATGGTCAACTTTGGCATCATCTACGGCATCTCCGCCTTTGGCCTCTCTCAACGACTCGGCATTGGCCGCAGCGAGGCGAAAGAAATTATCGAGAACTACTTCAAACAATACCCAGGCGTCAAAGACTACATGGAAAGCACCGTGGAATCAGCCTGCGAAAAAGGCTACATCACCACCATCACCGGTCGCAAATGCCATATCCGTAACATCGATTCCCGCAACGCCATGCTGCGTAAAGGAGCCGAACGCGCCGCCATCAACGCCCCCGTCCAAGGCTCAGCCGCCGACATGATCAAGCTCGCCATGATCCAAGTAAGCACCCTCCTCGAAAAAGAAAAAACTCAAACGAAAATGCTCCTCCAAGTGCACGATGAACTCCTCTTCGACCTCCAGCTCAGCGAGCAAGAAACCCTCATCCCAAAAATTGTGTATACCATGGAAAACGCCCTACCCCTCCCCTACGACATCCCATGCAAAGTAGACACCGGAACCGGCTCCAACTGGCTAGAAGCGCACTGATCGTTTTAAAACTCCAAGTTTTAAGTTCTAAATCCCAAGCCTGAATGACGCTTTACCGTAAGCCGAAGACTACAAGTCTCCATAACACAACTCAAGAGCTTCAGTGTGTTCCGTAGTTTCAAAATCATCAAGTCAGATCCTTCCGGATCACCTCGATTTTACCCATAAGTTTATCCTGCTGAATACGAAACTGATTCATCTTCATCAGCTCCAGCAATGCCATAAAGGTAACGATCACTTCAGTCTTCGAGGTTGAACTCTCAAACAAAGAAAGAAAATCCAACCTCATACCCGGCTTCAACGCCCCGAGGAGAAATTCGATTTTATCGGACACTGTGTAGCGTTCGTCCACAATCTCACCGAGATCGGTCGATTCCTCAAACCGCTTCAGCACATTCTGAAATGCGCGGATCAGATCGAAAATATTAACATCCGGCAACGGCTCGATTTCGCCCTCGGGAAGGGGGGCCGCCTTCTCGGGAACATGGGCAAAATAATCTTCCTGCTCGGTCTCCTTCCGTGACAAAAAGCCTGCGGCATCTTTGAATTTTTTATATTCGATGAGCTGACGGATCAGCTCCCAGCGAGGATCATCCTCCTCCACATCCTCCTCCGGCGGCTGCTCGGCCTTTGGCAGCAGCGTCCTACTCTTGATATACATCAAATTGGCCGCCATTACGATGAACTCGGAGGCCAAATCAATATTGAGCATTTTGAAGGTATCTATGTAATCAAGATACTGCTTGGTAATCCGCTCGATCGAAATGCTCTGGATATCCAACTCATCTTTTTTAATGAGATAGAGGAGTAAATCCAGAGGTCCCTCGAAAATATCGAGCCTTACTTTGTAGTCAGCGTCTTCCACGAAAGAAATCGATACGTAATCTCACCCACAGATGCGAGGAAAATCCTCATTTCACCCCAAACTACGTAACAGATCAAAAGTGTAAATACCCGAGCTATGGCCATCAACCCAAGTAATCTGGAGGGCGTAGCCTCCAACCTGCTGTATGCTGCGCGCCTGAAAACTGCGCGCGATGTGAATCACATTCGGCTTGAACACGCGGCCCATCGCATCGGGCTCTCCCTGACAATTAGCACAGGGGCACGCTTTACGCAGCGCCTTTAAGTTAATAAAATTTTCCTGCCCATCGCTCCAAGCGAGGGCTAGTTCATCACCGATGATGGTATGCTGGATAAGGGAAATGGCAGACATGGTTTAACGGGTTAATGGTTAAGCTTGTTATAATTCCTAGATCCGAAGATGGCGGAGCCAACGCGAACAATGGTTGAGCCCTCCTCGATCGCGACTTCAAAATCTCCACTCATGCCCATGCTGAGACCGGGTAAGGATCGTCCACTCTGAGTCTCAAGCTCATCCCGAAGCTCACGTAACAGCACAAACCATGGCCGCGCATCTTCGGGAGTAGCCGCGGCAGGAGGAATACACATCAGACCGAGCACATTCACTCCTTCAAACGACAACAAGGTATCGAGATCCGCGCGCAGGTCATCCGGAGAAAAACCATCTTTACTCCCCTCGACCGCCAGATTCACCTGCAGGTAAATGTCAGGCTTCAAACCCAACTCCACTGCGATGTTCGAAGTGTAGCGCGCCAGCTTCAATGAATCAATCCCGTGCAAAGTGCCAAAAAGTGGCAGCGCTTTGCGCACTTTATTGCGCTGCAGGTGACCGATCAGATGCCAGCGCAGGTCAGAGGCCAACTCTGAAAGCTCAGTCAACTGCGGGATTTTCCCCTCAGCTTCCTGCACTTTATTTTCGCCAAAGGAGTGATGACCAGCCGCCACCACCTCGGCAACTTTCTCAGCAGGCCAGGTCTTGGAAACGACCAACAACTCGCAATCGTCGGCACCACGCCCAGATCGGGCCGCAGCCATCGCCACGCGCTCTTGAGTCGCGGCTAAATTACTCGGAATACTAGTGCTCATCCTTATGATCAAACCCACGCAAAGTGAGCGGTATAACTACCCATTGTTATCCTGAAGTGCCCCTGCCATCCGAGCACGCTCGGTGGATTCAACGAGATCGGAGAGAATATGAATCGCCTCACGCTTGACGGGGTCCAGTCCACTGGGCCACTCCGGCGTATCATCGAGATCAGCCACACCATCCTTCGCCATATGCATGTAGTTGTCTTTATCCTTATCGCGATCCACCTCAACGAGTTCATTGTTTTTTAAATCATCCAGATTCAAGCGGAAAAATCGGAAGTTATCTTCATCCTTTTGGGCCATTTCCGCGAAGCGTGTTCTACGCTCGTCATTCCGGGAATTGTTACGCTCTTCAGCGGTCAACATTTCCTTTTCACGCACGCCTTTATTCAGCGACAGGACATTTGTCTTGCGGCGCTTGACCATCCGTTGGGCATCGGCCTCAATATATTTAAAATCCTGAGAAGCGGCAACGCGAGCATCACTCTTCTCCTTCAAGGCCGACAAAAAGAGGTTGCCTCGGTTCAATTCACGGAACCCTGGAGCCCTGCGGATGTTATCATGCTCCATAGCGTGATCCAGGTATTGCTCCCCGATCTCAAACGCATCCATCAACGATGGCAAAACGATGTCGGACTCCACACCTTTGAGCTGCGTCGTGCTGCCTGCGACACGATAGAACTTCTGGATCGTCGGCTTTAAAACTCCAGCCCGGCGGGCATCCGCCATGAATGGCATCATCCGGCGAATCTCCATCGGCTGCTGCACCGTGCCTTTTCCAAATGTGGAGGTATCCCCCACCACAATGGCCCGATTATAGTCCTGCAAGGCTCCGGCCAAAATTTCGCTGGCGGAAGCGCTAGTTTTATCGATTAACACAACCATCGGCCCCGAGTAAATAGGCTTAAGATGCGATGAATCCTTCACCTCGATACGCCCCTGAGTGTTTTTCACCTGCACCACCGGACCGCGCCCAGTGAAGAACCCCGTCATCCGACGAACCTCCTCCAGTGAACCGCCACCGTTGCCGCGCAGATCAAGAATAATGCCCTCGACCTTTTCTTCATTCAGTCGGACCAAAAGCTTTTCAATATCGATCGAGCACCTCGTCTTCCAGTCCTTGAAGTCGGCATAAAACGCAGGCAGGGAAATCCAGCCCAAACGCCGCTTTACACCTTCGGGACTCGCCATCTCAATCACCTCGGCCTTGGCCAACTCCTCGGTGAGCTCCACCTTGCTACGCTTGATGACAATGAATTTAATCTCACCCACACCATCAGCAGGCTCAACCTTCAATCGCACCTCGGTGCCCTCTTTACCGCGAATGATATCCACCACGTGATCAAGCTTTGCAAACATGATATCTTCCATCGCTTCATTCGTTCCCGTATTCAGAGTGTCCACGCCAACAATACGGTCGTTGAGCTTCAGCTCACCTCCTTTATCTGCGGGACCACCTACCACAATGCCTGTGATCTTCGTGGCACCATCGTCCTCCGCTTGAAGCAAGGCCCCGATACCAACCAGTGAATTTTGCATCCCCGACATAAAACGCTCCATCTGGGATTTACTAAAATAATCAGTGTGGGGGTCGTAGCTTTTGGATACAGCGGAAAAAAACCGATCCGCAATATCCTCATCCGTCACATCATTGATGCCATGGAGGATGCGCTCAAAGCGCAATGAAATCACCTTTGCCGGGGCCTCCTTGCCATTCAACGGATTCTCTTTGCCCTGCTTTTTTGCTAATTTTGCAATATTCTCACGGCGCAAAGTCTCACTCAACAACGCCTGCTCAACTTGATCATGCCAGAGCTGTTTCGCTTCAGCCTCATTGACGACCCACTCCGCCTCTTTCCGGCTCAACATCACCGCGCGATCGCTATCGAAAGAAAACTCGGATTTTTCACTGAGTAATTTCTGCGCATACTGGATCCGTTCATTCGCACGCTTTTGATAAAGGTCATAAATCTCCTTCGCAGGTGCCATTGACTGGCCTTCAAGCAGGAGCTGGTGCATATTGCTGCCGTATTTTTTGCGGAACGTATCCACATCCGATGCCAGAAAATACTGCTTACTGGGGTCAAGCTGTTTAAAATAGGAATTAAAAAACCTCTTCCCAAGATCTTCATCAAAGGCAAAACGCTCGTAGTGGCTGTTGCGCAGCATGATCACCATCTGCTTGCCCACTTCGTTAAAATCCGTCTTTGCCCCCACGCAGGAAACACTGGTTAATGTCATCAGCAGCCCACTGGCTACGATCTTTAAAAGTGATTGTCTCTTCATAAAACTAAGTTTAGCTGCCTATAAACAGCATGGGGCAGACTCGCCCCATTATACCCATTTGTCGAATTCTTTCACCGGAATTTTCCCCCGAATGACAAATTAGAAGCACTCAGACTCGACAGAACCAAAAAAAATGATACACCCATCCGCATGGGAACACCTTCCACCACCATTACGTTCGGTCCTCGTGAAGACAAAAAAGCCCTCGAGGAAAAACCCGTTTTTGCACCCAAGTTTGATGCCGACGGCCTCATCCCGGCCCTCGCCATGGACTCCACCACCAAGGAACCGCTCATGCTCGCTTACATGAATGCCGAGTCGCTGAAAATGACTCTCGAGCTCGGCGAAGCTGTTTACTACTCGCGCAGCCGTCAGGAAATCTGGCACAAAGGCGCCACTTCCGGCCACGTCCAGAAAATCTCAGAAATCCGCACCGACTGCGATCAGGACGCCCTCATCCTCTACGTCGAGCAAATAGGAGCCGGCGCCTGCCACACCGGCCGCAGCACCTGCTTCTACCGCGCCGTTGATCTCAGCCAAGGCACTGACCCCGCCGCGCTGAAATTCACAGAAACCGATCTCACCTTCGACCCCGACGAAGTTTACAAAAAGTAATCCATGAAACTCATCGTTTTTGACTGCGACTCCACCCTCTCAAAAATCGAGGGCATCGATGAATTGGCGCGCCTGCGTGGCCCCGAAACATTCACCGAAATAGAAAACCTCACCACCGCGGCGATGAACGGCGAAGTCGCGATCAATGAGATCTTCGCCCGTCGACTCGACATCATTCAGCCCACTCAAGAATTCTGCGAACAAGTCGGACAGCTCTACATTGAGCAAATCGAGCCCACCGCCATCGAAACTCTGGAAAAACTCCGCCAGTCGGGATGGACGATCACCATCGTCTCAGGCGGTTTCACCCAGGTCATCGAACCGCTGGCCAAACACCTCGGGATCGAACGCATCGATGCCGTGCCGCTCAAGTTCAACCCAGACGGCAGCTACGCCGGCTACGATCACTCGGCACCACCCACCCGCAACGGCGGCAAACCCGAAATCATCGCCCAACTCAAAGCCGAACTCAGCCCCAGCCAAGTCGTGATGGTAGGCGATGGCATCTCCGATCTCGAAACCCGTAGTGAAGTCGACACCTTCATCGGCTTCGGCCGCTACGCCGACCGCGAAAAAGTCCGCGCCGAAGCGGATCATTTTGTGATGTCGCTGGATAAGGTCGCCGCATTTCTTAGTCCCAACGGGACGACCTAGCGAAGCCCTGGGCAGCGCCCTGGGTCTTGTTAAGGTTGAAGAGCCTCCCCCCCAAAGTGGGCGATCTAACTTCGTGGATACGCGCTATCAAAAACGTTAAACTTCCCGTGTCTAGGCCTGCCCTTCAGGCTTCAAATACCATCACCCGTAGGTTCACCAATCATCGCAACCGATAATGCCCGGTAAGCTTGTAACTGAACAGACAATCATTCTGCCCTGCACCCCCACCTGCGTTATGGATCGTTAGCGGCACACCTTTCCAGGTTTTTTGATAACTCACCACCATGATGTGATCTCGCCCGTGAGGCAACTTACAGGTGACGATATCTCCCGCCTGATAGTCTTTGGGGTCATTCGTCACGGTTAACGCATAGCCGGCACGTTCAAAATAGACTCGTAAGTTAGGAACCCTCCGGTGGTCGATGTTTTTATCAGGTCCTTTCAACCCCCAAATCGTGGGGTAACTGGAAAAGTGGGATTTCATATCCTCGTGCACCCGTTGTTGAAGATCAAAATCCGCAGCCCTGCGTAGCGCACGGATGGCAACATCCGTGCAGACTCCCGTTTCAATAGGTAGATCACCCATCGGATAATCAAGCTTCACGTAGGCGGGATCATAACTCGTCGTTTGATCAATCTGCCACATCGCAGCCTCCGCGATACGGCCACCCAAGGTATCAGGTGCCTCCGAGCGAGAAATCGGAAGCCTGTCATTTTTCAAAGCCCAAAAGGTTACGCCAGCAATGGAGCCCGCCACAACAGCCAAGACCAAGGCAGACCTAACAAACGTAACTGAAAATTTAATAACTGCCATAACACCTTCTACGCAGCTAAACGATCCAACCTTACGCCCGCCGCCCCAGCAAAGCCAGCATCCTCCCCGTGCATCCTTTTTCCACTCGGTAACTGTAGTAGGCTCCTAAATCTGAAGTGGCGCAAATTCCAAAATCCACATACTGCAACTCCGGCACACCAGCCCCAACGACCTGCCGTTTGATCTCTGCGGCAAAATCCACCTCGTAGGCGGGTGGCCGAATACAGGGGGCGAGCGCCACCAACATATCCTCTGGCCGACTGCCAAATTTCTCCACCATGAGAGAGATCGCCCTACCCGTGATATTGCCCTCAGTTCCTTTTTTTCCCGAATGCAGTAATGCCAAGCCCCCCTGCACGGGATCAACGATATACACAGCCCCGCAGTCGGCCACATAAATACCGAGCATCACTCCGGGATCCGCCGTCACTAGACCATCCACACCCGACCACGTTTGAGACGGGTCCGATCCCCCCACCACGGCAATGTCCACGCCGTGCACTTGCTCAGCCCGATGCAGCTGTGACCACTCAAACCCCAATGCTTGCACCGCAGATTCATGAACCGGCTTGAGTCTTTCCACGGTGGCCTCCCGATCAGTATCCACGGAGACACCCGAGACCCGCCCCACAAAACCAGCCCTCACTTCGGACAGGTCATTGATTTTTTCCAAAAAATCCTGAGGAGAATAAAAAGCTGGGTTAAAAGAACAAGGCGCTTGCGTCATCGGCTTTAAACCGTAACGCAAACGCCCTGGAATGCCAAGCCCAGAAGCTCTTGGAGGAACTTCGGACTGGAACTGGTATTTTTATTTTATAGTGATCGGCCTGCGATAGCACGATTAGCATGGGAGACCATATCGAGTTCATCTTCATCCATCTCTGACATGACGTCTGCGAGGTTTGAAGCAATCTCACCACGCATACGCGCAACGAGCTCGGTTCCCTTACTGGTGATACGGACCATAATCTTGCGGCGATCTTCGGCTGCATGCACGCGTTCAACATAATTTAACTTCTCTAGACGATCCACCAAGCCAGTTGCGGCAGCGGTGGAATGCCCCATCTTCTTCGCGATGTCTGACATCGTCAGATATTCCTCGCTGGAAAGATAGGCCAGCAGGAAAAACTGAGGAAATGAAACATTTCCGCGGTGAAGCTTGCTGGAGAGGTTAAGAATGCAGGAGCGCTGCGTAAACAGAACGAAGTCTGCGAGACGATCGGTATCGATCAGGCTAGTGTTGGAGGGACTAGTTTTCATATTTATTTGTATACATTAGTTGTTTAGTTTCGACCAATGTGAACACTGTTGCGAAGTCAGGAATACCTAAATTATTAAGGTATCACAAGGTTTAATTTTAAAATAACTTGAAATCTAACGCTGGAAAACCTGTTTTTTTTAACATAAAACCCCTAATTTTAGGCGATTCGAGCCACTTCTCATTAATTTTCAATAGATGTCGATTCTTTAACTTTTTCTGATGATTCAGCCTCATTAGATATCAATAATTTGCGAATATATACAGCATCGCCCACCTCAATCTCACCGGAACGAACATCGGCGGCGATGTGTTCGCCAAGCCTCTCTCCGCTGGGTTGCAAATTAGCAGTTCGCCCCTCGCCCCGCGATTCAACGATTTCGTCCTCCCCCACATGCCAGCCACCGTATCGACGAATCAGCACAAAGCCTGAAGAGAGGTTCACCCTCTGAACGCGTCCGGCGAGCCGTAGATTCTGCACCGTCGGTTCAACTTCAACATCTTTGGGAGATGAGCCACAAGCGGGCAGAAAACAAAAAACAAAAAGTGAGCTAAGGGCGATCTTATACATAGCTGCATGCTATAAACTCCAAACCCTAAGTTTCAAATACCAATTTATCAAAGTCCCCATGTAAAAAGCAACAACGGTGGACAATTATTAAATTACAGCTATGATGCCGCGCCTTTAGAAGAGTCCCCATTTTTTATTCCTTCATTTTTCATTTTCCACTTCTTACCCATGTCCAAAGCCGCAACACTCCTTCTCAATCTAGGCTCTCCCAACAGCACCAGCGTTTCTGATGTCCGTAGCTATCTCGATGAATTTCTCAGCGATGAGCGCGTGCTCGATATGCCAGCATGGAAACGCAAACTCATTCTCAAGCTGTTCATTTTACCCAAACGCCCAGCTGAATCCGCAGAAGCTTACGAAAAAGTCTGGACCGATCAAGGCTCGCCGCTGGTGGTGATCAGCAAAGAGCAACACGAACTCGTTTCCCAGCAGGTGGATATGCCCGTCTTTCTCGCCATGCGCTACGGCATCCCCTCCACCGCCGACGTCATGGCCGAGATCATCGCCCAGGGCATCACCGATCTCTTTATCATGCCCCTCTACCCGCACTACGCGATGTCGAGCTATGAAACGGCGGTGGTTAAAGCCATGGAGGAGATCAACACCCACGCGCCCAGCATGCGCACCTCCATCCTGCAGCCGTTCTATCAAGATGACGATTACATCCAGGCCCTTGTCGATAGCGCCACCCCTCACCTTGAGGAAGACGATGACCTCCTGCTCTTCAGCTACCACGGCATCCCCGAGCGACACGTCCAGCTCTCAGACCCCTCGCATGCGCATTGCCTAGTAAGGAAAGATTGCTGTGACACACCCCACCCCTGTCACGCCACCTGCTACCGTCACCAGTGCCTCGCCACCACCAAAGCCTTCCTTAAAAAATCAGGCATCCCTGAGGAAAAAATCGCCATCTCCTTCCAGTCCCGACTCCTCAAAGCTCCATGGCTGGGACCCTACACCGACTTCGAGCTGCAACGGTTCGGAAAAGAAGGTATTAAAAAAATCAAAGTCATCTGCCCCTCCTTTGTCACCGATTGCCTAGAGACTCTCGAAGAAATCGGCATGCGCGGAGTAGAAGAATTCACCTCCACCGGCGGCCAATCCCTCAGCCTCGTGCCCTGCATGAACGACCACCCCAGCTGGATCCAATTCCTCTCCGGAAGAATCAACCAATGGCAGGAGACGGTGGACGGTAGGAAGTAAGCGGTAGACGGTGAACTGTCGCCAGATGCCCCTATCTCCTGCCCCCCGACTCCTGACTCCTGACTCTCCTTGAACTTCCTCGCCCATCTTCTCTTAGCCGATGACTCAGATGCCTCACGCATCGGAAATCTGCTGGGAGATTTCACCAAAGGGCCGATGGAAGACCGTCATAGCCGCGGCCCTTAGTCGCCGATAGTTTTCATGAACTGCGGCGATAACTCACCTTTACCTCCCAAACAATCCATCCAGCAGCCCTCCGGCCTTTTCGAGCAGCAGGTCTTTGCCTGCCTTTTCAGCGGCTTTGCCAAAGTCAGGGATACCATCGACGAGTCGGATTTTGGGGTGTGATAACTCACCCTTCGATTTCACCTTCACCAGAAATCGATCATCACGGAATAGGTTTTTCTTCATATCTCGGGCAATCACATCCCGGATATCTCGGGGCAAAAAATCAATAGCCGCGGCAATGAGGCCGTAAAATTTGGCGCTCGCATTTTTCGAAGCTAACAGCTCAGCGTGAATCACATGTTGATCCGTCTCCGTCTGCAACCATGAACTCTCAAGAATAGCCACCTCCCAGTCATCCACCCAGATCGACAAAGACTCGCGCACGGTAACTTTCCCCAGATGATAATGCGCCGCCACGGATTGGCTGCGACCGAAGGTAGCGCGTTCAGGTAAGGGCGCGATACGCACTCCGATTTTTTCCAGCTTATCGAGTTTCCCCCACGCTTCCGTAATGATGGGAATCCGAGTATTAAGCCATGAGTCATCACCGAGATCAAAGGAACCTTCCACATCAGGCTCCAGATCACCAGTTTGCGCGTTAAAGAGGCGAGAGGCAGCCGCACCCTGGACATTCAAATCTCCGTAGTGCCAACCTTCGGTGGAATCGAACTGCGACTTGAACGAAATGGTCATTTTCACGGAATCCGTATCCTGCAAACGCTTAGGATCAATCTCCAGCGCATCTAAGGACAAATTAAAATCACGGCACTGAATTCTCAGGCCTGATTTCTCAATCGTGATATCAGCACTCGCATTTTTCAGATGAAATCCTCCGAGCGAGGCAATGAAGTCATCGTGATCAAACACATTAAATCCCCCACCCTCGTTTTTATCCTGATCGTGCATACGCTGAGATTGAGGCCGCTCCAAGTTTTTGTTTTTACGGCGCTGTTTTTTCTTTTGATCAGGCGACTCAAACAACGCCTCCAACGAACTCCCCCCCTCCTCATAAACCGTGCCTCTCACCGAGGCTCCATACACCGTCATGCTAGCCACCTCAATCCGCTTACTGAGCAACTTCCAAAGATTCACACTCAGCTCCACATGATCAACCTTCACCTCGGCACCCCTTGCCCGTTCATCACCCTCTTTGGCCGTCAACCGGACGTTCTTGAGCGTCAATCGGGTAGGCGAGCTGAAAATCGACAACTCCACCTCCTCAATCGAAACCTCACTACTGATCGAACCCTCAAGCTGCTCAACCAAGTAGTCCTCGTTGATGAAATAGTTCACCGCCACGACGAGGGCTATAATGAGAACCAGCACGCCAGCCAGCAGACGGATCAAGCCCCTGATCAACCAATTTTTCCGTCCCTGTTGTTGAATTTTCTTCCCTCGCATGAGCGAACTATAAGCACGAACAGACACCTAATCAACTCTTGCATCCGAAGAGATTCTGATAATAATCGACACCATGTTCCTCACCGTTTTCTACGCCCTCTGCCTTATCGTTCTCGGGATGACAGGATTTATCAAATGGGATAGCCTTGAGTCGACAGGACATCCCACGGGGATGCTGATGCCTGTCTTTTTTGGCGGAGCCATGCTCATCTGTGTTGGCTTTTCTCGGGAACATTTCCGGCACGGTCTCTACGGCGGCTTGATCCTCGCCATGCTGGGCGTCATTTCCGCCCTGATCCGCATTTACCAATACGAAGGATTCACCAGTTTCAGCCAACCCAAAACACAGATCATCGCCGCCATGGCCGTCATCTGCGTCATGCAGTTTTTAGCCTCGTGGAGCACAGTAAAAAAAGATCGGGCCATCCCGCCACCGAGGTAACCATCACCGATGTAATAAAATCACACCATCCACCAAAGCCCGGATCAATCCTGGATCACGACCCGGGTGCCTGCCGGCGTGGTGCTGAATAACTCTTTCGCCGATTGATATGGCATGCGAATGCAGCCATGAGATGCGGGATAGCCAGGCACATATCCTGAGTGAAAACCTATCGCACCACTGCTCAAGCGCTGAAAATAGCGCATTTTGACGTTATAGATAGTCGACCGATGGCTGCGGTGCTTGTCCGTGATCACATACTCTCCCACCGGTGTCCGGTATCCCGCTTTCCCAGTGGAAACGCGGGAGCTAAAAATCACTTTCTGCCTAGCATCATACAGCCGCAACCGCTGCTCTGAAAGATCAAGCACAAGGTGGAAAGGCTCCTTTTCAGGATCCTTGCCCAACATCACCTGCATCGCTTTGACGTCACTGCGTCGCGATGCAAAATTAAGGGGATAGAGCCGATACCGCCCCGACCGAATGTATCGCTCCGCACCGTGATCAAGCAAAGCTTTGATCACCTTCAGATCTCCGTTATTCGCCGCCATCATCAATGGGCTGAGCCTTCGCTCTCTCTTCAAAAACCACTGCATCGACTCCTTCTCGGTGATCGATAGAAAAGCATCCGAAATCAGACGATGAAATTTCAGGTTTGGATCAGCCCCAGCCACTAACAATGCATTAACCATCTTTGCGTCACGCATCGCAATGGCCATCTGCAAAGGAGATCCTCCTTCGTAACCACACCGATTAGGATCAACACCAAAACTTAACAACACCAACCCGAGTTCATATCGTCCTTCTCGAATGCAGTAAGCCACAACCCCATCATCCCCGGTGCCCTCCCAGTTCTCGATTGAGACTCCCGCTTCAAGCAATTGCTCCAACCGAGACGCATCTGCATTCCTGACAGCGTGATTCAACTCACCGGCGAACCCCAACAACGGCGAGGATTCAAGCTCGGCTGGGATCACCACATCAATCTCAGGCCGTCCCGATTCCTGAGGCTCCTTCATCAATGAGGAAGGAAGAGAATGAGGCTTAATCAACGTCGCGAACTTTGGCTGCGACTGCGCCAAAACGGAGAGATTTCCCATCAGAAGGCTCACAGCACACACCCCTATCCACCAACACCATCGGGGACGATGCCTGACTCCATCAAATTGAGAGAGAGGTTGACTAATTCTTCCCATAGCAGGACAACTTTAACCATGATGGGATGATGTGCAAATTATTTTAGCACACCCATCGCAACACCGCACACAAGCATCGACTTAAGATCAAACAGAACCTCAAGCAGCTACAGAAAATTCTCCCAACTCATCGGATCACCTCTTCAGATAACTTACTCGCCAATTGATGAGTAGACGACTCCAGCCACGATCCCAGATCATGCGTCTGATATTTCATCTCCCCCTCAGCCTCCACCACCTGCGCCCCATTTCGAGACGCCCTCGAAGCCGCCGAAAATGAAGATGGAGATGATTCCGTCATCCAAGCCGCCAACCTGCGTGAATTCAGACACCAGTTCGACCGCGCGACCAAGGGTTCCCTCGCGATCAACACGGACTCCCGGTCGGCGACTCCAGCTCGCTCGGCATTCACGAATCCCAATCTCGACTCTGGGAAAACCATGTCGGCCGCTCCCGCGCCTTCTGGACAAAATGGCTACCGCGCGCCCAGACGATCTTCCCGCAACTCGCCAGCATCGACTTGGATACTTTCCTCATTTCAATCAATCGAGCTGACAAATCATTCATCCGAGTCGAATCAGACGAAGCGACCTACGACCTCCACATTCCACTTCGATTCGGACTGGAACGGCAAATGCTCAACGGTGAAATCAATGTCGCCGATGTGCCAGAGGCTTGGAATGAACAGTTCAAACAACTCTTTGGCATCACCCCTCCAGACGATACCCATGGCTGCCTCCAAGACATCCACTGGGCAATGGGCGGGCTAGGCTACTTCTGCATCTGTTCTAAATATTTTCGGGAATTGGACAAGTGCTCCGTGATCGTCCGAACGGCCTCATCCACCTGCCCGGCGGCCATGGCATTGTAGATAGCTTCGTGCTCCTCAGATGGTTGTGATGAATAGATGCTATGCTATTTAGGGAGAAGAAGGATTCATTTCATTTTCATATAGCGTGTTCAA
>CAYNNY010000054.1:0-9533 GCA_964398555.1 uncultured Verrucomicrobiales bacterium
CTGGTGGGATTAGAATTGAGGATGTTTGAGTCTACCAGTGGAATATCGATTGATCACATTGTTTTTGTGGATGGAAAGGAGCAGTGGGGGTATCGTAAATCGGATTTACTTCGCTTTATTGACCTCCACCAGCAAGGGCTTATTGATCATCTGATTGTTGGTCGGGAAGTGGAAGACGATTGGCCTGACTTGATTTGGCGAGTTGTTGACGCTTCAAAATAAATGGACATTCAGCACGGGAGGGGCGTGATTGAACTCAGGGTGAATATTCAGGTGTTATTGAACGTCAGATTCTCATAAAAACAGCCAACATAAAAAGGGATACGGCGCGAGGCCGTATCCCTTTTGTTGTTGTCTTAGAAAGACAAGGTCCGAAGACCTGTCTAACTAGGACTTGTAGCGAAGACGCTTCTTATGACGATTTGCCTTCATGCGCTTTTTGCGCTTATGCTTTGTGATTTTTGTCTTACGACGTTTTTTTAGACTTCCCATAATAGTGTTGGTGGTTGGTGTGGTTGGTCAGCGGGTGCTGGAGATTGGTTGATTGGGGGTGGTTTAAAGGACGATTTTCGTCAGAGGGTATTCGATAATGCCTTCGGCACCGAGCTCTTTTAGGTCGGGGATGAGGTGGCGGGCCACTTTCTCCTCGATGATGATTTCGATGGCAACCCATCCGTCTTCGGCAAGGCGGGAGATGGTGGGACGTCTGAGGGAAGGTAGTTTCTCAAGAACTTCCTGCAAGGCGTTTTCTGGAAGATTCATTTTCAGGCCTACTTTGCCTCGGGCTTCAAGTGCAGCCTTCACCATGAGAACCATGCGGTCCATTTTGGCTTTTTTCCACTCGTCCTGGTAAGACTCTTTCGAGCTGTAGAAGTGAGGGAATGAGGTGAGCAGGGTATCGACGATGCGGAGATTGTTGGCGCGGATCGATGAGCCGGTTTCAGTGACGTCAACGATGGCATCGACAAGGTCTGGGACTTTCACCTCGGTAGCACCCCAGGAGAATTCCACATGGGCATTGACGCCGTGTTTTTTGAGGTAGTTTTCGGTGATTTCCACGCCTTCGGTCGCGATGCGTTTGCCTTCGAGGTCTTGAACGCTTTGAATGGGTGAGTCTTCAGGTACGACGAGCACCCACTTGGTCGGGCGCACGGTGGAGCGAGAGTAGGGTAGCTCGGCGAGATCGACGAGGTTCTCCTTGTGAGTGTCTGCCCAGTCGAGGCCGGTGATGCCGCAGTCGATAAATCCTTCAGCCAAGTAGCGGCCGATTTCCTGAGCTCGGATCAAGTAGATGTCGAGTTCGCTGTCATCTGAGCTGGGGCGCAGTCCGCGGTCGGACATGTGAACGTTAAAGCCAGCTTGCTCAAGTAACTGAATCGTAGGATTCTGAAGCGATCCTTTAGGGAGTGCAATTTTAAGTTTCTTTGACATGGCGATATGGGAGGCGTTCTTAGGCGTCTGCGGGCGGCTTGTTTAGCTTCAAATCGGCAGGAATCAACGCGAAACTTTACATTTATGGATAAAATAGCAAATCTCCGTATATTTGACGTGTTTCAGGCTTGATGAAACCCTCTTTCGCATGGACTCTGCGCCCCGACATGAATCAGCAAATTCTCGCTCAAGCCGCTAATGAGGCCCGTGGTCTCGCAATCGATGCCGTTAATGTATGTTCTTCCGGTCACCTGGGTCTGCCATTGGGCTGTGCCGAGATCGGTGCCGTCCTTTTTGGAGAGTCTCTTCGTTATCAAGCTGACGCTCCGAAATGGTTAAATAGGGATCGATTTATCCTCTCGGCTGGGCATGGCTCGATGTTTCTGTATAGCTGGTTGCATCTCGCCGGATACGCAGTGTCTATCGATGACGTGAAATCTTTCCGAAAGCTTGGAAGTATCACTCCGGGTCACCCTGAATTTGATGAAACTCCAGGTGTGGAGGCGACTACCGGGCCACTGGGGCAGGGTGTTGCCAATGCCGTAGGGTATGCGATGAGCGGTAAAGCCGCTGCGGCGAAATACAATACGAGTGAACATGTCATTTTTGACAACCACGTGATTGGACTTCTCGGTGATGGTTGTTTGCAGGAAGGTGTCGCTCGCGAAGCCATTGCTTTTGCTGGACACAACCAGCTGGATAATCTGATTCTGATCTATGATAGCAACGACGTCACGCTCGATGCCATGGCGGATGTAACCCAAGGCGAAGACCAAGAGCAGTTCTTCGCATCGCAAGGATGGGACGCTGTCACCATCGATGGCCACAACCTTGAAGCCATTTCATCGGCGCTGGCCGAGGCTAAATCCAACAATAATGGTCGACCCAAGGTGATCATCGCGAAAACGGTGATTGGCCAAGGGATTCCAGAAGTGGCTGGAACTGCCAAAGGGCATGGCGAAAGCGGAGCCAATTTTGCTGAATCCGCTCGTAAAGGCATGGGGCTTCCTGAGGAAACATTTTATGTGTCTGACGAAGTGAAGGCTTATTTTGCCGATCGCAACAATGGTCTTGTTTCTGAGTTTGATGCTTGGAATGGCACCTATGCCGCATGGTCTGAGGCTAATCCATCATTGGCCGACGAGTTGTCCGCAGCTCTCGCCAAGGCAGTTCCTAGTAATTTGATTGATACAATTCCTGAGTTTGCAAGCGACTATAAGGGTGCTACGCGTGCTTCGGGTGGCGAGATCATTCAGTCTGTGGCAGCTTCTATTCCCTCGTTTCTTACTGGATCGGCTGACCTCTACGGATCGACCAAAAACTATATCAAAGACGGTGGCGATTTTGGAGCCGAGAATTTTTCGGGTCGGAACATCTGGTTTGGCATTCGCGAACATGCGATGGGCGCGATGAGCAATGGCATTGCTTACGACGGACTTTTCCGGATCAGTTGTGCGACTTTCGCCGTATTTGCCGATTACCTGCGCCCCTCAATTCGGGTGGCGGCTTTGGCTAAGCTTCCCGTGACTTACATCCTCACTCATGACTCGGTAGGAGTGGGTGAAGACGGGCCCACCCACCAGCCGGTGGAGACCGTGAGTGGTCTTCGGGTGATTCCTGGCTTGGATGTTTTCCGCCCTGCAGATGCCGAGGAAACTGCGGGTGCCTGGGCTGCTACGATGCAGCGCACTGATGGGCCGACGGCTCTTTTCCTGACTCGTCAAAATGTGCCACTTTATAATAACGTCTCTGTCCGCACTCGCCGCGAGGGTGCTTTTTATGGAGCGTATGTGCTGAAAGAAGAAAAAGGCGAACTGACCACGATCCTGATTTCCAGTGGCTCCGAAGTGGAGCACTGCATGGCCGCTGCTGAGCAGCTCGGTGACGGAGTGCGCGTGGTTTCCATGCCTTGCATGGAGCGATTTGATCGTCAAAGTGCTGAGTATCAAGAAAACGTATTGCCTGCCACCTGCACGCGCCGCGTTGCCATTGAAGCCGGAGTTTCCGGTCTCTGGTGGAAATACGTCGGGACGGCTGGCGAGGTGTTAGGCGTTGATCGCTTCGGCATTTCAGCACCAGGAGACATTGTGATGCAGAAGCTCGGGATGACGGCTGACCATGTCGTCTCCGCAGTGAAAAAACTCTCCTAATCAATCTTAAAAATAAACAAACAACCAACAACCAACAAACTACAGACGATGAATATTGCTATTGGAGCCGATCATGGAGGCGTGGATCTCAAGCACGCCATTATTACTCACCTGCAAGCTGCGGGTCATACCGTTAAAGATTACGGCACAAACAGCACGGATGCCGTGGACTACTCAGACTACGCCAATGACGTTGCGCGTGCGATTACGAGTGGTCAATATGACCGTGGTATACTTATTTGCCGGTCAGGCATCGGAATGAGCATGGCGGCTAACCGATTCAAAGGTATTCGCGCTGCGAATGTGCGCTCCGTCGATGAAGCGGTGACGACACGTCAGCACAACGATGCCAATGTGCTCTGTCTTGGGGCAGGGTATGTGGGAGCGGAGGAGGCCGTTAAGATGGTTTCCGTTTTTGTCGATACCGAGTTTGAAGGAGGTCGCCACGAAGCCCGGGTTATTAAAGCTTCGGGCAGTTGCCTCGCGCAAACCGACCCCGAGCTATTTGATGCGATTGCCGCTGAGGAAAAGCGTCAGAATCTCAACATCGAGCTGATTGCATCTGAGAACTTCACCAGTGGGGCCGTCATGGAAGCGCAGGGGAGTCTGCTGACCAACAAGTATGCCGAGGGTTATCCTGGGCGTCGGTGGTATGGTGGATGTGAATTTGTCGACGTGGCCGAGCAGTTGGCGATTGACCGGGTGAAGGAGATTTTTGGAGCGGAGCACGCCAACGTGCAGCCTCACTCAGGATCTCAAGCTAACATGGCGGTGTATTTTGCCGTGCTGAAGCCGGGTGATAAAATTCTAACCATGGATCTCGCTCACGGGGGTCATTTGACCCACGGACACAAGGCGAACTTTTCCGGTAAGTTTTACGAAGTCACTCACTACGGCGTGAGCGAGGACGGGGAAAGAATCGATTACGATGGACTTGAAAAAGTAGCTATTGAGCTCAAGCCTGCGTTGATCACGACGGGTGCTTCTGCTTACCCGCGCGAGATCGACTTCGCGCGTATGGGAGAAATTGCCAAGAAGTGTGGCGCTTATCTTTTTGTGGACATGGCTCACATCGCAGGCCTCGTGGCGGGTGGTGTGCATAACAACCCAGTGCCTCATGCTGACTTTGTGACTTCGACGACTCACAAATCACTGCGCGGACCTCGAGGAGGAATCATCCTTTGCAAACAAGAATACGCTAAGAAAATCGATGGCACTGTGTTCCCTGGAATCCAAGGTGGCCCGCTGATGCATGTGATTGCAGCGAAGGCGGCTTGTTTTGGTGAGGTGCTCAATACCGACTTCAAAGCCTACGCTGAGCAGGTGGTGGCCAATGCCCAGGCGATGGCCGCGCGTCTTGCCGAGCACGGATACCGAATTGTTTCCGGTGGCACCGATAACCACCTGATGCTTGTCGATCTTCGTTCGGTCGGTCTCGACGGAACGATTGCGCAGCATGCGCTTGATGAGACAGGAATTACGGTCAACCGGAACTCGATTCCTTTTGATACGGCCAGTCCGTTTAAGCCAAGCGGAATTCGTATCGGCACGCCTGCGGTTACATCTCGCGGTATGAAAGAAGCGGATTCCGAGCAGGTGGCTGACTTCATTCATGAAGCTCTGCAGAATCATGACAATGAAGAGAAGCTTCATGAGATCCGCGAAAAGGTGTATGCCTTTAACCGCAGTTTCCCGCTGCCTAAGTAAGCGGGAGCGCCGAGCCCTAGCTCGGCGTGTTTGAATGAGGGAGCGGGTAGCCCCTGTGAAACTCTAGATAGTTGCGGCGTTGCCGCTTCTTGATATGCGCCGAGCTGGGGCTCGGCGCTCCTAACCTATTTTGTGATGACTGCTTTTTTTGACCGATTCCTCAACACACTCGAACGACGATTCGGCTCCTGGGCCGTTCCGGGTATCATCCGTTATCTGGCCATTTCATTTTTTGCTATTTATCTGATCAGTGGGTTCATCTCTAACTTGGGGTCGACCATTGATTTCAATTTAGAAAAAACTTTGGGCGGGGAGGTTTGGAGGCCATTTACCTTTATTTTGTCCTCTCATGTAGGAGAGTTAAACATGATTGGCGCCCTTTTTGCTTTTTTTGGCATGATGATTATGATGATGTTCAGCGATGGGCTGGAGCAGCAGTGGGGAGTGTTCCGCACCAACCTCTTTGTTTTATGGGGCTGGCTCTCCGCTCTCATTGGGGCCATTTTGATGGAAACGTTTGAGGTAGCCGTTCCTCCAATGCCTGGGATTTATCTTGGCATGTCGATCTTCTTTGCCTTCGCCACTTACAATCCACGTTTCACCATCATGTTGTTTTTGGTGATTCCCACCCCGATTTGGATTCTTGCTGCGATTTCTGGAGTGATGGTGAGCCTCTCATTGCTCGGAGGTGGCGCGCTGGCTCTGTTTAAGATCTTTTGTTTGTCCAATTACCTGATTGTTGCCATTCCGATGCGTTTTTCGCAGGTGAAGCAGCAACGCGGAACCAAGGCGCGGCAGCGAAAGTTTCAGGCTGCTAGCGGATCAACTGGAGACGCGTTCAATACTTGTGCCGTTTGTGGGGCGACTGAAATATCACACCCGGATGCTGAGTTTAGAGTGGGAGCAGATGGTAATGATTACTGTGTGGAGCATCTGCCGTAGGGGAAGTCGCCTCTGGCGGAATGAAGAATTCATTCATTGGGTAATTTGCTCCATTTTTTAAGTCCCCGTTTTTTTGCCATCTTGATGAGGTAGCTTCGAGTAGATGGGTCATCTATCCACTCCCAGCAAAATCAGTTTTAAATCAGTGCTATCAGTGGAAAAATGATGCATTCATCTCATCCCAGTCTTCGATTCACAGATGGCTCCCATTCCACTAGGAGTGCCGTTTTCTACACTTGGGGAGAGTGGTATGACTGATGCGCGACAGGGAGATGGCGGGCGAGACGCCCACGCTCCCTTTTTTAAAAAATACCTTCCACAAACTCTTGTTTGCTGAAGGCTTTGAATTGGGTGGCCTCTTCACCGAGACCGATGAAGCGGGTCGGGATCTTGAGCTCTTGCTGGATCAGCACCGCTACGCCACCCTTACCTGAGCCGTCGAGTTTGGTGACGATCAGGCCGTCGATCGGGATGGCTTTGTTGAATTCTTTCGCCTGCGCTACGGCATTACCACCGGTGGTGGCATCGACTACGAGTAGTCGATGATGTGGGGCGTTCTCGTCTTGTTTATTGATGGTGCGTTCTATTTTTTCAAGCTCTTGCATCAGGTTGTGGCGGGTGTGAATGCGGCCCGCTGTGTCGCAAATGAGAAATTGGGTGCCATCGGAGAGGGCTTTCTGGTGGGCGGTGTAGCAGACGGACGCAGGATCAGCATTATGAGCACCCTTGACGATGGGAATGTCAAGCCGGTCCGCCCAAACGCCGAGCTGCTCGACGGCGGCCGCGCGGAAGGTATCGGCAGCGGCCAAAGACACGGAGTATCCCTGACTTTTAAGAAGGTAAGCCAGTTTTGCGGATGAGGTGGTTTTTCCTGTGCCATTGACGCCGACGACGAGAATGACAGTGGGTTTCCCATCGCTACGCGGGGTCAGCGGTGGAAGGTCATCATGGAGGATGGCGGCGATGTGCTGCTTGCAGACGCTGATGATGTCTTCGGCAGATACTTTACGTCCTAGAGACTGAAGATCATCGACAATCGCCATGGTATTACGCGCGCCTAGATCGGCGCCGATGAGATCGGCTTCAAGTTCGTCCCAATCGACTTCTTCGTATTTGGTGACTTTGTTAAAGAGCTTTTTGAAAAATCCTGCCATGGCGAAGGGGATTTAACGGCGGATGCCCATAACCGCAAGATATTTATGGTTCTCTACTCGGAACGATGCTTTTCAATCACCCATTCATATTCTTTGGCAATTTGATCATCGATGGGTAGTTGCAGTGCTTTGGGCAGGACGCCCCAGGTGTAGGTCTCGATCTCGAAATGGTTGCAAAATTCAGGATGCATCTTTAGATAATCCAGAGCGTCGGCAGCATGGTCTTGAGTCGATCTTAGTGGATGATCAGGCTCGGCATAAAGTGGGATATGGAAATGGCAGCGGGCTTCGGTCTGGGCATCGAGGTGGCATTTTTGAGCTTCAAGTGCTGAGAAAAACTCGGGGAGGTCTTTGAAGCGGGTGATGGAGTTATCGGTGTTTTTGAGAAGGACTTGGTGGAGGTAGGTGGGTTCGTCGAAGGCTCTGATGGCGGCTAGGGCATCGGTGGAGTTTGGATCAAATGAGAGGGCGCTGGAGAGATGGATCTTGGAAATGCGAATTCCAGCTGCTCGTAGGGCGTCCAGGGATTGATGGCAGTCTTCATATTCAAGGGCGAAGTGGCAGGTGTCGTAGTTGACGCCTATTCTTCGTTTGATGCAGTCGGTATCAAGTGCAAGCTCTTTAGCCCATTGATGAAAACGATCAAAAAAGGCGATGGTTTCTTTCGTGTTTTCGAAGTGTCCTAATGGCTCGGGTTCGAGCCCTAGATGGAGGTCTTTGCCGTGTTCTTGAGACGTTTCTTCGATGAACTCCGCATGCGAGTAGAGGTTTGAGAAGATGTAATGTTCGTTGGCTTCGAATTCTTTAAACGAGCCTGGAAGCGTCGAGACCGAGCCCTCGACGCCATCAGGGAGAAGCCTAGCGAGAATGGTAAAAAGGTCGCTGGTGTATTCGAGTCGAGCGTCAGTGCTCCAGTCTGGCTGGTAGACTTTTTCTTTGACCCGAGTGCCGTGGAAATTTCCGTAGGGGAAGCCATTGATGGTGAAAATGTAGCAGTTCTCTTCTGTTAACCAGTCTTTGAAGGCGTAGAGTTTTTCTCGCTGTCCTGCGGTGTTTTTGATGAGTAGTTCTCGAGCGGCGCGCGCAGAGAGTCTGAGGCCGATCGCGAAGCCTGATGACTTGGCGTCAGTTGAACTCACCTTGTCTCTGACTGCGAGGGTATGGGTTTTGAGCACATGAAATGTTTCCTCCCAGCTTTCCGCTGGGTGAATATTCGTGCAGTAGGCCAGATGGGCGTTGTGGAGTTTCATTTGAGAGTAGGGCAAGTTTGTCGCCATTACTAATTCGGTTTGATGAATTTCACAATGCGCTGCATGCATTGTTTGGGTTCTCGCTGGAGGATGAGGTGGGGGGACTCGATCCAGTGCACAGATGCCTTAGGGTAGGATGAGACGAGGCGGCTTTGGGCTTCCCAGGGAACGAGGTTGTCGCTCTGGGCTTGGAGAATTAACATTGGGATCTGTTGGGGGAGCGATGGGTTATCGCTTTCTTCAAGATTGAGAATGGTGCGGATGCGTTTGGCGAGGGTGGCTGAGGGCATATCTTTGATAATCGCGCGGAGTTCGGCCACTTCGGTATCGGTGGCATCGTCACCGATGAGAAAGTGCCGTAGTGCGGTGCGTGATGGTTTGACCATGAACAGGGGGCGCAGCGGCAGCATGGCGATGCCTGGGTTCAGCGGAGCATCACAGAAGGAGGCTGCTAAGACGATGCCTGATATTTCATCGGGGCGTTCTGCCGCCAGACGTATGGCGAGCGGACCGGAAAAGGACTCGGCAATGAGTAGTCTTTTTTGACCTTCGGGGAGTTCTTGTTGCAGCCATCGGGTGAGGGCTTTGTAGCTTTGTTTGCCAGATGATGGCAGCTCAATGAACTCCGCCTCCACTTCGGCAGGCAATAGATCTTTCACAGCATAAAACAATTCGGTCGTGCCGTGCAGTCCTGGAAGAAAGGTCCAGATAGGAGAGGTGGTGGCGGTGGAGTCCATCATTGGCTATATTACGCCCTGAAAGAACGCTATTTGTCAAGAATGGTCGAGTTTTCGGGTAGGGGTAATGATGTAGCTCAACCCATGGGCACTTTTTTCAAGGAGTGAACAGGGTGTCGATGAAGGTATCGGTGGTGCCCATGGTGAGCATGATGGTGAGCA
>CAYNNY010000054.1:9633-16442 GCA_964398555.1 uncultured Verrucomicrobiales bacterium
ATGGTGAGCATGATGGTGAGCACGTCGCAATTGAGTCTAAAGCAGGCTGTGAGCCGGTCATACATGTTGCAGAGCGTGCCTCCTTGAGTGAGGACGCCGGTGGCAAGGAGGAGGAGGGGGTCGATTTCTCCGTTTGGGGGAGTGATCTTCGGCGGGACCTTGCTGAGTTCGTTGAACTCGTCGAGGCGTTTTTGTCCATCGGGGTAAGCGCTCAGCTCCTCACCCATTTCGATATGTTGTTGATGAAACTGGCCGATTGCTTGGATAGCCGGGTCTTTAAAAATCGGCCAAATCTAAGGGTTTCTTGAGAAAAATGAGAGTCGGATCTCCTCCATCTTTTTTCAAAGACGGGGGAGAGCGTGTTGGTTGCGGTTTTTTTTTGCGGGTTGAGGTGTTGGGTTCATGACTGAATTATTCTGCTTCCGGTTCGTAGATGATGCGTCGGCTGAGGTAGTATTCCTTGAGGCCTTCGACGACGGCGTCGGCATATTCGCGCTGAATGGATTTTCTGTCCACGCCATTGATTTTTTTTGTCCCTTTGTAATTTCCGAGTTGCACGCGGTCATAGACTTCCTGATTGTTCATGACGTAGGGTTCAAGAAAGATGACGGGACATTCATAAATTCGGTTGGCGAGTAAGTTGCGCGCCCAGAGTCCCTCGGCCCCTTGAATTTGTCTAGCCCGACGTGAGTTTGGTTCGTATTGATACGCGGGTAGGCCCGTGGCTTTTTTAAATGATTTGGCGATAGCGATGCCTAGTTGCTGCTCCTCATCATGGTTGTGTTGGAGGATTTTAGTGAGCATCTCAAAACGTTCGTCATCGTGGGCGAGCTCAGAGCTGGTGAGTGCGCCGTGAACGAGGACATGATAGTGGTTGTTTGTCGTGAGGGTCGGGTTGCTGGGGTCCGCCCAGCTTTCGGCATTGTAGTGCAGACAGAGAACGACGTCGGGCCGGAATGCGAGGTTTATCCGGCGAGCTCTGGCGCGGATTTCTCCAGTGAGATAGAAAAATCGTTCTTGGTAGCGTTTGATGGTAGCCTCGTCGTTCTTGCCGAGTGAGCGGGCCTTGGCTTCGGCGATCTTGCGGTAAAATTCCGGCAGGTTTGGATTGACCGGTTGGTTTGATCCTCGGGCGAGATAGGCTTTGGCTCCAAGCCTGATCAGCTGTCTTTTGATGAGTTTGGCGGTGGTGAGCGCGAGTTCTCCCTCCATGATAGGGGGATTGTCGCCTATTTGAAACCAGCGTTGTTCCATCTTCGCAAATTGGCCGCCGATGTGTCCGGGGTCGATAGCGATGCGAAGATCCGCGAGTGGTTTGTTTTTATTGGCTGGCGGCAGGTCGTCTACGCTTTTCCAGCTGCGATCCGGTGACGAATCGTTAAACAATGGAGCGAAATTTAACTGGTAATAGGCGTCAGCTTTGTGGGTATCGGTGCGGATGATGGCGTGATCTGAGTGGACGGTGATGTAGCGTTTCCAGCTGTCATCCACGGTGTAAACCTGAGTGAGAAGTCGTAAGAAATCATCGTGGGTGATGGTGTCTTGCCAAAGATCCAACATTTGCCAATCCGGAGGAGTTCCGAGGTCGGCCAAGGTTGCGTCATATTCTCCCGGAATAAGCGGAATGGCCGTCCCGCTTGGTTTGGCTCGCTGATGAGGGGGAGGAGGTGATTTTGTGGCTTCGGCTGACTGAGTATGGGGGGCTTCTGTTTCCTTGAGTTGTTGGTGCTGGACGAGGATGAATCCACCAGCTCCGAGTAAAAGAATGATGAGTAGGGTGATGAATAATTTTATTTTTCCGGACATGTGAGATGGGAATTAGGAAGTGGGGAGTGGGGGTGAAACTTTGGTTTTAAGAATTGGCGAATTTTGTTCCGTATGTTTGAGTGTTGGCGCGATGCGTATTTTATTTCTAGGAGATATTGTTGGTGAGCCGGGACGGAAGGCGGTGATTGGTCGGGTGCCCACTCTTAAACGTGAGTTGGAGATCGATTTTATCATCGCAAATGGAGAGAATGCAGCTGCAGGCCGTGGGATCACTCCGAAGATTTCTATCCAGCTTCTTCGCTGTGGTATCGCGGTGCTGACATCAGGAGATCATATTTGGGATCAAAAGGAAATAGTGGAATATCTTCCCACCGAGCCACGGTTGCTGCGTCCGATCAACTATGAAGACGGCACACCGGGTCAGGGGAGCGTGGTGCTGGAAACCGCCAAAGGAAAGGTGGCCGTGATCAATGGTCAGGGGCGCACGTTTATGAATCCTCCATTGGAGAATCCGTTTACCCAAATTGAAGAGGAGGCGAAGCGCCTTCGTGAGGAGGAGGGGGTGAAGGTGATTTTTGTCGATTTTCATGCTGAAACCACCAGCGAGTCGATTGCCATGGGCTACCATCTGGATGGTTTGGTGTCTGCGGTGGTGGGCACACACACGCATTGTCAGACGGCGGATGAAAAAATCCTTGCTAAAGGGACCGCGCATCTGACTGATGCCGGGATGTGCGGGCCGGATGTTTCCGTGCTCGGGCGCAATGTGGAGTCCGTGGTCTGGAGGTTCAAGACTGGGATGCCCACACGTTTTCCCGTGGCGAAAGGTCAAGTCCGGCTCTGCGGCGCTATTGTGGATATCGATGAAGAATCAGGGATGGCTACGAAAATCGAGAGGTATAACGAGTTGCTGCCATTGGGGAGTTGATCTCTTAGCTTGGCATCGAGGCAAGTTTTTTGTTGAGCGCTGGGTAGTCGATTTTTGCGTTGTGCCGCTTATCCACTGGAATGTGGTCAAGGTAGAGAAATTGTTCAATCGGGAGTGATGAGAGGGAATTTTCAATTTCTTGGCATTCGGTTGGATGGATAGGCTGCGCGGGAGAGCTTTGAATAACGAGTGTGTTTTTCCCTTCATGATCGATGAAAGCGCAACGGGCTACAGCGGGGTGATGCATGGCGGAGCACTCGATACCGAAAGGGTAAACGGGCTCTTTTCCAGGACGTTTGATGGCTGCGGAGCATCTCCCGACTAGCCAGACGCGCCCGTGCTCGTCGATCCAACCGGCATCGCCTGTGCGGTGCCAGATGACCGAGTCATTTGAATGTTGAATTTTGATTTTATTTTCCTCGTCGCCTTGTCCGTTGAGGTATCCTTGAAGCACGTGCTCGCCAGTGACGATTATTTCTCCGATCTCTCCATCATCGAGTTGCAGTCGATCAAAATCCTCCGCGCTCAGTGGCGGGATATTTTCACCTGATTGATCGGTGATGATGCGGAGTCTGGTAGCGCTGACCGGTTTTCCGACAAGCAGGCCTTTGCCGGAGGTCATCATGTGGAGTTCCTCGGTCGAGGTGGCGGACCAGAGGTTGTGCGAGATGGGTTCGGCTTCGGTTGAGCCATAAACGGTGACAATTTTCAGCTCGGGTTTGGATGTTTGAATTTTCGTGAGTAAGTCAGGGAAAACGGGAGCACCTCCGGTGTAGATCGTTTGAAAGCCTGGGAAGGAATCATCGCTGAGCAGTTTTTCGAAAAAGGCCGGGGAGGCGGCTGCTCGCGTGACGTTATGTTCATTGCATTGGCGGAGGATGGATGAGGAGTCTGCTCTGGCTGGGAAACGAAGATCCGTGTCCGCTAGCACAGATGTTAGCCCTGATGCGAGGTTGGCTAAGGTGAAAACGGGGAGGGTGATGAGGTCCACCTCTCCTTCACGGTAATCGAGAGATTCGGCAAGAGCTTCGTGTTGGGCGAGAAGAAACCCATGGGTGCGGCAGGCGGCTTTCGGCATTCCTGTGCTACCACTGGTAAAGGTGATTAGAGCGGGTGAGTCAGCTGATGAGTGATGGGGCGGGTGGAGTTTCGTGTTGGTTGCCACAGGAGACCAAAATGCACTGCGGGGAGCCCACCCGGAGCTGTGATAGAGTTTGGGTATCTTGCGGATTTCTGGAATGGTGATTCTGAGAAGGTGCGCTTTTCCAACTCCGATGAATGCGGTGGGAGGATAGAGGGATAGGCTGTTTCGGATAACGGATTTTTCAGCTGAGGGGTCAATAAAAATGACGGTTAATCCAGCGTGAAAGGCTGAGAGTAGGCTGATGTAGAGGGGGATGGTAACGGGTTGGAGAATAAGAATCGAGTCTCCGGGGGTGAGGCCGTCATTGAGTAGTTGCTTTGAGCCGTTGCAGACGTGGGCGTAGAGCTCGGCGTAGTTCAGGGACTGATGGGTGTCGATGAGGGCTATCCGCTTGGGGTGTTGGCTGGCGCGATCGGCGAGGTGGTTGACGAGGTTCATGATGGGTTTGGGTTGATGCCTGCGGCGCTAGACAGAATTTACAAAATTTACAGAATTTACAAAATTGCTTGGGATGTGCGCCTTGCTGTGAGGATTATTTTTATGGTTGATAGGAGTGTGTTGTTATTTTTCAGCTCTACTCTCTACTTCCTACTTCCTACTTCCTACTCGACCCGATATTCCATGAGGGCGTAGCGGCGGAAGATTTGGGCGTTGAAGCGTTGGCTGATCCGGTGGGATGTGTTGTTTTGGTGTTGGAGGGCGTGGATGGCTTCTGTGTGACCTAGAGTTTTAGCGTGCTGATGAGCTTGGCCGACAAGAAGGGTGCCTAGGCCAGAGAATTTGCGGTCGGGGAGAACGGCGAGAGTTTTGACAATGAGGGCGGGAGGTTTGTTTTGTTGAATGGCAGAGAGGTCTGGAATACCAAAGACGTATCCGACGAGTTCTTTTCTGTCGTGGGTGTGATCATCCACTTCTTGCTCGGCGAGCAGAACGAATTCAGGATTGATATGTTGTTGGGAGGTTTTGTATTTTTGGACAAAGGTGGATTCATCGATTGGGGTGTAGAGGAAATTGTTGGAAAAGCATTGGAGGCTGAGCTTGAAGAGGCTGACGAGGTCGGTTTCAAACGATTTGGGGTTAATCGGGCGGATGCGGACCCCACGCTTGGCGAGTCGGGCTTCGAGTGATGAGAAATCAGGCTGATCGAGGGTGAGATCGATGAGGGACGATGAGTATTCGGAGAGGATGGAAAACCCGGTCGCTTGGAATGTCTGAAGAAAATGCTCGGGCTCGACGGGTTCCATGAGAAATGGAGGTCGTTGGTTGGACTCGATGATGAGTCGGTGTTTGAGCCAGGTGTTCCCGTTCATCGGGCCGACTACGGATTGGCAGCGCTGGGTGTGGTGGAGGTAATGGGCGCAATCGCCTAGGAACTGCACGGCTCGGGCGGAGGTTTGTTTTCCCAGCTCGCATCCGCCAATGGTGCCGATGGTTTGACCTTGGTAGGTGGGTGTGTTTTTAAACCATAAACCGGCATGGAGGTGAGGGGCGTCTGAGGTTTGGGCGATGAGATCGGCTCCTTGGGCAAAGAGGAGATCGTGAGCATCGGTGCGTTCACTGGAATGGGAATGAGAACTAGAAGGGGAAGGTGAAGTCGGAGAGATGAGATTCATGGCAGAATGATGAATTGGCTGAGGGATGATGCGATGAAGGCGAGAAGGCTGAGTTTGATCCAATGAAAGATGGCGGGAGTGGAGGCGTCACCTCGCCAGTGGTAGTAGATCCAGGCAGAGAGCGGGGCGAGCAATAGCGTGGGTAGAAGGTGGAGTAGTGGAATATCCAGAAGTAGTGTGGGGGTGAGTAAAAGAAGAGAGAGCCCCAAACCGGGAAGCATCGAGAGTCGCGTGGGTTGAGTTAGTTGAGTTAGTTGAGTGGGCTGACTGGTGTGTTTTTGGGTGCCGGTATTCAACATGTAAATAATGATGGCGAGGGTGCTGATAAATCCGAATTGACCGTAGTTGTAGGGGATGATGTGGCCCCGTGCAAGTGTGAGCCACAGAAGGGCTGGAAGTGTGATGGCGAGGATGACATCCATGGAGTGAATCACAATCTGATCTTGTCTGAGCCGACGCTGCACCAGCATGTGGCGGATAAAGAGGATGACTGATGCCAGTAAACAGGGAAGTCCTCCGAGGGTGAATGATGCAAAACTAAATAACAGGGCTGTGAGTATAGCGCCTCCATTCAACGTGTGCCGTTTGTGGGTAAGCAGTAAAATGGACAGCAAGATCAGCATCGCAACTGAGCGAAGAATCATAGCGTTCCCCGATAATTCCATGTAGTAGTCCATCAGAAGAAAGGCACCGATGGGAATGAGTAGATTGTCTAGCCCATGTCCAGAGGCACCTTCCACCGCCATGGTAAAAAGGGCGATGTTGATGGAGAGAAAGAGGGTGTGGCAGAGCGGCTCCGAGCTGAATATGTAAAGCGGGATGGCTGCGCAGAAAAACCCGGTCAAGAAAAAGGCGAGCGAGCCTTCCATACTTTTACTCGCTCCGGAGGTTTGATAGATTTTCTTCCCCAGCTTGCTCCCTGCTAGGGCGCTCGCGGAATCGGCAAGTGTGAGGAGAAGCAGTGAAATACAATAGAGTAGTGGTTGATCCCAGCTCAAGGTGTAGAGCCACCCGACGGCGGCAGGGAAAAGGAGTTCGCCGATGGAGAGCCGTTTGACGGAAAAAAGTGCGGAGCCTACACTTCGGCGTAATTTGCTGAGTCTAACCACTAAAAGGGCGAGCACCGCCATTGCAGAGAGAATTTGAACGGCTAACACAGAGTCGAACAACCATGGGAAACTGAGGCAGAGCAGTCCCATGCCGATATGGACTGCTTTCCGGGCGCTCTCCGGGCCAAGAAATCCCGAGCGTGCTCCTATTCCCGCAAGCCATAGAATGGCAGTTAAGCAGAGAAGGGTGATGGTGATGGAAAGGGTGGGGGGCATGGTGGGCTGTGTTATTCTGTTATTCGGTGATT
>CAYNNY010000055.1:0-16166 GCA_964398555.1 uncultured Verrucomicrobiales bacterium
ATACGAAATTCAGAACGCAGACATTTCAACCAATTCTTCTCTCGATGCAAGGATGGAATTTTCTAGAATCGGGAATCGTCTCTTTTGCTTTGAATAGCCAACATCCAAAACTAATCCCCCCGCCCTAGGGAAGAGGCTCGATGACCGCATTTCAGAGTGTAGAGAGCCTGATGTGATGCTGGGTTCGCGGCGTCACCCGTAGCTTTTTCAGCTGGTCTGGCCCCGGATTTCCGACTCGGACCAAAGAGCTTCCTATTTTTTTCGTAAAGCGCGTCAACAAAGCCCTTACTTCCTACCACCGCACCTTCCGATAAATAGCGAATCCGACTTCGTAATTTTTGGCAGGCAGGCAGGCAACCGTCATCAGCCAATTCATTTTTCCCTTTTTTCATCGAGATCCCTTTCTTTGTTTTGACGTGGTAGCGCTTCTCACTTTCATCCACCCCAGCCTCCTCTCCGTCGGCCATCAGCCAGCAGCGATACCAAGCACCACTTTCATGGGCCGCGTCTGACCAACTGTCCAAAGGCTTCTCCATCACCACACACAAGCCGCGCCGAGCTTGCTTGCTGCCCCCTACCGCCTCGGCATATCCACACCAGCGATAGTTCTTGGGATCATCTACCAGCCCAGCCCTAACCGGATTAAGGTCGATATAAGCAGCCATCGTTCTCAGAGCCTCCCCACTTTCCACCAACACGCTTTTAAACCGATCCATCCAGAGCGTCCCCCGTCGCCCATGTTTTTTGTTATACCATCGACTGAAGCGCTCTTTGACCTCCTTAACAAAGAGACTCAAGTTACAGAACCGACGCTTGTATTTCTCAAGAAATTGATCGGCATCCGCCTCCATATGATGTTCACGCATCCAAGCGAGCTCCTCGCGCACCCGTTGAACATACGCCTTGCTATAAAGAATACTGAGATGCTCAAGAAGCCGCTCCTCGCCTGAACCTGGAGCCTCGTCAGAAAGATCATCAAAGCTCCTGAGAAAAGCCTCTCGGCACGGCACGCGGGTCAATAGATGAAAATGATTATCCATCACACAGTAAGTCAGTATTTTCACGCCACAGAACCTAGCCATACGGCGCATGATCTTGCGGAACGCCTCTTTTTCCTCACTCCCAAGCAAAAAGGAGCCTCCGCAGGTCCGGCTCATCACATGGTAGCAATACTCGCCTTATTCAAAGTCAGTGCCAGACACATAAAGAGCCGGATGGATACCCATCCGACTCAGCTATGAATAAAAAACTGATTCGTTCCTCACTTATTAATGAGAGCACTTCTTGCTTTCATCCGTGAAGAATCCTGCCTCAGATGGAATGAACTTGCCGCGGCTTTCGAGGAAATCGATCGCACCCTCGGGTGTCATCATGTTGACCGAACAACTGCAGTAGGTAGTCGCTACACCAAACTTATTGATAATCGCCTTTTTCAAGCTCTCCCGAGTGTAAACTTCACCAGAGTCCATCATCATCTGCATAATATCGTGCACGTGTGTGTCTTGCATGGAGAAATTCATACCCCCGACCAACCCATCACGCAAGCCAAATAAAGAAAAAAAACTCGTCATTATACTAATGTCGTTTCAGACTCTCTTTTCTGCCGTAGATCTCTCGCAAAAACAACCTAAAGCACCTCGCGGTAAACGTCGGGATGCGGCTTGGGGATCACCATGGCATTGACCAATACGCCAGCCTCACTGATGAGTTTTTTACCGGCATCAACAGCGGCCTGAACGGATGACACGTCGCCGGTAAAGGTTGCGAAGGCTTTGCCCCCGAGCGCCATAGCGAGACGAACTTCCAGAATAGTGACATCGGCCGCTTTCACGGAAGCATCGGCAGCCTCGATCAGCGTGACGATGTTAAAGGATTCATAAATACCCAGCGCGCCACTTGGCTCCGTGGGCTGACTTCGGCCAATGGCGGCAAACACATCGGGGTGAATCCGTGGAAGCACCGTGTGATCAATGAGAAATCCACGAGCGGTCAAACATCCCACGTGGATGGCGGATTTCACCGATGAGACATCGCCACCGATCAGCACCATGTATTTTCCCGAGCAGATGGAGCGGGCTAAGATAAGTTTAACGTTGGCGGCCTTGAGCATGGTATCGGTGACGGTAAAGCCAGCGACGATGCTGCTTACTTCGATGAGGCCAATGGCTGGATGAGTGGTCATGGGATGAAGATAAAGTTGATGTTAATTGAAAAAACGAGGGGCAGAGAAAATTTAGCGGACGCTGATGACAATCTCGGTATCAGAGATGGCTTCGATCACTCCAGCAAGTGGCGCGTGGATCACAGCGCCTAAATTCTTTGGCGCCGGGGCGGCAATCACATCCCCTTCTGCCACGGACTGACCGATGGACACCTGGGCCTCGGATGGCGCACCGGCATGCTGCTTTAGAGGCAACACGAGCCTCTTAGGCGCAAAACTCATCGCACGCATTGGCGCTGGCACGTCATACTCCACAATATCTAACTTCGCCATCAGGCGCTTGGTCGGAGTTTTTCGGCCTTCCCGCATCGGGTGTGGTTCAGTGGGGCTTGCCCCGGTCCACTTAAATCCATTTTTACGAAGTTTATCCTTAGCGGAATCACAAGCCTCTTTCGGGAACAACGCTTCCGGACATGCAAACAGGGTGCACAGACCACAGGCACAGCACAAAGCAGCCCACTCGCTATAAGGTTCGCTGCCACTTTCGGTAAACGACAAACTACGCATCACCTGGTGAGGCTCGATATCGTAGCCGAGAAGATAACGCGGGCAGAGCTCGGTGCAGTAGCGGCACTGGTCACAGGCCGATTTCCCAATCGCGGCTTGAAATTTCAAAGGGTGCATTTTGCGCACCATAATCGGATGGGATCTATCCAACACGATGATTCCACTGGATGTTTTTGTCACCGCTTCGTCAAGATCTTCTCCTAGGCGCCCCATCATCATACCTCCATGCATCAGCACGGGATCATCAACGGTGGCCCCTCCTGCCATTTCAATCAAATCCCGGTAACTCACGCCGATAGGAACTTCCACTGTGAACGGCTCCGCCACAGCTCCGGCAATCGTGAGCGTCTTACGGGTCACCGGTTGGCCATCGGCCGCACGAGCCATGTTAATCAATGACTCCACATTGCTGACCAAGCATCCCACATCCTTTGGCAATCCCGCAGCGGGGATCAATTGCCCAGTCACTTCATAGACTAAATCAAATTCGTCACCCGCAGGGTAAAAATCGCCGAGCAAATGCACCCGCGCGATCGTGCCCTCGCAGGCAGCTTCACAGACTTTCACCGCATGGGCATTTTTCTCTTTGATGCCAATCACCGCTTCAGTGGCACCCACGGCCTCGACGACAAGTAAAAGACCGCGCACCATTTCAGCGGCACGTTCTTCCATCATCGAGACATCTTTATGCAGCAAAGGTTCACACTCCGCACCATTCACGATCACCGTATCAGCGGAAGCCGCTAATTTAACGTGGGCTGGAAACCCTCCTCCGCCAGCGCCGACAACACCGGCGTCACGAACCTGATCTGCAAGTTGATTGGACACACGCAAACCGTAGGATTCCGAAAACAAATGACAAGTAAAAAAAATCAAAGAATTCCAAAGAATTTCAAAAGAACCCCTAAAATACCCGCCACCCTCAAGCCAACTCAGACAAAAACATAGCCATCCCCGTGAATCTGCGTCACTTTCAATGCGACCATGCCCGACCTGATTACCGAGCTACACCCCTTCTGCATCAAAGACGAAATCTGGATAGAAGAAATCACCCCGGGCTACCCGATGATTCACATCCGTAACGCTCATGCGACAGCCGCCATTGCACTCCACGGTGCCCACTTGACGCATCATGCTCGCCTAGACGAATTGCCGATCATATTTACCAGCCAAGCCGCCATTTACCGCGAAGGGACAGCGATCCGTGGTGGTATTCCCATCTGCTGGCCTTGGTTTGGTAGCCATCCTGATCCGGACAAAAACTTACCCGCCCACGGCTATGCCCGCACCTCGTTCTGGAAGCTCGTCTCGACCGCTTCAGATATCAATGGCACACACCTCACCTTTTCACTCCCTCAAAAAGAAGGATCGGCGCTATCTGCAAAAATTGAGTTCACCATCGGCAAAGAGCTCACCCTCCGACTCATCAGCGCCAATCGCGGCGACAACGATGAGATCATCAGTGAAGCCCTTCACAGCTATTTCACCGTCGACTCCGCCCAGCAAACTCAGGTGCTCGGACTCGATGGCAGCCACTACGCCGACACCACAGTCCAGCCACCCGCCATGAAACAACAATCGGGCCCAGTTGATTTCCCGGATGAAATCGACCGCATCTACAGCAGCGCCACCGACCTTATCATCGACGACCAAGGGAACAGCCGACGTATCATCGTCAAAAAATCAGGAGGCAACAGCACCATCCTCTGGAACCCAGGGCAAGAAAAAGGGGGCGCTATGGCCGACTTACTCGATGAAGAGATCACTCAATTCATTTGCGCCGAGTCTGGTAATGTACTCAAAGAAACCATCACCCTAGCTCCCGGCGGCACTCACACCCTTTCACTTACTATTTCATCCGAAACATGAATCAAGATATCACCCAGGCCATCAACAACGCGCAAGCTATCCTCTTTGATTTCGACGGGATCATTCTCGATAGCGAATGGCCGATTTTTAAGTCGTGCCAAAACCTCTTCGAACGCGAAGGTCATGAGCTCGCGCAGGATCTTTATGTCAATTGCATCGGTAGCGATTTCGAAGCGTGGTCGCCACCGAACTACCTCGAAGACTCAATCAACGGCATGCACGCAGCCCATCAGGCAGAGATGAAAGTGCTCGCCGTTCCTAACCGCCTCACCCACATCCTCGACTTTAGCGCCGCCCATTGGCAGCACTACCTGTGCTACTGGCAATGCTAATCCATGAACCGGCTTGTAAGGTGCCCGAAACCTGCACGGCATAAGTGAGATCTGTCTTGCTGGGGTCCCGCTGAAACGAGAACTCGGATCGGCCATCTGGATTGGTCAGTAATGCGGGTAGAAAACCCACCCCATCACCGAGGAGAGGGTCGCCTCCTAAGGCATACTCCATGAGATTCAAGTAACGTAACAACAAATCATTTTCACTCGTCGAGGCATCGGGAAAAATGGTCATGTTGGATACGTCCAAAAAGAAACACACTGCGAAGATCCGGTGTTGCTGAATTTGGGTAATGGCCTGTGATGATCGCTTTGCGAATCCCCGCCACGATATACCCGGTGGAACTCAGCGGCCCATTGAAAAACAGACGGATGATTCTGCAGGGGTGACTCCTGCACACTGGCGGTGAGAAGGATGGTTTTATCCTGATTGCTAAACGCAACAGCCCAAGGAGCTGCGGTGAAAAAACAAAGGCACAGCACCCCATAGAATCTGGCTAAAAAAAACGGCACGCTAGGAAACTAATCCCAGCGTGCTGTGGCGTCACCTTAAAAATCAAAGGTGCGAAATCAGAAGATGTTTAGTCCTGAGGCTCAGCCTTGGATTCTTTAGGGGCTTTGGGCTCAGTTTTCCCTTTTTTGGCGGACTTTTTCTCGTTCTGAAACTGAATCGCTTCTTCACGAGTGTAAATTTCAGCAATGCGCAGGCTGCGGCGTGCCATCTCACGGGCGTCTTTGTCTGCAATCAATGCGAGACCTTCTTCGTTGACCTCGCCAACAAAAATTTTCCATGCGCGGGCAGCTACCGTTTTGGTGTCGATTTTTGCCTTTGGCGCTTCATGCTGTTGCTCGCCCTGTCCTTGCTGGCGACCACGGTTGCGGCCACGACCACGTCGCTGCTGCTGTTGTTGTTGTTGCTGTGATTTTCCCGACTCCTCACCAGAAGCCGCATCTGATGCGTCCTGAGCCGAGGCGTCGAATTTCCTTTCCTGAGCCTGATCCGATTGAGAATCGGACTCCTGAGAGGTGGCATTTTTTGAAGTGTTCTTAGAAGATGTCTTTTTTGACGACGCCTTCTTAACGACTCGCACCCCCCTCTTAATAGGGCGAGGTGATAATTCTGCTGCTGGAGAATCCGAAGCCACGGCATCCGCAGCTGGCTTGCCCTCAGATACTTGAGGCTTTGCCTCTACCTGATCAACTGGCTTAGCTGCTGATTTGGCTGGGGATTTAGTCGCTGCCCTTTTCTTACGGGGTGCTTTTTCAACGGCGTCAGCTTCAAGAGCTGGGAATTCAGGAGTAGATGAGTTTTCGGACATAAAGTGATTGGGTCTGCACTCAACTAACCAGATGAACCGATGATGTAAAGCGGAATGAATAACTTCCACGCGCGAACCAACCTACCAGTTCTTAATATAATCAACCTTCTGCTCTTCTGTGGTTTTATCTAAATCAACTGGCCCCAGTGACCAAAGATCAAAGTCAGAAGGTGGATTCATTTTAGCTGGGTCTGGGCTAGATGAATTTTCATCCGGGTTATGACGATAATAAAGCTCCTGACGCTGAGCTGAGTCATTCACATCTCTCCACGCATCCACAATGACAGCTCCACCATTAGTGCTTTTGCGTATATTATAGCTTTTTTTCACCACCTCTTTATCAAATTTGTCACTCCCCCAATCCGGACTATCAAGTGTTCCTAGGTAAATTTGCGCGCCTATATTTGGCTCTCCATCAGGTTCTCCATCCGTAGCAGCGGAATCTATGACTACCGTTTGAGCAGCTTGATCATACTTAAGCACCCCATCTCCAGAGAGCGCGATGTAGACCTGCTCAGTGCTGTCCTTTAAACCATCTCCGTATGGGAAAAATCCATTATCAGCCCTATACTGCTCCAGCGCTTGCCCAACCGAAGCCACAAAGACCGTGGTCCGCCCCACCTCTGCCTTTTTTTGAGCAAAGCTCAATCCGCCGATGGTCATGGCAGCCAATGCCATAATGATAGCAATCACGGTGATGATTTCAACTAAGGTAAAAGCTGGGCGCGAGGCCGCGTAACGAAGATTTGTCGTTTTCATGGTTTCTGATGATTGAGTTTAGCGGAAGAGAAAGACTAAGCTCCTGAGTCCACTCCCTGAATCATCTTAATCAATGGTAGGAACAATGCAAATACAATCGTTCCCACAACCAACGCGAGGAAGACAATCATAATAGGCTCAAGGATGGAAGTGAAGGCCGTAACGGCGTTATCCACTTCGTCATCATACACATCGGCCACCTTCAACAGCATCTCGGGAAGTTGACCGGTCTCCTCACCCACATCGACCATACTGATCACCATGGCTGGGAAAATCTTACTCGCCTGCAAGGGAGCCACGATGGACTCACCCTCTTTCACGGCATCATGCACGCTGTCAATGGCTCTGGCGACCACTACGTTTCCTGCGGTATCACGTGTAATGGTGAGCGCTTGAAGAATCGGCACACCAGAGGTTACCAGTGTTCCCAAAGTTCGGGCAAAGCGCGAAATGGCACTTTTCTTGGTCAAGTCACCCACCAGTGGGATTTTGAGCTTTACGGTATCCACGATGGCACGGCCACTGCTGGTATTCGACCATGCCTTAAACGCGACATAGAAAAGAGCACCGAGCAAGAAGATCCAGACGATGTTCGGTAAGAGGAATGAGCTTTTCAGCATGTTTTCAGACATTCCAAACACAAGACGCGAAATAGTAGGTAACTGGCCACCCTGCTCCGCAAACATTTCTCTGAATTTCGGCACGATGAAAAGCATCAGGAAAACGAGAATCGCAGCCGCAATAAACAGCACAATAAACGGGTAAACCATCGCTGCGACAATTTTATTTTTCAACTTGTCCGCTTTCTCCATGTATTCAGCCAAACGAGTCAGAACAACTTCCAACACACCACCAAGCTCACCCGCCTTCACCATATTGACGAAGAGTTTGTTAAAGATGCGTGGGTGCTGGGCCAGACTTTCGGAAAACGTTGCGCCTGTCTGCACAGAATCAGCCAGTGCATTGACCGTGCTCTTTAGCACTGGGTTAGGCTCCTGCTTGGAAAGTACCGTCAACCCCCTCAAAAGTGGTAACCCGGAATCAATCAAAGTCGCTAACTGCCGAGTGAAAATCATCAACACTTTGGGTTTGATTTTTCCACCGGACTTTGCGATCTTCACCTTCTTTTTCCCGCGTGCCTTGGCTTTTGTTTTACCTATGGCCAGCGTGCCTTTGCCTTCCTCCACCACTTGCGTAGGATACAAGCCTTGGCCACGAAGTTGCTGAATAGCTTCGGATTCACTGCCAGCGGAAACACTACCAGTGGTTTGTTCTCCTTTGGCGTCGAGGGCTATATATTGAAAGTTTGCCATAATGTATTAATGCTTAAAGTTAAGAGTGAGGATACGGATTAAGATTTTAATTTCGAGCTTAGAATTGAAAAAATGATGAAATAACCTACTAGGTGTATTTAAGGACTTCCTCGATGGTTGTGTTTCCATCGTAGATATTACGCAGACCATCCTCGCGAAGCGTCTGCATCCCTAGCTCAATGGCTTTTTGCTTCAGCACGACGGTGGGTGCCCGATCTGTGATCAGATCGCGAAGGCCATCGGTGATGTCAAGCAGCTCAAAGAGGCCGCGCCGCCCTTTGTAACCAGACTGGTCACACACCTCGCAGCCTCGGCCGGTGTAAAACTCCTTATCCCCAAGTTCGTGCGAGGTCACACCCAACTGAGTCAAGAGCGCTTCATTGGGCTCATAGGAAGCTTTGCAATTCTTACAAATAGTCCGCAGCAGTCGCTGCGCGAGCACCCCTTCGAGCGAGGCCGCCACAAGAAATGGCTCGGTCCCCATATCAATGAGTCGAGTTACCGCACCCGGGGCATCGTTGGTGTGCAGGGTGGAAAGCACCAAGTGACCGGTCAGCGCCGCCTGAATAGCGATCTGGGCGGTGTCGATATCACGAATTTCCCCCACAAGAATCCGGTCGGGATCCTGACGAAGGAAGGCACGAAGAATCCGCGAAAACGTCATCCCAATCGCATCATTGACGGGAACCTGAATAATGCCATCGACGTCATATTCCACAGGGTCTTCCGCCGTGAGCAGCTTGGAGTCAATCGTATTAATCTCCTTCAATGCCGCATAAAGGGTTGTCGTTTTACCGGCACCCGTTGGCCCCGTGCAAATGAAAATTCCGTTGGGCTTACGCACGGTCTCATTGACATAATCAAAGACATCCGTCGGCATACCCAACATCTGAAGATTGAGATTTACATTACTACGATCCAATACACGCAGCACGATACTTTCCCCGTGCTGGGTAGGAAGGGTGGAAACACGCATGTCCACCTTCTTATCGCCAATGTGCTTCACAATCCGCCCATCCTGAGGGACACGCTTTTCAGCAATGTTCATGTTTGACATGACCTTGATCCGAGAAAGAATCGGCAAAGACAAGTGCACTGGTGGAGGTGCCATTTCGTAGAGCGATCCATCCACACGATAACGAATTTTAAAGTCCTTTTCAAAAGGCTCAAAATGAATATCCGACGCTCCTTCGTTGATTGCCTGATAGAGCACCAAATCGACATAACGGATAATAGGTGCAGAGTTCGCCTCAGCTTCCATATCCTGAGCGCTTTTCTCACTACCTCCATCAACCCCCATTTCCAACTGGCCAAGAACATCATCCATCGCCTGACCTTTGCCACCATAGGCCTCATCGAGCTTTTTCTCGACAATATAATCAGGGGCAATTGCCAAATTAACCTCCCGCCCCAAAGCAAATCGAAGATCCTCGATCACCTGAGGGTTGAGCGGATCAACCAGGCATACCGTCAGCCCTTCGTTATCCACATTCACGGGAAGAGCCCCGTGTAACCGAGCCATTCCCGCAGGAATAAGGGCAAGCAATTCCGAGGGTGGATCAAACTGAGCCAGATCAATCATATTGACGCCCAGTTCGTTGGCAATGATCGGCCAAATATCGTCCTTCTCTTGGATGACTTCGTAGTCAGCCAAGATTTCAGCGATTTCTTTGCCGCTATTCTCGATCTCCTGAACGATGTCAGCAGCGAGATATTGATCAATCAGACTACGATTGACGAAAATATCGATGAGTTGTGAGTTATCCATGAAAGATATGTGTAAGCTGTGTTGTGAACTCGGGAATCAGATCTGCTAAAAATCAATCGCTGTCTGACATGGTGACGCGCATGACTTCGGAGGCGGATGTGTTGCCGGAGAGGATCTTTCGAATACCATCCTCACGCAGTGTGCGCATTCCCAACTCTCGTGCCCGGCGCCGCAGCTGTGGCGAGGTGAGTTCTTGGTTAATAAGATGGCGAACTTCGTCATCCACTTGGAAAACTTCAAAGATCCCCATTCGGCCTTTGTAACCCATCTGACGGCAGGCATCACAGCCCTGAGAGCCCATGATATCACTTTCGGCCACCTGTTTGGCATCCAGATTCAATGTCCGCATTTCACGGTCAGAGAGAAGCGCTGAGGTCTTGCATTTCGGGCAAAGCTTACGAACCAAACGCTGGGCAATAATGGCCCGCACCGATGAGGCAACGAGGAATCGTTTCACGCCAATATCAGCCAAACGAGCCACCGCTCCGGGAGCGTCATTGGTGTGCAAAGTAGAAAAGACGAGGTGACCGGTCAGCGCTGCCTGAATCGCGATACCTGCGGTTTCAGCATCACGAATCTCACCTAGCATAATCACGTTAGGAGCCTGACGCATCATCGCGCGGAGTGCAGCGGCAAAGGTCATACCAATGTCCGCTCTCACCATCACCTGGTTGATGCCAGGAAGCTCATATTCCACAGGATCTTCCACAGTGATAATCTTGCGGTCTGAGGTGTTAATCGTGTTTAAGCAGCCGTAAAGTGTCGTTGTTTTACCCGATCCTGTAGGGCCAGTCACAAGGATAATCCCATCGGGCAAACGAATCAGCTTTTCAAACGTCGCCTCGTCATCCGAAAGGAAGCCTAACTCTGGCAATCCAAGCATCAGAGCGGTTTTGTCCAGAATACGCATCACCACGCTCTCGCCGTGGTTACTAGGGACGGAGGAAACTCGAAGGTCCACCTCCTTGCCTGCCACACGAATCTGAATACGGCCATCTTGGGGCAAGCGTTTCTCCGCAATACTCATACTGCCGCTCATCACCTTGATCCGTGCAATGATCGCTGGGTGAAGCTTTTTGGGATGGTTGTCCATCTCGATCAGCTTGCCATCCACCCGGTAGCGAATACGCAAGGTTGTCTCCATCGGCTCAATGTGAATATCACTGGCTCGCATTTTAAATGCTTCCAATAACATCGACGAAACCATCTTGATAATGGGGGCGTCATCCTCTGTCACTTCTTCTTCCCCCTCAGCGCCAACAACGGTAAAGGTCTCACTTGCAGCTGCATCAGCAACCGCACCTCCGTAGTTCTGATGGATCACTTCAGCAATGGCGGAAGCGGTGGCCACCACCGGATTGATCTCGCGACCCAAAACGTGAGGCAAGCTATCGAGAACCTCAAAATCTAGCGGGTCAGCCACTGCGACGGTCAGATAAACGCCATCATCAGACACAGGCACAACGCAAAACCGCTTCGCTATCTCATCGGTGACTTTTTCAAATATGTCCGGCGGAATCGGCCAATGAGCCAGATCGATAAAATCCATACTCGAGCTTTGCGCGCAGACTTGGGCCACTTGCTCTTCGGTGATGCGACTGCCGCTAATAAGCCGCTCCACAACACTCTCTCTGCCCTGTAACTGACCTCGGACGGCATCAATCTCCTCTCCAGTTACCAATTGGGCTTCTGTCAGGAGTTCGAGCAGGTAATCTTCGTTAGAATACACAATAAAATCTTAGCTTGGATGGTGGGTTTTTGATCGTTAAAACAATAACTTCCGAAATCAATACTCGGAAGCCATCGGTGACACACTGGTCAATCCCCCCCCCTCCGTCAAGTAGACAAGTTCGAATTTTCATATTCTTTTCAAATGGAAATCCATTGTAATCACAACGAGCCGATTTCAACGTGAAGATCCACTGCCGGTTAAGCCGCTATGGTAAAATTTTGATAGGATTACCATCGTCAGCGATAAACATTCATTGTTTAATCTCCACTCACTCGCCCATGACCCCTCTTACCTATTTCACCCTCGTCCTAGCACTTGGCATTGCCGCGCAATGGATCGCTTGGCGACTCAAGCTCCCATCCATTCTCCTGCTCCTCGCCTTCGGCTTTGGCCTAGGCCACTTCACAGGCCACACCATCGATGACTATCTGGCGACCAGCGAGGTGCTACTCTCCGCCGTGGGTCTCTGCGTGGCCGTCATTCTCTTCGAGGGCGGACTGACGTTAAAATTCTCAGATCTCAAAGAAAGCGGCACCCCGGTGCTGAGGCTTTGCACGCTAGGTGTCGTGTTTAGTTTCACCCTCACCTACGGCGCAGTGCATTATCTGCTAGGATACCCATGGCAGGTCGCTGCCCTACTCGGAGCTATTCTCGTGGTGACTGGCCCCACGGTCATCGCTCCCTTACTGCGACACATCAAACCATCGAGAAAGATTGGCAATGTGATCAAATGGGAAGGGATCGTGATCGACCCCATTGGAGCCATCATGGCGGTGCTAGTCTATCAAGCCGCCGTCGCTGGTGATGTGAACACCGCCATGGACGAAATCCTCCACGCCTTGGGACTCACTCTACTCGTCGGTGTGATTCTCGCCTTGGTGCTGGCCAAAATCATAGAACTCCTGCTCAAACATCACCTGATCCCGGACTATCTTCACTCCGTCTTTTTACTCGCAGTGACCGCCACCGCCTTTGCGGCATCCAATGCCATTCAGGCCGAATCCGGTTTATTGACATGCACCGTGCTCGGCATTGCCATGGCCAATCAGAAATCGGTTTCCGTCAAACACATCCTCGAGTTCAAAGAAAACCTCCGCGTCCTCATCATCTCCGTGCTGTTTATCATCCTATCCGGTCGGGTCCAACTCTCTCATCTTCATGAGGCTATGATTCCGGGGCTGGTCATTCTGGCAGCACTTATCTTTATCGTCCGACCCGCCTCCGTCTTTATCGCTAACGCTTTTTCCAAACACATCACCCTCAAGGAACAATTTTTCCTCTCCGCCATGGCCCCTCGGGGAATCGTAGCCGCAGCGGTCACCGCCATCTTTGCCCTTGAGTTCGATCACGCCGTCCATGCAGGGAAGCTCGACCCCGCCATTGGAGAAATCACCCACCTCATGGTGCCCATCGTCTTTATCGTCATTGTCGGAACCGTCGCCACCTACGGGTTACTCGGTGCCCCTCTCGCCCGTCGGCTAGGACTGGCGTCCAAAAACCCACGCGGCATCCTTTTCGCCGGAGCGGGCCGCTGGGTCCAGATCGCCGCACAAGCACTCAAGAAAGACGGCCACGACGTCCTTCTCCTCGATACGAACTACGATAACATCGCCCGCGCCAAACTTGAAGGCATCCCGGCGATGCGTGCTAACATCCTCTCCGAATACGTCGAGGACGAACTCGAACTCACCGGACTCGGGCAGCTCATTTCCACCACGCCAAACGATGAAGTTAACTCCATCGCCGCCCAAGACTTTATCCACGTCTTCGGCAGCGCTAACGTCTGGCAAGTAGCCCCCACCGACGACGGCGCCCACCACCGCAACGCCACCGCCAAACACAAGCGGGGGAGAATCTGTTTTCCTGACCGACCGCCATTCAAACGACTAGAAACCTTTGCCGCCCAAGGCGCGGTCATCAAAAAGACAACGCTAACCGAGCAATTCACCATCGAAGATTTCAACAATCTCTACGGCGAAGATTCTATTTTACTCTTCTACGTCACCGAGGAAAAAGAACTCAAAATCGCCCACGACAACATGCGCGAGCCCAGCGCCGGCACCACCCTCTACGCCATGATCAACCCCGAAGACGCCTAGGAGCCCCTTAGGAGCGCCGAGCCCCAGCTCGGCGCAAAACCTGTCCCCCGCCACCTGTCCCCCGCCACCTGTCACCTGTCCACCACCATGTATTCCCACCTCGAAGCCACACTCCACGATCTCTTCTGGGCTGCCGAAGGCCCTCCCGCAGAACTTCCTATCCTTGAGCAATTTCTCAACGAGCACCCAGGCCCGGCACTCGAGCTCGGCTGCGGTTCTGGCCGCTTGCTGCTGCCATTGCGAGCCAACGGCTACCTGATCGAGGGCCTCGACAACTCACCGGACATGCTCCAACTCTGCCGCAATCAACCCAGCGGCGAAGACGTCATCCTCCACCACGCCAGCATGGAAGACTTCGACACCGGTGCCAAATACGGAGCCATCACCATCCCCGCATTCACCCTCCAGCTCATCCCCATCGAAACCATCCCCGAGGTCCTCGCCAATATCCGCCGGCACCTCCACCCCGATGGCGGACTCTACCTCACCACCTTCATCCCCTGGGCCGAAATCACCGGAGAGCTCGAGTCCGATACTTGGTATGCCGATCAGGAAACCCAGCTAGAAAATGGCAACACAGCCCGCTGCCACACCCGCTTCCAGATCCAGCGTCTCAGCCAACTCCTCACCCGCGAGCACCGCTACGAAATCTCCTCCCAAAAAAGCCTGACATCCAAAGAAAAAGTCCTCGAATCCAGCGAAACCACCCACCACCTCACCTGGTTCTGGCCCCGCGAACTCACCATGATGCTGCACCACGCCGGCTTCAGCATAGAAAAGCTCATCACCGACTTCGACCCCGAGGCCGACTTCGATAACGACGGACAAATCCTCACAGTCATCGCCACACCACGGGAAGATTACAAAGAAGACTGAGCCCTACCTGATTCCTGACTCCCGTCCCCTGGCTCCCCTCTCCCCCCATTTTGCTTCTTTGCACCCCCATTTTATTAACACTGCACTTTTTCCTTACTCTCGTCTCGCTTTGTGCTTATGAAAATTACCATGACAAAGCCCAGTTCCGACGTTTGCACCCTGCTGCAAGACCTCATTCGCATCCCCAGCGTCAATCCTGACGACTCACCGGGCACCGACCAGACCGGTGAGGCCGATATTGCGGACTACGTCAGAGATTTCCTCGAGGGCATCGGCTACCAAGTCAGCCTGGAAACCATCAAACCTGGCCGACCTAACCTCATAGCCCGCGCCCCGTCAGAAAGCGGTCAAGGGAAACGTCCACGCATCCTGCTTGGCCCCCACCTCGATACCGTTGGTGTTGGCGGAATGACCATCGATCCCTTCTCCGGTGACCTGCTCGATGGCAAAATCCATGGCCGAGGCTCCTCCGACACCAAAGGCCCGATGGCCGCCATGCTGCAAGCGCTCTCCAACTGCCGCGACATCCTCCCCACCCTGCCCTACGCCATCGACTTCGTCGGCTTCATGGGAGAGGAATCCTCCCAGTGGGGGTCCCGCCAATTTGCCAAACACCACGCCGCCGACTACGAATTCGCCCTGATTGGCGAGCCCACATCACTCGATATCGTGCACGTCACCAAAGGCTCACTCTGGGCCACGCTCAACGCTACCGGCAAGGCCGCCCACTCCTCACAACCCGAGCGCGGCGAAAATGCCATCCTCAATCTCACCCGAGCCCTACAAACTCTGAACCGTTACCTCGTACCGAAACTAGCAACCTTCAGGCACCCAGTGCTCGGCTTCTCCACCCTGAACATCGGCACGATTTCCGGTGGCTCCCGCGCCAATATCGTGCCCGACCACGCCTGTGCCCAGATCGATATCCGCACCACACCCAGCCTCTACTCCCACGGTGGAGCGCTGAAAGCCGTCAGCGAATTCATCCATGAGCACGAACTCCCCCTCAGCATCGTCAAGCCTCACGAAAACCCACCCATGGAGGTCTCCGTCGATCACCCGTGGGTCAAGCGATTGACGACGATCTTCAAAGACTCGGAGCGGACAACAACGGCAACCCCAGTCGGTGCCCCATGGTTCTCCGATGCCGCGCATCTCACCAATGCGGGACTCCCCGCCATCTGCATCGGCCCAGGCTCCATCGACCAAGCCCACACCAAAGACGAGTTCATCAAGGTCGAAGACCTCAAAAACGGAGAATTCTTCTTCACCGAATTCATCCGCTCGCTGGGTTCGATGGATTAACCTCGCAAAATCAAGTCAGCGAAGCGGGCTGAATCGATCTATTTTTCTATAAAATCGTTAATTCAA
>CAYNNY010000056.1:0-15890 GCA_964398555.1 uncultured Verrucomicrobiales bacterium
GCATGGCTGGGAAAGAGGCATAAAACAACCCGTTGGCTGAAAGCCAACCTCATGCTGCCAAATCACCGACCTAACACCTAAATCTTCAATTTAGAATTTAAAACACGTCACCTTGAACTTCTCCATTTCCAACATCCTCTTCTCGCCCACCCCGACCACTTTCTGGATCGGGATAGTGGCGCTGATCGCAGTAAGTGCGCTTTGCATCACCGCCATTCTTCGGGCAACGCGGCCCAAGCGCACCGGCGCGCTCGAAACCCTGCGCTTTCTCTGCACACTCATCGTCGTCCTCATGCTCTGGCAGCCCGAATGGAGAGAAATCACAGAACCCGACAGCAAACCTGAAGTCGCCATTCTGATCGACGCCTCCCTCTCCAGCACCACAGAGGACTCAATCCTACCTGAAGAGATAAGTAACCAACAAAAAGTGATCACCCGTGCCGAGTGGATGAAACAAGTTCTCGGCAGCAAGCTCTTCACACCACTCAAGGAAAACAAAAACAATCGGATCATCACCCAAGAATTTTCAACCCCGCCAGAAGGAGATGACCCCACCGTTCTCGCTCTTGCCGGCACGGATATTTACAGCGCGATCGACAAACTTCTCGAGGAACATAACAACCTGCGTGCCATCGTGCTTCTCAGCGATGGCGATTGGAACGTCGGCACACCTCCAGTTGCTGCAGCGCAAAAAATGCGGAGCCGTAACATCCCCCTCTTTGCCGTTCCCGTAGGCAGCGATCAGCGACTCCCTGACCTCGATGTCACAAACGTCACAGCCCCCACTTACGGCATCGTTGGAGAAACCGTCCAGATCCCCTTCACCATCATCTCCTCACTCGGCCGGGATGTGCGTACCATCGTCCGCCTACGCGATACAAAAACTGGCAAAGAGCGCAGTAAAAATATCACCATTCCTGCGGGGGCTGAATATCAAGACTCCATTCTCTGGAGACTCAACAACGAGGGATCATCCACCCTAGAACTCTCGATCCCGGTGGCCAATGGCGAAATGATCGCCAAAAACAACCATCGTAAATTCACCATCGCCGGACGGAAAGAATCACTCCGCGTCCTTGTCATCGAGTCCACCCCACGCTGGGAATACCGCTTTATCCGCAACGCACTCTATCGCGATCCCGGCGTCCATGTGGACTGCCTCCTTCTCCACCCAACCCTAGGTGCCGGAGATGGACCGGGCTACATCCAGAAGTTTCCTGAAAAACTCGAAGACCTCCAGAAATATGACGTTGTCTTCCTCGGCGATGTCGGCATCAGCACCAATGGAGATGATGGACTCACCCTCGCACAAGCCGAACTACTCAAAGGACTGGTCGAAAATCAAGCCAGCGGCATCGTTTTCATCCCCGGCTCCAAGGGTAACCAATTCACGCTCTCTCAAAGTCCACTCGGCGACCTGATCCCCGTGATTCTAGACGACAAGCGCAAGGAGGGCTTCAGCGATGCCACCGCCTCCAGGCTCAACCTCACCAGCGATGGTAAAGGCTCTCTCCTCACCCTGCTGGGCAACACCGAAGACGAAAACGAAACCATCTGGAAAAACCTTCCGGGATTCTACTGGCACGCTCCAGTGATCAAAGCCAAAGGCGGCACCGATGTGCTCGCTGTGCATGCCAACCGCACCAACGAATTTGGCCGCATTCCGATGCTCGTCACCCGCACCGCAGGTAATGGCAAAGTGCTCTTTCTTGGCCACGACTCCGCATGGCGCTGGCGCCGAGGCGTCGAAGACCTCTATCACTACCGCTTCTGGGGACAAGTCGCCCGCTGGATGTCCTACCAGCGCAACATGGCCGCCGGAGAACGCCTCCGACTCTACTTCACCCCTGATCGACCCCTGCCCGGCGACTCCGTCACCCTCAACGCCAATGCCTTTGACGAATATGGAGCACCGCTCAAAAAAGGAGAAGTCTTCATTGATATCACCGCACCCGACGGCACATCCCGCAGAATCAGTCTCGATAAAGCCGAAGGTGCTTGGGGAAATTTCACCAGCCGATTCAAAATCACCCAACCGGGAGCATGGAAAATCCAGGCCAGCATTGATGGCGACACCACTCACGGCGTCAAAACCACCCTCCTGGCCCAAGGAAGCCAAATCGAAAAAACCGGCATGCCCGCCAGAGCTGATGTGCTGGAGGAAATGGCCCGCGTCGCCAAAGGCCGACTCATGACGGGAGACAAACTCGCCTCCTTGGTGAAAGAAATCCACGCCCTGCCCGAGCCCAAACCTCAGGAAACCCGCACCCCACTCTGGTCTCACTGGCTAACCGCAACCCTGCTCATTACCCTACTCGCCCTCTTCTGGGTAGGTCGCAAGCTCAACGGCACGTTCTAAGTTCGGCTTTGGCGGAGCTACAGATAGCCACACTGCTCTATGCACCGCCGAGGAAGAAAACTTCTTTGGCAAAGCCCCCAGCGCAGAACCTTCACGGTCTATGCATTGCGGGGTCCGATCGGCGCCAATGGTCGATGCAAAACTCCCGAAAGAGGCTACCTTGATCGGTCAAGAGCGCGCCTACACGTCTCCTATCTGGTATTCACCTAAGAAGTAACCTATATCACCATCGATCATTTAGAGGAGCGGAGCACTGAGCTAAAAGTCAGCGCTCCGCTTTTTTACTCACAAGCTAGTCAGCCATCACAGATTACCCACACCGTGATATTAAAACTTATTAAGGAACCTCTGGTTCCAGGAACAAACATGCTGCGTGCTTGCATTTATTGTGCAGATAGCACTATTTGATTGTCACTACCCGATCAAAAATGCTAGTTAAAAGCGTCTCTAAATCAAGACAACCTCATATACCAAATCAAATTTCATCACATGAGCACCAAACCAGTCATCTTCAACAACACCGTCCTCCGGGACGGCCACCAGTCACTCGCAGCCACCCGCATGCGCACCGAGCAAATGCTCGAAGTCGCTCCCATCCTCGACGGCATGGGCTTCGGCTCCTTGGAAACTTGGGGCGGTGCCACCATCGACGCCGGCCTACGCTTTCTCAATGAATTCCCATTCGACCGCTTGGACGCGCTGAAAAAAGCCTGCCCGAAGACCAAGCACATGATGCTGCTCCGCGGCCAGAACATCGTCCAATACGCCCACTTCCCCAACGATGTGGTCGAGGCATTTATCAACGCCTCCGCTAAACATGGCATGGATATCTTCCGTATCTTCGATGCCCTGAACGACCCACGCAACATGGAATTTGCCATCAAAGCAGCTGTCAACGCGGGCAAAGAAGCCCACGGCGTGATCTGCTACACCTCGAGCCCAGTCCACAACACCCAAAGCTTTATCGATCTTGGTGTGCAACTCGCCGAAATGGGATCCACCACTATCGTCATCAAGGACATGGCCGGACTCATCCCACCACAAATCACCAAGGACATCATCACCGGGCTGAAAGAGAAAATCGATATCCCGATCTGGATTCACACCCACGAAACAGCGGGCTTGGGCGCAGCCACCTACCTCGCGGCCGTCAACGCTGGCGTCGATGCCATTGATGTTTCCATCGCACCATTCGCCAACGGCACAGGCCAGCCTGATTGCCTAAGAATGCATGCCATGCTTGAAGGCAACCCACGCCAGCCTGAGATGGATCTGGTCAAACTCGAACAAGTCCGCCAGCTGCTCATCCCTGAATACCAGGCCCTCTCAGATTACACCAGCCACCGCAACGAGATCGTGGACAGCGACACTCTACGCTACCAAGTCCCTGGCGGCATGCTCAGCAACTTCCGCACACAGCTCAAGGAACAAGGCATGGAAGACAAATTTGAAGAAGTCTTCGCTGAAATCCCCGTCGTGCGCGAAGCCCTCGGATGGATCCCTCTCGTAACGCCCACTTCCCAGATCGTCGGTGTGCAATCGATGCTTAACGTCAAGTTTGGCCGATGGAAAAACTTCTCACCTCAGGCCATGGACATCGCGCTCGGCTACTACGGTAACACCCCTGCACCCGTTGACCCAGAGGTGCAGGCTCTCGCTGCCAAACAAGCAGGAAAAAAACCCATCACCTGTCGCCCCGGCGACCTCAAAGAGCCGATGATGGACGGTCTCCGCACCGAGCTCAAGGAACTAGGCTTCCCCACCGACGACGAGAACTGCGTCATCCACGCCATGTTCCCCATGCAGCTCGCCGACTACTACAAGAAAAAGGATCAACCCGAAGCGGCCAAGCCAGCTAAAGCTGCAGCACCGGCAGCAACCATGCCAGCGTCCCCTGCGGGCAACCCCAACGCCAAGATCAGAAACATGGCCATCACCATCGACGGAAGCGGCCCACGCCAAGTCTTGGTCGAAGAACTATAGACCTATTGAAGAATAACAATCAAAGTTTCAATACAGTCGGCTCCAACATTGGGCCGGCTGTTTTTTTTGAAAAACCATCAAAGCTGCTGCACAAGGAAAGAGCACACCGCCCCGATGCCAAGCCAAGGCACACAATACCATTCGCTTTCTTCCAGATTCGTGGTTTATTGCCACTCACATAACGAACCATGAGCACCCAACGATCCCATCTCTGTGATACTCCGGCAGAAGAACTCGCTAGCATGATGACTCACGTCATTGCGGCATTACTGAGTGTTGCGGGTCTCATCGCCATGGTGATGGTTTCCGATGGCGATCCACTGCGTGTCATCAGCGCCTGTGTTTTTGGAGCTTGCCTGATCTTGCTCTACTCGTCCTCAGCCCTCTACCACTCCGTCAGCCACCACAAGGCAAAATCCTTTTTCCAAATCCTCGACCACGCCTGCATTTACCTCCTCATTGCTGGATCCTACACACCTCTCACTCTGGTTGGTTTGCAAGGCGCCTGGGGATGGACTATCTTTGCTATCGTCTGGTTCTGTGCCATCGCCGGAGTGATCCTAAAAACTTGCTTTCGGGGTAAAAAAGACTCCAAACTCTCGACCGCACTCTACCTCGTCATGGGCTGGCTCATCGTGATTGCCTTCAAGCCCCTGATGGCCAGCGTCGAGCCCACAGGCATCGCATGGATTGTGGCAGGAGGCGTCACCTACTCGCTCGGCATCATCTTTTACGCTTGGCAAAAACTACTTTTCAATCACGCCATCTGGCACCTCTTTGTTTTAGGAGGCAGCGCTTGTCACGTGATCGCCTTTGTCGGCTACGTGCTGTGATTTGCCACGGTTGGCGGAATGACATTTCCAGAAGCCTGATGCTGGAGAGCTTCTGGGTATTGCCGATAATGCTCGCGCACCGCTTGGGCAATTTTTAGTTTCACTTCGGGAGTCACCGCACTTCTCTGGCCATCAGGAAAGGCTTCCAACAAACGATCAAGTAATGATCCCTGAGGCTTAGGCAACAGCTCCCGCCAAGATGAGAGCAAGCATTGATCCACCTCTGACGGCAACGATCCCATAATGCCTATATCGTTTTGGTCATGAATTAACAAACCCGATGTCGTGCCACGGTCCAGAGTCAGCACCTGAAAAAAATACAAGGTATGATAAGCTAACTGAGTAGCCTTGGCCGCGTCATCGACCTCAACGTGACGGCCTATCGCACCTCGGATCATCGACAAGTAACAGTCGATTACAGCCATGCCAAAGTCCTGAGCGAACTGGAGATCAACATCATGATCGGAGGTCTTATAATTCTCCAAATAAAAATGAGCCACGCCTCGATGACGACTCAAGGCCGGAATATAAAAGTAACGATCCCCCTGCTCGGATGCTTCTTGATACTGATCCGGCGCCACCTTTTTCAAACACCGCTTAAAACTCTGAGTATGCTCCGCATTTTCAATTGATGGATTCAAATCCGCCATCACCCGCCAATAACCTTCGCCGCTTTTCATCTCGGTCCAGCTGATATGCATATGCATAGATGGCGCATACGGGTTACGCAGATGAATAATCGTCGATAATGCCGTTGCTGAACCCAATTTTTTCTTCGGATCATCATCGTAATGGATCTGAGAAACATTCACCGAAGCCCGGTCAAACAACGCATTGCCACCCGTCGAGTATCGGGAACCACCGCCATGCCTCCCATCATCGCGAAGCCAAGACGTCTTTTCAAATGGCACACCCTCGCCCACTTGCTCCAAACCGGCGACAAACAAAGTCTGAAGATCAGAAACCAGGTTCAATGCTTGCTGGGCTCGCGGTGAGGTGGACATAGGTAAAAAACAAGTAAAAACTAAGATGAAAAATACTGCTGCAGAAGCTCACTCGGCTTCTCTCCATCGATCGAAACAATTTCCAGATCCTCGGATCGACACCAAAGAATATCCCCAGTCGCCGTGGATACCGCAGCCATCTGAGACTCTCCTTTTTGCTCAGTAGGAAAAAGATCACCCAAAAAAGCATTGGCCCGAGCCGATTTATACATGCCGTATCCAACACCCACAAGAATCGCGTGCCGATTTGAATTTTTAAGTTTTACGATAGTGGCCATGACGTGGGCTTATTCTACGTCAATTCAAAGCATGTTGCCCATTATAAAATCCAAAACTTAAAATCTAAACGCCATCAGCAACCCAAGTAAATTCTGAAAAATTCTGTTAATTCTGTCAAGCGCCGCAGGCAACAACCCACGCATATCAACTTCGCGCATTTCGCTACTTTCGCGGTAAAAAAATAACCTCCCAAACCCACCAAATAGCAGCACAAGTCCAGCCACGACTAACAGCACTTGAATCGCTCCGTTTTCTGACGGCCAAGCGGATGCGCCGCAACCAATCATTCGAAACTCGTCCTACTTTTCCGCTTGGAAACAGAGCATCCACAACGCCCACCACAACACTTGGAATCTCTGGATTTTTTCCAGCGCCATACAAAAGCAAGCACCGTCAACAATACAATCACGGGGGCGGCGTAAGTCTGCCAGTTGGTCCAATCCATGATTAAGTATAGTTCGAGTTTATCAAAAAGGAAAATGCGAATCAGACAAAGAGGCTACCAATCTGGTATACGGCAAAAGACGCCAACCACGCCACCGCTGTCATCCCCACCAACTGCCCGATCGCCCATTTCCATGAGCCCGTTTCGCGTCGCACCACCACCGTGGTGGGTAAACATTGAAGGGCATAGACAAAAAAGATCAACAGACTCAAGGTCGTCAGCGGCGTGTAAATTTTCCGCCCATCCGGCCAGGTGGCCTTGGCAAGCTTGGTGCGTAGTTGATCGAGAAAAGCCTCTTCGTCATCCCCTTCTTCCACCGAATACGAAATCGCCAAGTTGGCATTAAACACTTCACGGGCAGCAAAGGATGAAATCAGAGCGGTGCCCATCCGCCAGTCGTAGCCCAAAGGCTTCACCACAGGCTCGATCACATGACCGAGTTTACCCATGTAGCTTTGCTCCAGCGCGAGTGATTTATTCTCAGCCGCTGGAGTTCCCTCCTTGGGTTTGGGATACGTTTGCAGCGCCCACAGCAAAATACAAAGCCCCAGAATCAACGTGCCCGCATTTTTAATAAATGCCCACCCACGCTCGAGGAGGTGACGGGAAAGGTATGACATATCTGGCATGGTGTAAGGCGGCAGCTCCATGAGAAAATGATGCGCTTCCTCCTCCCCTTTGACTTTAGGTGCCAACAACCATGCCGCCACCAAGGCACTGAATGTGCCCAGAAAATAAAGTCCTGCCAGAACCAGTGCCTGCACAAAAGCCCCGTAGCCAGCTAAGAGCATCCCGATGAGTAGCGAATACACCGGCAACCTTGCCGTGCAACTCATCCAGGGGGCGATCAAAATGGTCAGCAATCGCTGCTTCGCACTATCCATGTTCCGCGTCGCCATGATCCCGGGAATCGCACAAGCATACGAACTCATCAAGGGCATGAACGCCTTGCCGCTAAGTCCCACCTTGCTCATGACATCATCCATCAATAAAGCGGCCCGCGACATATAACCTGTCGTTTCCATCAACCCGATAAAAAACATCAGCAGTAAAATTTGTGGTAAAAAGATCACCACACTTCCCACACCATCGATCACACCATCGAGAACGAGATCCTTCACATCGCCCTCCGACATCACACCACCCACACCATCTTTGATCAAATCAATCCCCATCTCAACCCAACCCATCGGGATTTCAGCGAGGGTGAAAATGGTGTAAAAAACGCCGAGCATCAACCCAGCAAAAATCAGCCATCCTGAAATAGGATGCAACAACACCTGATCGATCTTATCACTCGTCGTCAGCCCTTCAATCTCCTGCCGCCGGACCGCCATTTTACAAATCGCCTGCGCACGAGCTGTGCGGGACTGCGATACCTCTTCATCCTCCGTGATGGTCTCATGGCTGAGCTCATCAGAACCATGCGTCGGATGGGGAAATGGATGACGGATCGCCTGCTTAAGCTCAATGACGCCCTTCCCTTTATTCGCCTGACACGGCACCACGGGCAGGCCAAGCTCCTCGGAAAGCATATCCACGTTGATCCTCACCCCCTGGCTTTCGGCAAGATCCACCTTATTGAGCGCCACAATGACGGGCAAGCCGAGATCCATCACCTGAAGCACCAAATAGAGATGCCTATCCAGATTCGAGGCATCCACCACACAAACCACAGCCGATGGCTGCTCGTCGCCCTCCTGATCACCCAGCAAAACATCACGGGTGATTTTTTCATCCGGTGATTTAGGAGCCAGCGCATAACATCCGGGCAGATCCAAGAGCTCGAATTTATTTCCATGAGGCGTGCGCAACACCCCAGATACACGCGAAACCGTTACGCCGGGATAGTTACCTGTCCGCTGGTTGGCTCCGGTCAGAGCATTGAAAAGCGTGGTTTTTCCACTATTGGGATTCCCGACAAGGGCGATGGTTTCCATAAGCTCTGATGTGAATGGGAAGTAGGATTCTAAATGATTGATCCGAAATGACTCAAATCGCCTCAACCAGTACCTGCTTTGCCAGTTTCCGACTCAAGGCCAATCGGGTGCCGCACATCGAACAAATCATATTGCGACCATTCGACAACTTGCAGATCTTCATTTCCTCACAAAAGCCAATCTCCCGCAACTTACGGCAACCCTCCCCCTGAAGCTTACAAATGCGTAAAGGACAGCCCAGTTTTGCCTCGTTGAGGGACACTAAACTACCTGATCGATAAGCCTCTGATGTATCTTCAATCATCTCCAGGCGCAATAAAGCGCAATTGAGACTCGTTTGCAATAAGTTTCTGGAGTTTCACGGCACAGAGCGATAAAGCTGGAGATTTCTCTACCACAAAAGTAGCGCAATGCGCGAAAAATGATGGACTATCACTACAGAACTCCCCCGCCCAATCAAAAAAATGCCGCCACCTGCCCACCTGCGTCATTTTCCTCATCTCTGCGCATTATCTCCAATCTGCCTGATTTTTCTTTTAAGTTGCCTTCGATACTCTAAATATAATCACGGCGAAAACCACGCCCACTACTTATGATCACCACCCAAGCCAAAATCACCCCTGTCCTTGACCCTGGTTTCGTACCCGCCGTTCTCTGGAACCGCGCATTCGAAGAAAAAGTAGCCGCCGACTCCGGCGCGCATGATGTCCAAATTGCCCTTGGCCGCATCGACGGCACCGTTTTCCGCCGCTCGGTCCGACTCCTGACTCACGAAGGTGAAAACCAAGCCGATAACATCAAATACGTCGAACGCACCATCAAGTTCATGCTTTGGGGACAAGGTGGCAGCCGGATCTACATCGCAGGCAACGATGCCATCGCAGCAGCACTTGCCGAGATTTATTCTGAAACCGGAGCCCGCAAATTCGACTGGGATATCGTTGGCAAAGGCATGTTTGGTGAAAACATCAACGTCATCGCCACCACCGCCGATGAGATCCCTGCTGAAAACAGCCCAGTTGCCCCGCTCGGGCGTCACCTCGAAGGTTGCCGTATCGGCTTTGACCTCGGTGGATCCGACCGCAAATGCGCTGCTGTCATCGATGGCGAAGTCGTCTTCTCCGAAGAAATCCCCTGGGACCCCTACTTCAAAGAAGACCCAAGCTATCAATACGATGGCATCATCCACTCACTCAAACTCGCCGCTGAGCACCTACCACGCGTCGATGCCATTGGCGGATCTTCCGCTGGCGTTTACATCAACAACGAAGTCCGCATTGCCTCCCTCTTCCGTGGCATCAAGGACCCGGAGGTTTTCGACACCGTGGTGCGCCCGATTTTCAAAAACATCTCGGACCAAGAATTTCCCGGCATCCCCTTCGATGTTATCAATGACGGCGAAGTGACCGCTCTCGCTGGCTCGATGTCACTGAAAACGAACTCCGTGCTTGGAGTCGCTATGGGAACCTCCGAAGCCGTCGGCTACGTCGACCCCCAAGGCAACGTCACCACCCAGATCAATGAACTCGCTTTCGCTCCTGTCGATTACCGCGAAAACGGCCCCGTCGACGAATGGTCAGGCGATGAAGGATGTGGCGTCCAGTTTTTCTGCCAGCAAGGTGTGGCTCGTCTCGCCCCTGCTGCCGGATTCGATTTCGGCGACATGCCCTTCCCCGAGCAGCTCATCAAAGTGCAAGAAGCCATGGCAGAAGGCGACGATCGCGCCGCCAAGATCTACCAAACCATCGGCACATGCTTTGGATACTCCATCGCCCACTACGCAGACTTCTATGATATCGGCACACTCATCATCATGGGCCGTGCCACATCAGGACCTGGAGGTCAGATCATGATCGACTCCGCCAAGGAAGTGCTCGATACCGAGTTCCCCGCCCTTGCGAAAAAAATCAACATCACCCAACCCGATGAAAAAATGAAGCGTCACGGCCAAGCCGTCGCCGCAGCATCGCTCCCCGCGCTCAAGTAATTGAGCCAGTCGGCTAACCCACTTCCCTGGCAAATGCCTAACACCATTAAAGCCAAGCTTGTTTTTGACGAAAGGTCCCACCTCGGGGCCTTTCGTTTACACGCGTGGCACCGTCACCGCCTTTGGTTACTCCTGCGTATCACCCTCAGCATTGGCTGTATCGTCGGAGCCGGAGTATTCGTGATGCTTGAGGGACTCACCCCCTTCCCTGTCCTCATGCTAATGGTCGGCACCTTCGCCCTGTTGCGCCCGCTGATTTGGAAAATCATGCATGCGCGAAACCTTCGCCAACTCCCCGGCTACGGCCAGACCGTCATCTACACCATCTCACCGGAAAACATCATCATTCACGGCGAAACCAAACAGGCCACCATCCCCCTCAACGACCTTTTTGAAGTCGTGCCACTCAAACAAGGACTCCTACTCTATCACAACAAAAAATCCTACACCTGGCTCCCCCGTGAAGCTTTTGACTCCGAACAGAATTTCAAACAAGCCTCAGCATGGCTTCGTCGATGATGTTAGCGACCGGATTTTTCTTTGCTCTGAAATAACGACACCCATACCATTTTCCACTCGCCAACAAGAGCCTCCATCGTGCATGTTAACGCCATGGATAACTTCATCGCCATTTGCAAAGACCCCTTCCTCGCCCTCGTAACGGGACTCGTGGTTGGTCTCATCTTTTCAGCCGTCAAACTACCAATCCCAGCCCCACCTGTGCTGCCCGGAATTATCGGTATTTTCGGCATTTACCTAGGAGCCCTTCTCTGGAAGTCCTTCACCTCTTAACTTCAGCATATTGTAAGGAGCGCGGGTTTGTAACCCGCATCTGCCTAATGCTGATCAACCCGGCGCGACTCATCAAATAAGACGCACTACAGGAAGATGCGGGTTACAAACCCACGCTCCCCGCGCTCCCATCTCCACACACAACTATCAAATACCATGTCTGAATTTTTCGATCCAGCTGAGGATATCCAAATGCGAAAGCACAACCTACCCCACTGGCAACAGGATGCTACCTGGATATTTGTAACATGGAGACTCGCTGATTCCCTACCACAATCAAAACTTCAAAAGTGGGAACAAGATCGAAATATTTGGCTCTCACTTAATCCGCAACCATGGTCTTCAGAAGTTGAAGAAAAATACCACCGTGAATTCAGTCAAAAAATCGACCAATGGCTTGATGCTGGTTATGGCTCATGTTGCCTTAAAAAGAAAACCAATGCTGATATCTTAGCTGCAGCATTCATGCATTTCAACCAACAGAGATATGAACTTTCCGATTTCGTCATCATGCCAAACCATGTTCATGTCCTCTTTCAGCCGTTGGGAGAGAACCAACTATCAGACATCCTTCATACGTGGAAACGCTTCAGTGCTCGAAAAATCAACCAAGAAGAAAATCGATCAGGCTCTTTATGGCAACCCGATTACTGGGATCGCCTGATCCGTAGCCAAGAGCATTTTCTTTGGGTCCAGCAATATATCAAAAACAATCCAAAGTCTTTGCAATCTGGGAGTTTCCACCTCTGGAGCGCGGGTTTATAACCCGCATCTTCCTGTAGTGCATCTTCCTGTAGTGTCCTGCCTCTGATGCTGTATTTCGGGTTGATCAGCATTAGGCAGATGCGGGTTGCAAACCCGCGCTCCTAACTTCGAATCGTCAGCGCATGCAAGCGGTCATAATCCTCACTCAGCTCAGCATCAGGATTCGCCTCAAAGACCTGCTCAACCACCGTGCCCTTCCGGCCATCCTTGGCGGTGATTTTCACCCTCCCTGCCGCATCATAGGCAAGCGCGATCTCCACCGGATAGTTCTTAGCGGGCTCCGCAAGCGGGCCAAACTTAAACTTCCCAAGACTCTCCAAAGCCTCGTATTCATCCTTGCGCTGAAGCACCTCGATCGAAACGGTTTTCTGATCTGCACTTCGGGTATAGAGCGTCTCACGCGCTTCACTGGGCACCGGGACATTTTTATCGATCAAGACATGAAAGACCGGCTTTTTTAAATGACTATCAAAGACGCGAACGCCGAGTTCATTGCTGGTCACTAACTGCTTCAGAGGGGCAGCCGCCACATGCTTATCGCCGTAGAGTTGCTCGGCAAGCACGGCCGCACCATAGGCCACGGATGCGTGCGGTTGATTCCTCCTGATCTTGGATTTGGGCAGAGCACTCATCTCATGCACCTTATGCTCTACACAAGGCAACAAACTACTGCCCCCGGTCAGCACCAAGTCATCAATCTCTGACCAGTCAAGACCTGCAGCCTCCAGAGCTTTTTCACAGACAAGCTCGCTGGCATCGAGCCACGGCTCCGCCGCCTCCTCGAACCGGGCTCGATTAAAGGTCACCCTAAGACTCTTTCCTCCCAAAATAAGAGCTCACATTCCGGCAATAAAAAACAGTCATTTTAAAATGCTTTTTTGCCACTTAAATTGGCTGCTTGGCTTATGATTCCTACGTGATCAAACATAAGACTCAGGACCCTGGCGGATCTAAAGCTTTCGATAAGGGTTTGTTGATTGGTGGAGGAAGCTTTCCCGTGCCTTGATCGCCTTTGGCATTTTGCGCTATAATGGCACGCGCCACGGCCGAGGCCATCTGATCTCTGTAGCTGGACTGCACACAGAGCTGCACTTCCCTGGCATTGGACAAGTATCCGAACTCGACCAGCACGCTGGGGATGACAGGGTTGCGGGTCAGGCGCAGTCTTCGACGCACCAATCCTCGGTTGCCGTGCTCTTTGGGTGAGACTTTTTCCATCTCCCACTGAATGCGCCGAGCCAAACTATAACTATCCACCCGCCAATAATAGGTCTCCGGCCCGCGCAGTGAGCTTGGGCCTGAGTTGTAATGTAGACTGACAAGAATGGCGGACTCGTAGCGGTTGGCAAAGGCTACCCGGTCGTCGAGATCAATGAACTTATCATTTCCACGTAGCAAGATGACCTTAAACTTTCCGCTGAGCTTTTTCTTTAACCTCTCTGCGGTATCGAGTGCCAACTTCTTTTCCACAGCCCCCTTGGCCCGCCCTTGCGCGCCCGAGTCATGCCCACCGTGACCAGCATCAATAATCACCGTCTTGAATCCCATAGGACCGGGACGGTGCCCTAGGGCATCGCGTTTCAAACTCTGTTTCTGAGCCTGAGACGGAGACGTGGCGCAACCACTTACAAGCCCGAGAAACAAGCTCAAAACCAATAATATGATCAAACATACACCCTCAAAAGTGAGATTTGATTCATAAGTCTTTTGCATCCATCCACTCTAAACACCAGACGCTGACTTTCAAACGTATTTCACAAAAATTCTCGATCAGTGCGTGACTTGCTGTTTTTAACATGTGTAAGAGTTCTCCACATAGTTTGATTGGGTCGCCGATCTTACTGGGGTTCGTAATGCTGGTACAGCTGAAAAATGCTTGAGGTTGTCTGTGTGGTTACCTTGGGACGACGAACCCTTATTATCTACCTTTGAATTCAAAACTCAACATTCACAATTCTTCTTGGTCGGTCGATGAGATAGGTGAAACGAACTGCGTAAAAAAAAATGCCCGCAAAGGCTGGATGACAGTCAGGAGAAACGAGGAAAGCCATGAGCGGAATAGTTTCTTGTCCAAATCCAGAGAATGTGAAGCCAAAGCAGGAAACCAAGTAACAAGAAGCTCGTTCATTCGCATTTTTTTCATAAGTTGGCACGCTGGATATCAGGGTGCTATGGTTGAGTATTTTCTAATACAATTCTTCCGCAGGAAGCCCATTCGCATTTTTTCACAAGTTGGCACGCTGGTTCGCGGGGTGCTATGGTTGAGTATTGTCTATTATTCGATTTCCATTACTTTTGCAACAGGCCCACTCTTAGTAACGAATCTAGCATATCCAGGTTTATCGTTCACTCCTAAAACACCATATAGATCTTCAAAAATGTAAACATAGGCCACAGGCCCGTTTTTATCTTCATCCCAATCAATGAATACATCTTCAGCACTCACATTTGTAAGCATCTTTCCACCTTGAGCAATATAACCATTGCAATTAGCAAATGGAATGTTTCTAGGATCATCCCATTCCGAAATGTCCGGTGCTGGACATCTATTGTAGAGCCAAACATCGCCCACAATGATTTCACTATTTTTAAGATATGCGTAGGCCACCTTACCATCATCTTCGAATGTTAAGTTGTATAATCCTTCTTGCCACTTAAATTCAACTGTTAATTTTTCACTCATTTAAAATTACTCTTTAATGTGCACCATCAAACCTACCCGAATCCCATTCTTTTTTCCAGTGCTTTCGGTGCTGCCTGCTAGATTCATTCCGGTCAACTTTTGATGGTTTCTGTCCCGTATTAGGGTGATTCTTCTTAAAATTACCTTTTCCTCGATGGTCAGTTCTTGTCATTTCTGAACGAGAACTAGCATTCCCAAGTTCTTGATTGTTGTGGTGTAACTCAACAGGTTTACCATCCTTCCCAATCGGAGCATTCCCTCTTTTCGATGGCTTTTTCAACCTATTCATAGGAATTTTTCTTGTTACTTCAACAGCATTATCTGAAATTTTCCTAGCAGTTTTCACACCTACTTCAAGAGCGTCATCTCCCACTCTCGCTAGTATCACCCCAGCAGTAAGAGCTGTGCCCGCAGCCTTGACCTTCGCGCCCGGTTCAGGAGCAAGAATCTCCCCAGCAAACTGTCCGCCCTTGAACACGGCACTGTTTTTATCAGCACCATGTAGCTTGGAATTAGAATTCGTTATATCCTCGCTAAACGCTTCACCATGATTATTTACTGAATTTAATCTATCATATGCAACTTCAGTGTTAACACTTCCACCACCAAGACTAACAACTCCATTAGCGGCTTCGCGCCCAGCTATCTCCACAAGAACACCAGCCTTTACCACACCATGGCCGAGTTCATTGAGTGCGCGCCCCAAACCAGAAACAACACCCGATCCAGCATTCTTATATATCTGACCTACATCCCCCCAATAGCTCTCAGTTTCCCAGAGGCCAAACGGGTCAAATTTACTCCAAGGGTTTTGTCTTAC
>CAYNNY010000057.1:0-15334 GCA_964398555.1 uncultured Verrucomicrobiales bacterium
AAACACTTATAAAACAAGGTCTCCTCTATCAGTTGGTGAAATTGGAAAAAGGGGGCAGGAAGCCTATCTTACGCGGACAGAAGTGTCCGCTCTCCTTAGTGGTGATGCGCCGAGCTGGGGCTCGGCGCTCCTAGGGCTTGCCGTTCTTAACCCATGCGGTCGGGGCCGATGCGGAACCTTTGGTTGCGCAGTTTTGAGTTTGAGAGGTTGCGGCAAAGTGTGGCCGCGGAGTCTTTTTCGACATCGATGAGTGAGTGACGGTCAAAGAGTTGGATGTGGCCGACTGAGCCATCTGGAATTTTTCCTTCACCGTAGAACATGCCGAGAATGTCGCCGGCGCGGACGCCTGCTGCTTTTCCAAGGCTGAGGAAGAGGGTGACGGCATTCGGATCTTTTTCCCGTGGTTTGCGGTCGCCACGGTCGGGACGATCTCCTCGATCACGGCGGTTGCCCCGGCGGTCGTCGTCGCTGCCTCCGCGGTCGCGGTCGCGGCTGCGGCGTGCACCACGGTCTTTACCTGGGGTGTAGTCAGGGCGGTCTTCCATGATCTCTTCACCTTCTCGGCCTTGAGATTCGCGGAGGAGTTCGAAAACGCTAGAGGCGATGTCGGTGGCGGTGTGGCCTTGGTCGAGTAGGCGGTCGATGTAGTGACGGTAGCTTTGGCTGACTTTTTCTTCGAGTCGGGCCTGGACCATATCAAATAATTGGTCAGCGCGTTTTCCTTCGACTTCTTCCTGCGATGGAATTTTGCAGCGCTGAATTTTCTGCTTGGTGTAGCGCTCGATGGTTTGGAGTCGGTAGATATCACGACCGAAGACAAAGCTGATGGCTCTTCCTTCGCGGCCTGCGCGACCTGTGCGGCCGATGCGGTGCACGTAGTCTTCCGGGTCTTGGGGGATGTCGTAGTTAAAGACGGCTTCGACATCATCGATATCGAGCCCACGGGCGGCGACGTCGGTGGCGATGAGGAGGTCGAAGTCACCTTTGCGGAACCGGCGGGTGGTGCGTTCGCGTGCTTGCTGCGGGATATCGCCGTGGAGGCGGTCGGCTGAGTAGCCACGAGCGATGAGCGCCTCTGTGCATTCATCCACACTACGTTTTGTGTTGCAGAAAACGACGGAAAGTTTAGGTGTGTCGAGGTCGATGATGCGGGTGAGCACTTCGACTTTCGAGCGGTTGCGCACTTCGTAGTAGGACTGAGTGACGGTGGAGACGGTTTTGGTTTGGCCTTTGATGGATACTTCCTCTGGGTCGTTGCCAAATTGCTGGATCAGGCGGTTGACCTGCTTGTTCATCGTAGCGGAGAAGAACAGCGTCTGGTGGTCTTTTTGCATGGCTCCGAGCAGGTCCTGCATGTCTTCTTTGAATCCCATATCGAGCATCCGGTCGGCTTCGTCGAGAATGGCGAGCTTGATGGTGGCTGGTTTGAGGGTTTTGCGGCGGAGGTGGTCGAGGAGTCGTCCAGGGGTTCCGACAACGATGTGAGCGCCTTGTTTGAGCTGCCTCATCTGGCGGTCAATCGGGGTTCCTCCGTAGATGGGCACGGCACGGAGTCCGGGGAGGTGCTTTCCGAGACGATGCACTTCTTCACAGACCTGAACGCAAAGTTCGCGGGTAGGCGAGAGGATCAGCACCTGAGCTTCGTTCTGCGAGGTATCGATCATTTGCAGCGCCGGCAGGGTGAAGGCGGCTGTTTTTCCTGAGCCTGTCTCGGAAAGGCCGATGATGTCCTTTCCTTCGAGGATTGGCGGAATGGCTTTTGCCTGGATCGGAGACGGGCTTTCGTAGCCGAGGTCATTGATGGCATCGAGAAGCTCGGGGATGAGGCCGAGAGATGAAAATGGAATGTCAGTCATGGTATATATTGGTTGAAGCGGGTTTCGCTGGTTTTTGCACGGGTTGCAGATAGCGGCATCAACGGGTGGTCCACGACTGCACTGGTATTACTCTGGCCGTCTTCACAGGGGGGGGGCGAGGGGCGGCGAGAGGCGACCCTTAGGCGCGCATTTCCCAAATGGCAATTTAAAAATGACCTATATGTTGAGTTGGGGCACCAAGTGGCTCCCTTTTACTGCAGTGCGGAGCTTGCAGCTACAGTTCCGATGATGACGACGGCAATGGCGACAATATAGAGGATAATGGTAAGCGTGATCATGATCCCGACAAATTTCCAGAACGAGCGCTGACGGTCGAGGGCGGTTTCGAGGTCGAGAGTTTGCTGGGACGACTCGAGAGTGGAAATACGGGAGGCTTACTTTAGCTCACGGAGGTGAAGGCGGATGATGCGGCGGATTTCCTCAATAGCCATTTCGTGTTCGTGGGCGCTGTGGCCGTAGGGGACGACAAGTTCGGATTGAGTCTCTCCAAGGTGGGCGCTGGAATAGGGGACAACACCGTCAGAGCATTTGGGATCGGTGAGTTCGAGGCCTTTGAGGTTGCCGACGATGGAGTGTACTTTCAGCCCTTTGCGTAGAGGGAGTTTGATGGAGTATTTGACGTAATCTGACTCAGGCGAGAGGTTGTCCATGCTCGTAGGGATTCCTGATTGGTAGAGTTTGTCGAGCGAGTCCGTTTTTTTGTTTTGGTCGAGAATGGCAAAGGGTGCGCCTACAATGGCGTAGGGGGACTGGATGAGTTTTCGCATTTGGCGGACAATCCAGATGTCGGCGAGTCCGCTACCTCGGTGGGGGGTGGCGACGAAAACCACACGAGAGATATGTGGGTTGGGCTGAAACTTGAGATAGCGCTCGAGATCGGTGAGTTGCTTTTTGCTGAAAAATAAACGGTTGCTCGCCTTGTCTCTGAAGTGGAGCCAGAGCTGGTCGCCACTGTCTTGCACTTGGGTTTTTGTGACTAGGCCACCCATGCTGTGGCCGACCAGAAGCATCTGATCTGCGTAGCGGTTGCTTCCATCACGGTGGAGTTCTTGGTTCAGAAGGGTTAGCTTTTCGCGGAGCTTGGCGGCACTGTAGAGCACTGGGACGCCGCTGGGGTAGCGAAAGAAGTAGATTTGGCAGCGTTTGCGGATGATGGGGTCGGAGCGGAGTTCATTATAAACGTTTTGCCATGTGCGGGGGTCCGATGCCAGTCCGTGGACAAAAATGACGGGCGATTTATGGGGGTCGGGTGGGGAGACCGTTTTCAGGGAGATTTGCTCAAGGTATTTGCTGGGTCTCAAGAGTGCGCCGAGAGCTGAGAAGTCGCTTTTGAGTGATAGGATGTGTTCGAGCAAAGCTGATTGATTAAAGGCAAGCGGGCAGCTGTGCTGGCTGAGTTGCACCGTTTCGGTGTTGTTGGCGTTATGCAGGACGAGTGATGCGATGTTCTGTCCGGATCGATTGCGTTTGAAGTCGAGCGTGGCTGTAATCGAAGCGAAATACCCTTTATCTGACATGAATGGGTTGTCTTTAGCTCGGGCGGTGGTGTGTTTCCAGTGGGCGATATACGGCACCCCTACTCCATCGCGTAAGATGTCGGTGCGGAGATCATCGTTTTTGATGGTGCGGGCGAGGATGAGGTTGTCAAAGCGGAGTTTGTTCGACCACGCTGCCTGGAGTTGGTAACTCGATGCCGCATCCTGGACAGAAAGTTCTCTCGGGTGTTGCCCCCTTTTTCCTGTGGCAAGCCAGAGAGTGACGACGTCTTCGATCGCTTGATTGTAGAGGGCTTTTTGCTCCGGGGTGCCGATTCCTGTGGTGAGGGCCTTTTCAGCGGTGGTCAGAGCTGATGCGAGAGTTTTGGACTTTTTCTCAGCGCTGGCGGTGTTGGCGATGAGTTCGACCTTGGTTGTGTGTCGCTGTTGGGGAGTGCTGCACGCACAGAAAAACAGGCTGATGGCGAGTGCTGCGAAAAGTTTGTTGCGGATCATTTGAAGCTGGAAATGGTTGAGGCTGAGGCGGGTGGTCGCGTGACGCTAGCGGGATAGTGGAACGATGCAAGCGCTGGGTGCTGGAACTTTGAGTGCGCGGTTTCACAGGATACGCGCTAAATTGATCAAGAAATGATACTCTCAGGTGTTGACGCGGTGTTTTTGACGACTAGACTGTCCGCCCCGCCGCATTTCCGCTGGCTGGAAAACCATAAAAAAACCATGGCTACATACGCAATTAATGGATTTGGCCGCATCGGACGTAACGTCCTGCGCTCTCTCGTCGAAAAAGGCGAACTCAAAAACGTCGTCGCAATCAACGACCTTACTGACAACAAAACTCTGGCTCACTTGATGAAGTATGACTCTGCACAGGGACGTCTTTCTTACGACGTTACCTATGATGAAGATTCCATCATCGTAGACGGACATAAGATTCACGCCACCGCTGAGCGTGACCCAGCAGCACTTCCTTGGGCTGCTCTTAAGGTCGACGTTGTTCTTGAGTCCACAGGTTTCTTTACTTCACGTGAAGGTGCCCAAAAGCACATCGACGCCGGCGCTAAGAAAGTTCTTATTTCTGCACCTGCTAAGAATCCAGACCTTACTTTCTGCATTGGCATTAACGACGATCTTTACGATCCAGCTAAGCACAACATCGTTTCCAACGCATCATGCACCACCAACTGTCTTGCACCTCTCGTAAAAGTGCTTAACGACAAGTGGGGCATCCAAAAAGGATTCATGAACACGATTCACTCCTACACAGGAGACCAGAACCTTCTCGATGCACCACACGGTGACCTTCGTCGTGCACGTTCTGCGGCGATCAACATCGTGCCTTCTTCTACAGGAGCCGCTATTGCCATCGGCGAAGTGATTCCTGAAATGAAGGGTAAGCTTATCGGGGCTTCACTCCGCGTGCCTACCCCAACAGGCTCTATCACTGACTTCGTAGCGATCCTCGACAAAGAGGTGACCGTTGAAGAAGTAAACGCAGCCTTCAAAGAAGCTGCTGAAGGTGCCATGGAAGGTGTGCTTGAGTATTCTGAAGATCCACTTGTTCTTCAAGACATCGTCGGCAACCCACACAGCTCTATCTTCGATTCCGCTCTTACCATGGTAAACGACGGAAACTTTGTCAAAGTTTTGTCATGGTATGACAATGAGTGGGGTTACTCCTGCCGTGCCGCTGAAGGAATGGCCAAGCTTGGAGCATCCCTCTAATCATTGATGATTTTACCAAAGGCGGGGGAGGGTAACTTCCTCCGCCTTTTTTGCTTTTCAGAAAAATTTATTTTTTTGACAGGATTAACAAGATTTACAGGATTTTGTGAGAATATGTTCACGAGTAAATCTTGTTAATCCTGTCGCCCTTTTTTTATCTATTCTAGTATTTAACCTTATTTATTATGTCCAAACTAAGTATTCGCGATCTCGACGTCAGCGGTAAATCCGTTCTGATGCGTGCCGATTTTAATGTCCCTCTCAACGATGCCGGTGAAATCACCGACGATACCCGCATTGTTGCCGCCCTTCCTTCGATCAAAAAACTTCTTGAAGGAGGTGCCAAACTTACTCTCTGTTCACACCTCGGCCGACCCAAAGGCGCTCCTGAGGCAAAATATTCTCTCAAGCCTGTGGCGGTTCGTCTGAGTGAGCTTCTTGGAAAAGAAGTGATCTTCGCCGATGACTGCATTGGTGCCGACTCCGCAGCCAAGCGGGAATCTCTCGCCGATGGTGGTGTGATTCTCCTTGAAAATACCCGCTTCCACGCGGGTGAAAAGTCCAACAATGCGGACTTTGCCGAAGCGCTCACAGCGAATGCTGAAATTTTCGTCAACGATGCCTTCGGCACTGCGCATCGTGCGCACGGATCGACCGAAGGAGTAACGCATCACGTTTCTCAAAGTGCGATGGGGTTCCTCATCGAGCGCGAACTTGAATTCCTTTGCGATAAGTTAGCCTCACCCGAAAGCCCATTCCTCGTGATCATGGGTGGCGCGAAAGTGAGTGACAAAATCGAAGTCATCACCGCGCTTCTCGAAAAGGCCGACGTCTTTATTGTCGCTGGAGCCATGGCCTACACCTTCCGAAAAGCCCAAGGGTTTAACGTAGGCAATTCTTTAGTTGAAAACGATAAGTTGGATCTTGCTTTGAGCATCCTCAAACTTGCCAAAGAGAAAAACACGAAGTTCTTATTACCTGCCGATAACTGCTGTGCGCAGGAGTTTAAGGACGGAGTGGAAACTCTCACTGTTAGCTCAGAAGGTGAAGGCATCCCTGATGGCTGGGAAGGTCTTGATATCGGCGATACCGCGATTGCTGAGTTCTCCGCTGAAATTGCCAAAGCCAAAACGATTGTCTGGAACGGACCTATGGGTGTGTTTGAAATGAAGTCATTTGAAGCGGGCACGAAAGCCATTGCCGAAGCTGTTGCTGCAAGCGACGCTCTTTCCATCGTTGGCGGAGGTGACTCTGTGACCGCTGTTAAGAAATACGGTCTTGGCGATGCTGTTTCCTTCATCTCTACAGGTGGCGGCGCTTCCCTCGAACTGCTCGAAGGTAAGGATCTCCCAGGCGTAGCCGCGCTTACTGAGATCTAATCAACTTATTATTTTATCCCAACCACTAACTACTAAAAAAATGCGTAAACCAATTATTGCCGCCAACTGGAAAATGAACATCGGCCCGAAAGAAGCTGAAGATTTCATTTCCTCCTTCGCCGGAAAACTCGGAAATCTCACGGATAAAGCGGACGTCGTCGTCGCGCCTACTTTCGTGGCGATCCCCGCCGCTATCGCAGCACTTCCGTCCAGCTCAGCTGTTGCCATCGCGGCACAGAACGTGTCTGAACAAGATAATGGAGCCTTCACCGGTGAAATTAGCACGATGATGCTGAAGGAGGTCTTCGTGCGTTACGTCATCCTTGGCCACAGTGAGCGTCGCACGCTTTACGGTGAGTCAGATGCCCTCATTAATGCCAAGATCAAGAAGTGTCTTACCGCCAACCTCAAGCCGATTTTCTGCATCGGAGAAACTCTCGAAGAGCGTGACGGTGGAAAACTCGAAGACGTGCTCCGCACCCAGATCACCGATGGCCTTGTTGGTATCGAAGGCTCAGACGTCGCCGATATGGTGATTGCCTACGAACCCGTTTGGGCGATTGGCACTGGCCGTGTCGCTACGGCGCAACAAGCGCAAGATGCCCACGCCTTTGTGCGTTCCGTGGTGAAGGATCTTTACAGCAGTGAAGTGGCAGATTGCGTGCGTATCCAATACGGAGGAAGCATGAAAGCGGATAACGCTGCTGAGCTCCTTAGCCAGCCAGACATCGACGGCGGACTCGTCGGAGGTGCCAGCCTGCAGGTGGAGAGCTTCGTTGCTTTGATTGCAGCTGCGGTTTCCGCTGAGTAGTCGAAAAATCTAATTATTTAACAAAAGGGCACGGTTCTTCTGACCGTGCCCTTTTTTATTTATTTCTATGAGGCTGAGGGCAGCCCCCAGAATTACTTATTCGTAAATATTGAAATCTGCGACTATCATTAGAAAAACCTACAAAAAACAACTCAACCACCAACTATTATGACAAAGCGCATTCAAGAATCAACCCCTGGTGAGATCCTGCTCAAAGATTTCCTAGAGCCCATGGGTATTAGCCAGTATAGGCTGGCAAAAGACACAGGCATGCCGCACAGCCGTGTCTCACGACTGATCAAGAGAGTGAGGTAGGTATCACGGCAGACACAGCTCTGCGTCTGTCCCGAGATTGAAGATGTAATCGATGGCTAGGTAGATGTGTAGTACAACGATTATCCAGTAGGTCGCTTGGAAGCTACCTTTGGAGCATTTATGACGAAATTTGTGTTGCTCCAGTAGAGCAGCGGGCCATCCCCCGATGAGTTCCCAAAAATGCAGTGCAGCTTCAGAAATTCTCCATTCTTTAGATTTTGCCTTTTCTTTGTCCGATTTGTAGGTGTCGTAGGTGATGAGGTTAATGAGGAGGAGGGGCAGAAATAAGTAGACCAACGGTATTTGATTTGGGTCGATCATACAACTAGGATCATTTTTTGTTATTTGGGTGATAGTTCATCAGGCTCCTTACCACGCTTTCTCTCCATCCCGGTCATAGGGGAGCCAGAGCAGGGCGGTGGTGGTGATGTCGATGTCTTTTTTGTAGGGTTTGATAGAAACATTTTCGAGTTTGACGGTGGTGGGGTTGAACTGGGTGTCGAGCTGTTGGATTTCTTCGGCAAGTTCGCTCTCGAGTCCGGAGATGTCTTCTTGGATGGATGCTATTTTGCGCTCGGCAATTTTGACATCGCTGCGTTGTTTGTAGGCGCGGGTGGCGCTGTTGATGGTGGTGGAGGCTGAGCTTCGGCGTCCTCCGAAGAGACCGCCGAGAAGTCCTCCTAGGATCTTGGCTCCTGTCTGCCAGGCGGCGCTGCTGGACTCCGCCTCTTCACGGGCGAGGGTGTGTTCGGCCCGTTCGCGCTGGTTGACTTTGGTTTTGATTTTCCTTTCGTATTTATCGCGGAGTTTTTCGACGGCTCCATCGCGGATTTCGCGGGATTGTTGGGCGAGTCTTCCTCGGAACGTGCCTTCATTTTCTCCGAGCTTTGAGTAGGATTTGAAAAGCGGGCAGAAAAAGATTTCCACTCGCTCGTTGCGGTAAATGTAGTCGGTGAAGTCTTTTTTGACTTGTTTGTAGTTGGTGGCATTCATGGCGAAGCCCGGGAGTTCGCCGAAGCCGCAGCCTTTGCGGGGTGTGGAATCGAGATCTTTGAGAGCGTGCTGGCATTCAAGCTCACTTTCCCAATCGATCCCCGATGCGTTGATGGGATTGGTGAAGCGGACGCGACGTGAGCCATCGATGCCGCACTTGCTTGATGAAAAGTGCACGTTGGCTTCGCGTAATAGGGCTGGCTGATAGGTGACGTCATCGGCTTCGCTGGTGAATGGGCAAAAGTATTCGGTGACACCATTGCCCACCACTGGGCGTTCGCTGGGCTGGTTGGATGGTGCTCTTCCGGGCATAGCCATCGGGTTGCTCTGTGTGCTGATCGCTTTTTCAGTGGATGAGAATTGATCCCTTTTGGGGTCCATCAGGGTTTTAATTTTTCGGCGGGTGAGGGGGCCGCAAAGGTAACTCATCACCCAACGGACGTGAAAGACTTCTGGCGCGTCTTGGTGTACGTTGTTCATGAGGAAGACGCGGGAGTCGAGCCCGGCTAGAAGCGATTCCATTTCTCTTCGGTTGAATCCTCCATCCTGTGAGGCGGCTGCGCCTTCCAGCCCGTCTAGCACCCTGGCTTTATCGCGTTCGGTTTGGAGTCGGCCCAGCCACCAGGTGCCGATGTTGGAGAGTGCTTTGTAGTCGAGATCCACGGGGTTCTGAGTGGCGAGCAGGCAGCCTAGTCCAAACGCACGACCTTGTTTGAGCATGGTCATGAGTGGCTTCTTGCTGGGTGGGTTTTGGCTGGGTGGTAGGTAGCCGTAAATTTCATCCATGTAGAGCAGGGCGCGCAGGCTGGTGGTACCGTTTTGGCGGCGCATCCATCCGAGCATTTGGTTGAGCAGCAGGCTGACAAAAAACATCCTTTCGGTATCGCTGAGATGGGCGATGGAGAATATCGAGATACGCGGTTTTCCATCGGGTGCGTGCATCATCTGATCGATATCGAGTGCGGGTCCTTCGAGCCAGGTGGCAAACCCAGGGGAGGCGAGTAGGGCGTTGAATTTTAGCGCAAGTTTCATACGCACTTTAGCGGGCATGAAGGATTCAACATCGATGACGCCAATTTTATCGAATGGGGGCTTTTGCAGATGGCGAATGATGGATTCGAGTGTGAGGTTTTTTCCATTTTGCCAGCAGTGGTTAAAGAGGGTGCCCAGGAGAATGGCTTCAGGGCTTTGGATGGGATCGGCATCCACTCCGATGAGTGAGAGCAGTGAGCTGACGGTGCTCTCGATCTGGTCTCCGAGTAATTCGCCATCGTCGAGCACTTCAAAAGGCGGAGCTTCCAGTGAGCTGAGAATGGAGACCGGGATCCCGGCTTTGCTTCCCGGGGTGAAGATGTTGATATCCACTTTGTTTTGGAACTGCCTGACTCGCTCTGGCTTTTGCCCCCAATCGCTTAGGCCATCTTCCCACATATTGGCGGTTTTCTCAGCGTATTCATCCGGCGTGATGCCTTTTTTGGTAGCGTCGCCTTCATTGATCCACGGGCGGAAGTCCGATCCTTGAAAATCGGGGAAGGTGAGCATCAGGTTGGCGATGTCGCCTTTGGGGTCGATGATGATGGCTGGCACGTTATCCATCGCGGCTTCTTCGAGAATGGAAAGGCAGAGTCCGGTTTTTCCCGAGCCGGTCATGCCGAGCACCACGCCGTGAGTGACGAGGTCTTTGGAATCGTAGAGCGTGAGGGCGTCGGTGAGTTTTGACTCCTTGACGTCATAGCCGCGCCCTAGGTAAAATGAGCCTAATTTTTCAAAATCATTGGTGTTGATCTCCATAAATGGATTAGAAAATGAGATCGCCCGGAAGGAAAGATGAAAATTTAATAAATTTCGGGTGGGATGTCCTACTCCGAAGACTGATGTTGTAGGGGTTCATGGAATTGCAACTCAAAAGATTAAGAAATATTGAATTTAAACTTGTCAAAGATGAAGTTTTTAGAATAATAGGGGTGTTATGAAAACCATATCCCTATTATCAGCCATTTTACTGCTGCCCTCCGCTTCCCTTTTAGCACAGGGTCAGAGCGAAATTGAAACTCTTCGAGCCCGAGTTGACGTTCAGGACCGCCGCATCAGTCAGCTTGAAAATGCCGTGATCCGTCTCGGTGGTGCACCGATTCAGAAAACGGCGCCTGTGGTTAAGAAGTCCACTCCAGCGAAAGCCACTCCCGTGGCTAAAAAATCGGCTCCGGATGTGGGAGCATCAGCCATGGCTGAGTATGTGGTGGTAAAGGGCGATACACTCACCAGGATCGCTTCCCGCCATCAGAGCACGGTGGCTGCGATTAAGAAAGAAAACACATTGAAGAGTGACGGTCTTCGCATTGGTCAGAAATTACGTATTCCTTCATCCTCTTCAGCTTCAGCGGCTAGGGTCGCTGTGGAGATGCAGGTTGCTGGTAAGACGGGAACCGCCAAGGCTGTGGCGTCCAAGCCAGTGGAAAAACCTGCGATGGGATCTCAGTATAAGGTGGTGGCCGGAGATACTTTTTATGGGATTGCCCGTCGCTGTGATATGAATGAGGCCCAGTTACAAGCGGCCAACCCCAAGGCGGTTCCCACCCGCCTTCAGATAGGGCAAATACTTCACGTCAGCAAGAATGCCAAGCCTGCTCCCGTGAAGAAATCCGCGACGGCGTCTCAAAAATCTTCCAGAAAATCTTCGGTGGAATCCTCTTCCACCGTTTCTAAATCAACGGTGAAATCATCATCTTCAAAAACAGCGATCCGGACGATCACCGTGCACGAGCAGATGACCTATGGTGACTTTGCCAATAAACACGGTGCGAGCACCAGCCAACTGAACTCACTCAACGGCTTGAATTTGAGTAAAAACACGATGCTGGCTAAGGGTTCGGAACTTTATGTGCCTAAACAATATTAAGTAGGAAAACCCTTTTGCTTTCCCTTGGGAGAGTGAAGGGTAGAAAACTTTTCTTCCCGGAGGGGGAGAACATAACGACGAAAAAGGATTGGGCGTCTGGTGATGAGAATCATCGGGCGCCCACTTTTTATACGGAGACTGGGGGGGGGAGCGATGAGAGTCGAAAAATGAACATGATGACAATGAGCCAGCACGCAAGGGGATACCAGATTTTGAAATTTGACGACGGAGATCTCTGTTTAACCACGGATCAGGTAGCGAGCGAGGAGCCGTTGCAGATCACGGTGGATGGCACGCCAGTGGCGGTGGTCATGCGCACCTTGGGTGACGATGCCGATTTGGTAGCCGGGTTTTTACTGACCGAGGGGCTTGTTGATTCATTGGATGATCTGGTTCGGATTGATTTGGATCGCGCCAAAAACCATGTCTATGTTTTTCTCGCTGAGCATGTGGTGCTCGATCATGCGCGACTGAGCAGGAATCTTTTTAGTGCCTCGTCGTGTGGTATTTGTGGCAAGGCGAGTATTGAGGCAATTCATCAGCACGCGCCTCCGATTGACTCAGACCTCACGGTGGCTGCCGAGCTATTGTTGTCGTTGCCCTCGCGGCTTCGGTCAGCGCAGGATGTGTTTGATTACACAGGAGGATTGCACGCCGCGGCTTTGGTGGCCGAGTCGGGTGAAATTTTGATATTACGTGAAGATGTCGGTCGCCACAATGCCATCGATAAAGTGATTGGCTGGGCCGCGGGCAAAAAAATCGACCTGTCCCGGACAATTATCCAGGTATCAGGTCGAGTTTCGTTTGAAGTGATGCAAAAAGCGCTGGTGGCGCGGATTCCTGTGGTGTCGGCGATTTCTGCGCCGTCATCGTTGGCGGTTGAGTTTGCCCGAGAAAGCGGGCAAACCTTGGTCGGGTTTTTGCGGCCTCCGACCTTTAACGTCTATGCTGGTCCGGAGCGGATTAGTCGCGGGACATAAAGATCTGCAGGACATACCAGAACAGGAGGGCGACACTGGCAAAGAGGCCGAGCGAAGCGGCCACGTATTGATCCGTGCCGTAGTGGCGGATGATGTTGCTGGTGCTGTAGAGAATAGTGCCGGCGGCAAAGACGACCATGGCCACAGAGAACCAGAACCCGAGGCTGATGAAGCTGGGAAAGATCACAGCAATGACAATCACGCCGAGAGCGATCATACCTCCGATTTTCAACATGCCCCCGAGAAAGGAGAAGTCCTTTTTGGTGGTGAAGGCTATTAGCGTGAGACCTGCAAAGAGGAGGGCTGTCACGGCTCCAGCCTGCACGATCAGCGAAGAGTCGCCAGTTTTCAGCTGCGCCATGAGGAGTAAGGGCACAAAGATCAGGGCTTCGACGACGATATAGAGTCCGAGTCCCATGTATTGAGTGCTTTTGCTTGTTGCGCTCGTCGCCCATTTGTTGGCGATGTGTGAGGCAAACATAAAGACGCCAAGCACGATCAGCCAGCTGTAGGGGCTGGCTCCGAGCAGCCCGAACACGGTGTTGGCGATATTCGGGATCGAGAGAATGGCGGCCTCAAGCAGGGCAAAGGCAAAAACCGCACCCGCTAGGTGGGCGTAGGTCTTGCGGATAAAGGTGGCGCGAACATCAACTGACTGGGCCGCGACGGTGTAGGGATTGGCATATGAACTTTCCATGGGCGGCGATTATAAGCCTAATCGGGAAGCGCGCCAGTGGTTTTTCTGAGAAAATGCTAGAATCTCATCTTCTCGTGAAGGGCGTCATCGTTTTGTCTTGGTGTTTTTTTGCGATGGGTGTATGTTCTATGTGTCAATTAAGGAAGGAAACCATTATGGAAAAATTACATCTAAAAAAAGAGGACCGCGACTTGTTTGCGGCTATATTGAGTGTTGTCCCTGGTGTGGGGCATCTTTACAAACATCATTACCTGACAGGGTTGATGATTTTGCTCGGGGGGAATCTGCTGATGGTTTTTGTTGCGGCACTGCTTTCTCTCGCGACCTTCGGTCTGGCCTTGATTGTTGTGCCCGTCGCCTATATGGTGGGCATCGCATGGGCGGCTCATGAGCTGCCCGATTGGCACGGTCAACACCGCTACCTTCACCCATGGCGGCATAAAACATCATGAAAAACAAACAGCTTCTCATTTGGATTATCGCCGCTGGGGTTTTGATTGTCGTTGCTGCGGGTAATTATTATCAGTCCTCGGGAGCATCTGGATCTAGCCCTGCGGACGGAGGAGGTAAGGCTTCTCCGTGCTGAGGATTTTAGTTGAGGGGCTGCAAGTTTTGCGGTTCGGAGTCTCGATAAGAGTCTAATGCTCGGGGAGTTGATATGTTTTTTTTAGACAGGATTGACAAGATTTACAGGATTGAGCTTGGGTAGTTCTATACCCAGCACGGCGCACGACAGGAAGTGGGCAACTTGCAAAGTCGCCTTACTTTAGGCTCCGATATGGTTGGCTCCGAAGTAGGGGACGAGTGCTTCTGGGATGCGGATGCTGCCGTCGGGTTGCTGGTGCTGCTCGATGAGGGCGACGTAAAGACGCGGCAAGGCGGTGCCTGAACCGTTCAGGGTGTGGCAGATCTGGTTTTTGCCGTCGGCATCTTTGAAGCGAAGTCGCATCCGGCGCGCTTGGTAGTCGGCGAAGCTTGAGCAGGAGGAAACTTCGAGAAATTTATTTTGCCCAGGCGACCAGACTTCGATGTCGTAGGTCTTGGTGGAGGAGAATCCGATATCTCCGGTGCAGAGCTCGATGACGCGGTAGTGGAGGCCAAGCTTTTGAAGGATGGCTTCGGCGTGACCGGTGAGCTCTTCGAGAAGTTCGGCAGATTGGTCCGGGTGGACAATCTGGACGAGTTCAACTTTATCAAACTGGTGGGTGCGGATGATACCTCGGTTATCGCGGCCCGCGCTACCGGCTTCACGGCGGAAGCAGGGGGTGAAGGCGGTGAGTTTGACGGGAAGGTCGTCTTCCTTGAGCAAGGTATCGCGGTAGAGGTTGGTGACGGGGACTTCGGCGGTGGGGGCAAGGAAAAGCGTGTTGTCCTCGATACCATACATATCGTCTTCAAACTTCGGCAGCTGGCCAGTGCCCTCCATACATTCGCGTTTGATGAGGATGGGCACGTTCACTTCCTCGTAGCCATGTTCATCGCTCTGGGTGTTGAGGAGAAATTGGATGAGGGCGCGTTCGAGTCGGGCGCCTTTGCCTCGGTAAACGACAAAGCCGGATCCCGTGATTTTAGAGCCATCGTCAAAGCTGATCAGGCCGTGTTTTTCCGCGAGTGCGACGTGGTCGAGTGGGTCTGAGATCTCAGGTTTGGTGCCCCAGACACGGAGTTCGGGGTTGGCGTCTTCATCCGCACCTACGGGGCAATCCGCGTGGGGCAGGTTTGGGATGCTCATGAGAAGCTCGGTTTGGCGGGCGCTGGCAGTTTCCGATGCGGCATCGATTTCTGAAATTTGGTCTCCGAGCGTGCGGACTTCTTCTTTGATCGCTTCGGCTTCGTCGGCTTTCCCCTGACCCATCAAGGCACCAATTTGTTTGGAGAGTTGTTTGCGTTGGGACTGAAGGGATTGTTTGTCGGTCTCGGCTTTGCGGCGCGCTTCGTCGCAGGCAAGGACTTCATCGATGAGTAAATAGGCATCGCCGCCACGTGTGGCAAGGCGGGTTTTGATGGTATCGGCGTCTTCGCGGATGGCTTTGATATCAAGCATGGCGGGGGAGTGATAGCGGGTTTGGGTAAATTTTAAACCACGAATCACACGGATTTGACGAATTATTTAATAAGAGTAGAAGGGGATTCTATGGGTGATGATATGGGTTGATGCCTGCGGC
>CAYNNY010000058.1:0-15054 GCA_964398555.1 uncultured Verrucomicrobiales bacterium
TAAGTAGATTTCATTGGAGATTTAAGGTGTGAAATATGATTCTCCAACAAAGATGAACCTTCCTAGCGGACGGGGAGTTAACAAGATCGAAACAGGTCGACCGCAACGGTCTTTGGCCGCAAGGCTTGGACATACACCGTCACCTCCCCGACCATTGTCGGTTTGGTGACAAGTTTCATGGTACTCATCGAACCACCTGTTTTTGGACTTGTTAAGATCCCGCCCAACCTTCGTTGAACAGCTAAGATTTATCGACAGCTAAGATTTATCGTTAGTTAATTATTTTGTCAAATGATTTTTAAAAATTAACACGGCAGGGAGACTTACAGCTTCAATCAAGCATCTTCAAGAATCAGGGTGAGGCTGTCACCAAGCACAAGAAATAAGTTGACGGATAATTTATTACTCGAATCAAATAAAATTGCCCACGCACCTCAAAATAATCTTCACAAGAATAATTGCGATTCCCTGGCGCCGCATACGGCATATATGCAACAGCCGCAATTTATTCTGTTCATCATGGGTATTAAGTTTAAAACCCCCTCCATGCCCACTACCATCCTCGCTATCGAGTCCAGCTGCGATGAAACCGCTGTTGCGATCCTGCGCCATCACAACGATGCGCAAGGCGACCATATCGAGGTGCTCGCATCCGAAATTTCGTCTCAGATCGATATCCACCGTGAGTTTGGCGGCGTGGTGCCAGAGCTAGCCAGCCGAAACCACTCACTGCACCTGAGGCCACTCATCGAGTGCGCCCTTGAGGACGCAGAACTGAAAATCGACGAGATTGATGCCTTCGGAGCCACCGCTGGTCCGGGCCTAGCCTCATCACTGCTGGTAGGCAACACCACCGCCAAATCGCTCTCCATCGCCACCGGCAAACCATTTATCTCTGTCAACCACATGGAAGGCCACCTGCTCTCCCCATTTCTGCATGAAAATCAACTCCGCTCCAACCTCTCCCTGATCGTCTCCGGCGGCCACACCATGCTGATCCAGATGAAAGGATTTGGAGACTACACCCTGCTCGGCAGCACCCGTGACGATGCCGCTGGCGAGGCCTACGACAAGGTGGGCAAAATGCTCGGCCTTCCCTACCCCGGCGGGCCCGAGATTGAAAAACAAGCCCGCTCCGGCTCACCCACCGCCTTCAAGTTCCCGCGCTCGATGATGAAAGACGGGCTCGACTTCTCCTTCTCCGGCCTCAAGACCGCCGTGCTCTATCAGCTGCAAAAACTCAACCCCGAAACCGGCCGCGCCCCCACCGATGCCATTCCGGACCTCTGCGCCTCCTTCCAAGCGGCCGTGATCGAGATACTCGTCACCAAAACCATGCGCGCCGCCGAGCAATGCGGCGAGACCACCATCACCCTCTCCGGAGGAGTCTCCTGCAACATCGCCCTGCGAGATGCCATGCAAAAAGCCTGCGATCACCATGCTCTCCAGCTCCTCATCGCCCCTCCCTCCCTTTCCACCGACAATGCCGCGATGATCGCCTTTGTCGCCCTGCACAGTCACCTTCTGGGAAAATCCTCCAGCCTGCACGAGGACATCAACCCCAACCTCAAGCTCGCCACCCCCTACGCCGAAAAACACTAAGCCATCCACCTTAAATACACCGAATCTAAGTCATCCCCACTTCTTACTTTGACAAACCATACCATTTAAGCAATCTTCACCGCTCAACACATTAACAAAATTATATTATCATGTATGAAGCTACTGGAAAACTCAAAGTTATTTTCGACACCCAAACCTTCCCCAGCGGATTCACCAAGCGTGAATTCGTAATCACCATCGGTGATGACAACTACCCGCAGGACGTCAAATTTGAACTCATCAAAGACAAATGCACCTGGCTGGACAACTTTTCACAAGACCAGGAAGTCACCGTCAGTTTTGACATCCGCGGCAACGAATATAAGGACCGCTACTACGTCAACCTCAACTGCTGGAAAATCATCGGCGCCAATTCAGGCTCAGGCGGAAACACCTCCAGTGCGGCCAGCCAACCCGCAGCCGCCACTAGCGCTCCGGCCGCAGCAGCCCCTCCATCCGGGGAACCATCGTCAGACGACCTGCGCAGCGATGACATTCCATTTTAAAGGATCGTAAAGTAATCAAAACTCCATTTCACCAACCCCATGAATCCTTTTTCATGGGGTTTTTTTGATCTCTACGCAACGATTAAGCCGCAATCTCGTAATGCTCAGCAATGTCGCGCAGGATTCGGTCACGTCGGTCGCGAGCACTTTCCACATCGTGAGTTTTCAGAGAAAACCGAAGACGCTCGGACGTGGCATCACTCTTATGCACAGTCAGGTGACACCACCACACTCCACGGTTATTCCATAGGTGGTGGTTAGGATTGTCTGCGTTGACACGTAATGCCAGGCGGGTTTTGGATTGAGCCATGATAAAAATAGTAAATGTTTGAAAATCTGTAAAACTAATCGCCAAGTTGAAGCTGGCACATCAGCTACTACTCCAGCAAAAACCGTACCGCAATAGAAAAAAATAATACTTATAAAGATACTAATGTTAACCGGCTGAAAATTCAATGCATTTCGAGGGTCTACGCCATAGCCAAGGCCTCACCCAGCACGTCCAAAAGCACTTGCTGATCCTCCACCCCTACGGAAATACGGATAAGATTCCGATCCAGCCCGCAGTCTTCGGCCCAAGCGAGCTCGTCATAGTGAGCGAGTAAGGTAAATGGACAAGCCAGACTGAAGTCCGTGCCCAAACTAGGCCCTTTGGACATCTTCAGGGCGTCGAAAAATTTGGGAGACTTCTTCCGGTTTTTCAAAACCAGAGAGATCAGACCACCATAGCCGCCCTCGGGACGCTTGATCGTGTTGTAAAGATCAGCCGTCGTAAATTTAGGATAATAAACCTGCTCCACCGCAGGATGCTCCACTAGCAGATCCGCCAGAGCCTCACCATTTCGATTGGACACCAGCATCCTCTCCTCAAACCCACCAATGTTACGGGCAAGGACACGAGCATCAGAAGCATAGAGCCTTGATCCCCCAGGACAATCTTCTTCAAAAAATGCCTGCAAGTCTGAATACATCGGCGAATCCGGACAAAGCGTCACCTGCCCCGCCATGACATCTCCCTTTCCTGATACCCACTTGGTCAGGCTAGTGGTTACGATATCAGCGTATTGGGAAATCTCGATATTGAGCACCGAACAAGTGGTATCATCCACGATCAAAGGAATACCGCCCTCACGGCACGCCGTCGCCACCGTAGGCAAATCAATGGTTCGCAGCAAAGGATTACTGGGAGCTTCACAGAAAACCGCCGCAAACTCCCCCTTGCTGATGCGGCGGAGCGCCTCTTCGAAAGATTCACCCTGGGCGTGATTAAGAAAAACCACTCCACTTCCAAAGTGGTTTTGCACCCGCAAGGCATCCACATACGGAAACTCAAGCTGCAGCGTCTTCTTACCCGGAAACATCTTCGTCACCGCGCGATAGATACCAAAAATACCCGCCATGCCATTTTCGTAAAGATACACATCGGAGGAATCATAACCGCCCTGCTTGGCTATGCCTGAGCGTAAACTTTCCGTGGCAAAGTCACTCGCCGGCTGCCCTTGGAGCACTCGCTCGGCTTGTCGGCTACTGACAATTTCACCGGTGTATCGCCAGTATTCCATCGCCACCGCATAATCGGCCACAGGCACGATCAACGCCTGCAATCCCTCATAGCTGGCGATCCGCAAAGCCGCTGCTGTGCGCTTTTCCACAAATCTCTGCGCCCGCTGAGCCGCTTTTTTGGTGGGGAAAACCACCACCCTGGAACCACTCTCAGCTACAGCTTTGGTAGCCTCGGCAAATAATCGCTCCACTGCCGGGTGACAAAAAAACCTCGGGTAACCACAACGCATTCTGTTGATCACCTTATCCAGCCCGTCTTCGTAACCCAACACAGAGTCCCATGTAGGAAGGCACACGGAGCATGCATGCTGCGTATCCGGCAGTGGCATCCCCAAATCAACATCCGTCCAAGCGGGCTCTGTCTTCAAATCTCTCAAAATCTGAGCAGGGAAATAAGCCAGCCAGCCCAAAATACAAGCCTACATTTGTTATAAAATCACCAGAACCCCCTAAGAAATCAATAATTGCTCTTTTTATCAAAAAATCCCCCACCCACAGCGTTATATTTATGAGAAATCCACTGGCATCAATACGTAGTTCATGGAAGTCTCTCTCTGTTCACATCTTTCTCCACTTCTTCATGCCTGCCGACCCGCCATCGTCCCAACCTCCCCATCAAGCCCCCATCCCCGGCGGCTTGCGCACCCAGCTGGAACAATTTAAAAAGAAACTCTGGAAGATCAAAATCACCGAGGCAGTGCTCGCCGGATGCTTTGGACTCCTCTTTTCCTTTCTACTCGTCTTCGGCTTGGATCGTTTTATGGAAACGCCGCACACCCTGCGGCTGATCATCCTGATCCTCGGCGTCTCACTCTTTTCCATCTTCGCCCCCTACTGGATCCGACGTTGGGTTTACGGCCACCGCTACGAAAACCAGCTCGCCCGCCTGATCTCGCGCCGCTTTCCCAAACTAGGCGATCGATTACTCGGCGCTGTCGAACTTCAGGACCAGAAAGAAGGCCGTGACACACTCTCCCCTGAGCTCCGGGCCGCCGCCATGCAGACCGTGGCCACTGATGCCGCCGCCAAAAACCTTCTCGATGCCCTCCCCGCCACACGCCACCGCAAAGGAGGCCTCATCGTCATCGCCCTCTTCCTGATGGCCGCCGCCGCACTCATCACTGTGCCGGATGCCGGCATCAACTCACTCAAACGCTGGCTCATGCCGCTATCAGACACGGCGCGCTACACCTTCACCCAGCTTGATTTCTCCGCCATCAGCACCCCGCACCACGTCCCCTACGGAGAGTCATTCAGCCTCACCATCCCACTTTCGGAAAAATCCAACCGCCGCCCTGAAACCGCCCGTGCCCGCTACGGCAACGGCGAATGGACAGAAGCCACCCTCACCGATGGAGCCTACACCTTTACATTCCCCGGACAACGCGCCCAGGACAACCTCCACATCGAAGCTGACGACGCCCGCCATAGCCTGCCCGTTGAGCCCGTCATTCGCCCATCGATGGAAAACATCCGCGCCGCCGTTAAACTCCCCGCTTACCTCGAACGCCCTGACACCAGCTCTGATCTTCGCTCAGGATTCCTCAGCGTATTAGAAGGCAGTGACATCCAAATTCAAACCACCATCAGCCGCGCACTGACCTCCGCCACGGGAACCGTGACCACCCTGCCCAAAGAAGTGGACGAAGAAGTTGATCCTACTCCGGAGAAAAACACCGGAGAAAATCAAAAAGCACCAGCCTCAGCCCGAAGCATCTCACTCAAGCTCCAAGGCAGAAAAATCACATCCTCGCCAATCGCTATCTCAGACAGCCCGCAGCTCGTCTCCATTCAATGGCTGGACATATTCGGCCTCAAGCCGGATTCCCAGCTCAAGATCAGACTCGAAAGCAACCAAGACCAAATCCCCTCGACCTATATCCAAGGCCTCGAACGTCAGCACATCATGCTGGCGGAAGAAACCATCGAGTTCGAAGTCCTCGCCGAGGATGACTACGGACTGAAAGCCTGTGGCCTAAGCTGGCAGGGAGAATTCACCAAGCCCACCAGCGACACCCCAGCCAAGGGAGAACTCCTCCTCGAAAAAGGAGCCTCCACCCGCACCAACCTCCACAAACCCTCTGCCTTTTCCCCTGCCAACCTCGGGATCGTTCCGCAAAAGCTCGTCCTCCGATCATGGACAGAAGACTACAAACCAGGCCGAGGCAAAATCTACTCCGAGCCCATCGTGCTCTACATCCTCACCCGCAACGAACACGCCCAAATGCTCAAAAATGAATTCGACCGCGCCATCGGCGAGCTTGAGGACATCACCCGTAAAGAGCAAAACCTCAACGATGAAAACCAACGCATCGAGCGACAAGACGACAAGGAACTCCAGAACGAGGCCAATAAGAAAAAACTCCAAGCCCAGCAAGATGCCGAGCGCGAAAACAAAGAGCGGATGCAACAACTCACCAAACGCATGGAAAAACTCTTCAAAGACTCCGTGCGCAATGAAGAGATCGATAAAGACGCGCTGCAAAAAATGGGCAAGGCGCTGCAGAGCATGCGCGAACTAGCCCAACAAGACCTCCCAAAGGTCGAGCAAAAACTTCAAGACGCCCAGAGCGAACGCAATACACCAGAGAAAGCCAAACAAGACCTCAAGCAAGCCGTCGAAGAACAGAAAAAGGCCATCGCTAAAATGAAGCAGGCACTCAAGGACGCCAATGAAGCCAACCGCGACTTCGAGGCCAGCACCTTCGTCAATCGCCTGAAACGCGCCGCCAACGAAGAAGAAGGAATCGCATCCTCATTCATCGACTCCATCGATAAACTTATCGGCAGCGAACTCGAGGACCTCGACCCCGTCGAACAACGATCAATCAAAGCCGCCCACGATCAACAACGCCAAACCGCAGGTGATGTGCGCTGGATCCAAGAAGACCTCGGCCACTACTACGCCCGCACCCAGAAGGAAGAACACAAAAAACTCTTCAATGAAATGCGTAAGTCACGTATCGATGAAGCGATGGAGTCCCTCACCACCCGAGTCGCCGCCAATATCTCATTCTCATCCATCTCCCAGTCAAAACACTGGGCGGACCAGCTCAGAAAATGGGCCAAACAACTCCAAGGCGACAAAAAAAGTGGCGGCGGCGGCGGTGGTGGTGGCGGCGGCGGTGGATCAGCCCAAGAAGACAAAGACTTCGAATTTATGCTCAAGGTAATGCGCATGATTCAAAAGGAACAGGACATCCGCTCCCGCACCCGCGCCCTAGAAGATCTCAAACGCTCCCTAAAACTCCAAAACTCAGCCCCAAACCCGCAACCTAAGCCCTCAACCTAAGTAATTCTGAAAAATTCGGTCAATTCTGTCTAGCCCCGCAGGCAACAACCCCAGCAACCCCCAGCAAATCCATGAAACCTTCACACATCACTCACCTCTGCACCACATTGGCTGTAACTGCCCTTGTAACCACCCCCGCTGCAATATCCGCCACAGACACAGCCAAAGAAAAACTAAGCAAAAAAGAAATTTTCCAAGCCATGGAAAAACACCAACGAGGTGCCAAAAACCTCTCGCTTGAGCAAGACGACCTATCCGCTGATGTCCAAGACCTCATCGATGAGCAAACCGACCCCGAAGTCGTCAAGCTCCTCAGCGAAATTGAAATCACCATGGCCGAGGCCACCGACCTACTGGAACAAACCAACACCGACGGCTCAACCATCGCGGTTGAAACCGAAGTGATCGAAAAAATCTTCGAAGCCGCAAAGAAAAAACAACAGAAATCAGGCGGCACATGAAAAAATAGCCAAAAAAGCATGGGTTCCATGCTAGAAATGATGCAAAACATGATGAACGGTGGCCAAGACGTCGGCGAGAAACCAGGCGAAGGAGAAAAGCCCGGCCAAGGTGAGGGCGAAGGCTCAAGCGGCGGAGGCGGAAACGGGAGCGGCTCAGGCAGCGGCAAAACCGGATCTCCCGACAACACCGATGAAAATTCCCAGCGCCGCGTCCCCAAAAACTCAGGAAACTCCGGCGGCACCCTGCCCCGTGAATTCCAAAAAGCCATGGATGCCTATAACAAAGGCGTCACCAACTCAGTAAAGAAACGCTAAGTTTTCCAATCACGATGAAATTTCTCCTCGCCATCCTCATCCTCACCCCCCTGCTCGCGCACGCGCAGTCGTTGCCGCGTAGGCAAAACGACACCATCCCCGTGCAGGTGGAAACCATGTACACCCGCGGCCTACGCTACCTCTCCAATAGTCAGACCGCTGAAGGTTCATGGGGTGGAGGGAACAGCGGCAGCCGCCCCGGCGTCGTCGCACTCTGCACCCTCGCCTTTCTCGCCCACGGAGAGGACCCTAACCATGGCCCCTATGCGCAGAAAATCCGCAAAGCCATCGGCTACCTCGTCAAAAAACAAAAGGAAAATGAACAAGGCTACATGGGACCTCAAATGTACGATCACGGATTCGCCACCCTCGCGCTGGCAGAATGCTACGGCATGGTCGATGACCCACGTATCGCCCCCGCGCTCAAAAAAGCCGTGGACCTGATCCTCAAATCTCAAGAAACCAACCCACGCCACGCCTGGCGATACGATCCTACTAACACACGCACCGCAGACACCACGGTCTCAGGCTGCCAAATCGTCGCCCTGCTCGCCGCCCGTAATGCTGGCATCCCCGTGCCAGATAGCGCCATCAACAAAGCTCTGGCCTACATGAAAAGCTGCCGCAACTCCAAAGGAGCCTACGGCTACACCAGCAGCGGAAGCGGCCGGCTCACACTCACCGCCATTGGCTCGCTCTGCTACTCGCTGGCCAAAAAGAAAGATGAAAAGGCCTTTGCCAAATCCACGGCATACCTCAAACAGAACATCAAATCACAAGAGGGCACCTATCCATATTACTTCCGCTACTACATGTCTCAGGCACTTTTCCAAGCCGATGAAGACCTCTGGAATCAGTGGAATAAAGATAACATCCGGCTACTCTCCGTCACCCAGCTCCCCGATGGCTCATGGGCCGGAAACCACGGCAACCCCTTCAGCACCGCTGGTGCACTCCTCTCACTCGCTCTCAACTACCGCTTCTTACCCATCTACGAAAAATGAATCCACTTTCCTGCACACTTGCACTCGGTCTCATCACCTGCCCTCTGCCCACAGCAGCAGATCAGGACACCGGAAAGGACATGCTTCGCTTTGCCAATGACGACACACTGCATGGCCAATTTCTAGCTTTCGATGCCAAAGGAAATCTCCTCTGGAAAAATCAAGAGTCGCCAGATCCCATTACCTTCAGCACAAAAAAACTCCAGCGCATCGTCCTCAATGGCGGCCAGGCTCATCAGGCCCTCCAGTATCAATCCGCCATCCATCTCATTAACGGTGACGTCATCCCCGGCCGTATCATCTCCGCCGATGACAACAACGTAACCATAGAAACCGAACACCTCGGCACACTCGCCATCGAGCGCCATAACATCACCCGCCTCTCGACAAGTCCATTCGGCGGAAAACTCCATTACTTTGGCCCTCTGAACAGCGATGGCTGGAAAACCATCAAGTCATTAAAAACCAAGGAAGAAAAATTGGCCGAGGAGGAAGCTCGAAAGAAACCAGCCAAGGCCGATAAAGTAGAGGACAACAAAGACGACATCATTTGGAAAGAAGACCAAACCGACTGGAAATACAGCACCAACGCCTGGTATTCCGGCACGGATAAATCCCGCTATTTGGTCAGAGAAAATGCCCTTCCCGACCAATGCAAGCTCTCGTTCAAACTTGCATGGCGTGGCTCACTTTATGCCAACGTCATCCTTCACGCCGATTTCGACCCACCGGAGTATAACGAGAAACTAAGCACCCGACTGACTGGCAGCAGCACCCCAGGCCGCGCCTACATCCTCAGCATCTCCACCCACAGCGCCAATCTATCATCCATCACCTATGATAAGGAAACAGGAAAACCTCAGCTCAACTCATTCAACGATACCCGGGTATCGCTCGCGCTCACCGGCAAAGATGAAACAAATATCGAACTCCGGATCGATCGGCTCAACAAATCCATTCTCATCTTCTCAGATGGCAGCTTCCGAGGCAAATGGGCACTCGGCGATCACTACGATGGCAAAGGCAACCACCTCGCCTTTGCCCGCTCACCCCACTACAATAACCCGGAGATCAAAATCAGCCATATCTCCATCTCCCACTGGAATGGCATGAAAGACTCTGCCCAAAGCATGAGCACATCCAAACGCGATGTCATCCTGCTCAACAATGGAGTGGACCGATTCTCTGGAACCTTCAAGAGCATCCAAGACAATCAAGTAAGCTTCACCGGCACCTACGACAACTCCATGACCATTCCTCTGGATGAAGTTGAGGAAATCCACCTCGCCACTGGCCAGCAAAACACCGCCCCAGAAAAAGCCAAGGAAGCCGTCTACTTCTTCGTTTACCCCTACGGCAGAATCACCGGCATTCCCACCTCCACTCAAGATGGAAAAACTAATCTATCAACCAACTTGTTCGATCAGCTGAAGCTCGATACCAGCTTCATCAACATCATCGACTTTTCACACAAAAACAGCCTACTCGATCTCTGGGATGACAACTTTTAACAAACCAATCATCTGCGCGCTCGCCGCAGCAGCACTCTGCACCCTAACCGGAGCTCGTGCTGACGTGGTCAAACTCGTTCAGGACGACGCCCTCACTGGCACCATCAGCGCATTAAACAACGAACGGGTGACCCTCACATCCACGCTGACGCCCACACCCATCGAAATCAAAGCCGATAAGATCACCAAAATCAACTTCGCCGCTCAAGAAAAATCCCATCATCAACACACGGAACAACTCACCCTCTCCAACGGCGATATCCTACCATGCCGCGTCATCTCCATGGATGATGACTCCCTACACGTCTCCACCTGGTATGCAGGCAATCTCCAGATTCCCCGCCACAGCATCCAGTCCCTTCAATTTGGAATATCAGCCAACCAAGTCATCTATCAAGGAACGGACGCGCCCACCGAATGGTCCTCCCACAAAGGGCAGTGGTCATACTCAAGCGCCAAAGGCTACACCTGCCAAGGAGTAGGCACACTGGCCCGCCAACTCGAACCGACGGAGAACCTCCATATCAATTTTGATCTGGCTTGGGTCTCAAACCCCAATTTCACCTTCCGCTTCTGCGCAGAGAACAGCAAAGCACGCACCAAACAAAACGCCTACGAGTTCTCCTTCAACTCAGCCGGCATCAAACTCCGGCGAGTGCTCAAAAATCAAACCCCCTCACCACTGGTAAACATCCCCCGCAAACCTCACGAAATATCAAAACAACAAATCAACATTGATCTTCTCGTCAATCGCGCCCTCGGAGAAATCACACTCCACATCGATGCCAAAATGGTCGGAAAATGGATCGACAACGCAGAAGCAACCGAGGGAAATTACATCATCCTCAATGACGGATCAAATCAGGCCGACAGCAGCTCTATTAATAACTTGGTCATCAGCAACTGGAGCGATGGGTCACAGACAAGGTATCAGGAAAAACTCAGCCAAGGCAAAGAAGATATCCTGATCGACAACGAGGGCGACATTCTCTCAGTCCAACTGAAATCAATCACTCAAACCAAAGCCAACAACCGCATCATCCATCTCAAACCCCAGCACTCAGACTCCGGCTTCACCCCAGTGCCGGAGCACCGCATCAGCACCCTCATCTTTGCCGCTCAAACGGACCCACCAAAACACTCCCCCGCGCACTACAGCGCCCAACTCGTAGGAGGAGGAACCCTCCAGCTCAACAATCCACAACTTACTGATGGCAAAATCACCATCCACCATTCTATTCTCGGCCCCATCAGCATCGACATCACCTCAGTCTCCAGCATCACGGTGCAACCCAGCGCCTCAGAATAACAACCCCACGCTTTTCTTGCCCTCCTTTCTCATCTCCACCATGAAGCCCGCTCTCCATCCAAGTCTCAAAAAACTCTACCTAGGGAGCATCGCCACTGCCCTCGCTGCCTCTCTATCATTGGCGCAGGACAAAGCGGAAACGAAGACAGAGATAGAGAAAGAACCATCTTCACAACAAGCTGCAAACCCATCCACATCCCGCGTCTTCCTGACCAACGGCGACCGGCTCAGCGGCCAACCGCAATCCATCAATGAACAAGGCGACCTCATCTTTGATTCTGATAGCCTGCGACAAACTGCCAAATTCCCCACCAGCACCGTGCTCAGTCTAGAATTTAATAACTGGGGAGCCAAAGACCGTCCGGACACACTCGCTCGCGTCACCCTTCAGCCTCGGTGGCACGAGACGAGCAACGATTCCATTCTCGGCCAACTTCACGAACTAACTCCGGAAAGCATCAAACTGAAGACCTGGTATGGCGGCATCATTTCGATCAAACGATCCATGGTAAAATCCCTGCAAGTCATTCATAACACTCCCGGAAGCTATTTTGGCCCGAACAACCTCAAAGAGTGGACGCTATCGGGAGGAAAGGGCAGCTGGAAATTTGCCAACGGCGCACTCGTTTCACGCGCCAGCGGTGGTATTGGTCGCGATATCGGACTGCACGAAAAAACTCACGTCAGCTTTGATATCACTTGGGAGAGCTCGATGCGCTTTCACATGCTACTTTACTCCAGTGACATCACCAAAGATCGACCCAAAGCCTATTACGATATCAATTTCAGCTCGAACTACGCCTACCTCCGCACCTACGGAAATGTCGCCAAACGTGGCCAATTCCAGGGAGCCAGACGCTGGCCGCAAATACGCTTAAACCCAGATACCAAACGTGCCCACTTTGATATCTTTGCCCATCGAAAGGACGGCACCTTCAGCATCTACATCAATGGCATACGCGCCTGCCTGCTCCAATCCCTGAGCCCTGACCCCAAAGACCTCGGCACCGGACTCAGCTTCATCGCCGATCAAAAACACCCGATCCAAATCTCCGGACTCACCGTCACTCGCTGGAATGGCACCAGCCTCCCTAACCAAGCAAACACCATCCCATCGAAGCAAGAGGAAAACCCCGACAAAGAAGACGACGACGAATCCAAACAAGACCTCCCTCACACCATCATCCTCAACAATGGCGACGAGGTCCCTTGCACCGTCGGCAAAGTGCTCGATGGACGCATGATTATCGAAACCAAATACACGCCCATCCGCATTCCCATCAAACGCATCAAGTCGCTTTCTCTCGGCGACACAGAAGACGAGCCTAAAAAATACCCCGACGATATTCGCGCCTGGTTTCACCACGGTGGATTCATCACGCTCAAACTCAACTCCTTCAAAAACAACCAACTCAACGGCTACAGCCAAGCCTTTGGCGATGTCACCCTCGATCTATCCGCCTTCGCTCGACTCGACTTTCACATCTATGATCTGAAAGCAAACGCGATGAGAAACAAGCTCCGCTAACCCTCTCTGATTTGCATCTTGATTCTTGACTCTTCCTTCTTGTCTCTTACCCCTCCACCATGCACCTCGTCATCGGCACTGCCGGCCACATCGATCACGGAAAATCCTCCCTCGTCCAAGCTCTCACAGGCACGGACCCCGACCGCCTACCCGAGGAAAAAGCACGGGGTGTCACCATCGATCTAGGCTTTGCCCACCTTTCTCTCAGCGATGAGAAAAACACCTACGAAGTGGGCATCATCGATGTCCCCGGCCATGCCGACTTCGTCAACAACATGGTCTCGGGCGTCGGCGCGCTCGACCTCGCCATCTTTATCATCGCAGCCGACGATGGCTGGATGCCTCAGTCCGAAGAGCACCTCCACATCCTCACCTACCTCGGCATTAAACGCGTCATCATCGCACTCACCAAAATCGACCTCTCCGATGACGTGCCATTTGCCGTAGAAGTCCTCCGTGATGAGCTGCAAGACACCGCCATCGCAGACTCCCCCATCGTGCCCGTCTCAGCCATCACCGGAGAAGGCATAGAAGAACTCAAATCCACCCTGCTCAAATCCCTGCGCAATTGCCCTCCTCCTGCCGATGCTGGAAAGCCACGCCTCTCCATCGACCGACTTTTCTCCCCCAAAGGCACCGGAACCGTAGTCACAGGCACCCTCAGCGGAGGAACCATCCACCTCGGCGACACCCTCACCCTCCAACCCCAAGGCCTAACCACCCGCGTTCGCTACATTCAAAACCACAGCCAGTCACTTGAAACTGCGCTCCCAGGAATGCGCACCGCCCTGAACCTGCCTGATCTAGCCATCGACTCCCCAGGCAAACCCGGAGCCCAACGCGGCAACACCCTAACCACTGAAAACTGCGGCACGCCCACCGATACCCTAGACGTGGAACTGCAACGCCTCGAACGTCCCGTCCCCGGCAGTAAACCACGCCCGCTTCGCCACACAGAAACCGTCATCCTCCACCACGGCTCCACCCGCTGCCGCGCCCGTGTGATTCTCAATGGCCGCAACCATCTCAACCCCGGCGAAAAATGCCTCGCCCAGCTCCGGCTTGAAACTCCTATCTTCCTCCTAACAGGGGACCGACTCGTCCTCCGCGATGGAGCCCAGCAAAACACGCTCGCCGGCGGCACCGTGCTCGATGCCCATCCCGCCAGACAAGGATTCCGCACCGAAGACCGCACCACCTTTCTCCAGCCTCGCGCCGATCAGCCGGATGATCTCACCACCTATCTCAAGACCACCCTCCAGCGCGACCACCAGCTTCAACCACCCACCCCCCTTCCCAACAACCAGTTCTCCAGCCAAGCGATCAGCACCGCCATCGACAACCTGCTCAAAAGCCAAGCAATCATCCAACACGGCACCCTGCTACTCAGTTCCCGCTGGTGGAAAAGCATTCTCAAACAAGCCGAAACCACCATCAAAAGCTGGCACCGCACCCACCCGGATCTACCCTCGATGCCACTCGAAGACCTCGAGAAATCCATCACCGATTGCCCACCTGAGATCTTAAAAACTCTCCCCGACGCCCTCGAAGCGCTCGGCTATCAACGCCAAGGAAAGACCATCGCCCACAGCAGCCACTCACTCACCCTCCCTGACGACCTCATCGCCGAGGCGAAAGCCATCATCGCCACCCTCGAACGCACCGGCCTCCAGCCACCCAATCGAGCCGACCTCACCCCTGGCCTCAAAGCGGAGCAAGCACTCAAATTCCTCATCCGCTCTGGCAAAGCCATCGAACTCGAGCCCAAAGTCATCATCGCCAAAACTGCCCGTGACACCGCCGCCGAAAGCGTCCGCCACTTCATCAGCCAGCAATCAAGCGCCCGAGCCACCGCCAGCGAACTCCGCCAGCACCTCGCCAGCACCCGCAAAGTAGTCATGCCCCTCCTCGAACACCTTGATGACCAAGGCATCACTGTCCGCGATGGCAACCACCGCAGTCT